>DASPWX010000113.1:0-21029 GCA_035637615.1 Bathyarchaeia archaeon | reverse complement strand
CAGGAGGCAGTGCCGCAATCCGCTCCTCGAGCTCCGCGATGGATGGCCGCGTGTCCGTTGTCATGCCGCCCGCCGCGCCTTTGCCGCGGCCGCGTACATCTCGACATACCGCTTTGCCGCCGCCGGCCACGAGTGGTCCTCCCGCATCGCCCGGGTGCGCAGCTGTCGCCACGGCTCGCCGCCGGCCCTATAGCGATGAAGGGCGCGAGCGATCGCGTCGGAGAACGCGGCCGCCTCGTACTTCGTGAACGAGAAGCCGTTGCCCCTCGGGTTGGCATCCACGTCCCGAACGGTGGTCGCGAGACCACCGACCGCGCGGACCACGGGGATCGTTCCGTAGCGGAGCGAGATGAGCTGGCCGAGACCGCACGGTTCGAAGCGCGACGGCATCAGGAAAAGGTCGGACCCCGCGTAGATCCGCTGCGCGAGCGCCGCATCGAAACCGAGGGTGAGCGCGAGTCGCCCTTTGCTTTTCGCGGCGAGGTCGCGCCACTTCTGCTCATACGCGGGATCGCCCGTTCCAAGGACGACCAGCTGCCCACCCTTCTCGAGAAGCCACGGCGCGACGGCGGTGAGAAGGTCCACGCCCTTCTGCTCGACGAGCCGGCCGATGACGCCGAAGACGGGCGCCGCCGCGTCGACATCGAGGCTCGTCTCCTTCTGGAGCGCCGACTTGTCGATCGCCTTCCCGCTCTGATCGTCGGCGTCATAGCGCGCCGCGATGTGCGTGTCGTGCGCCGGGTCGAAGAACTTCGTGTCGATCCCGTTGGTGATCCCCCACAGATCAGCTCGCCGTTTCCGAAGGAGGCCGTCGAGCCGCTCTCCGAATTCAGGTGTGAGGATCTCCTCGGCGTAACGTTCGCTGACCGTCGACACGATGTCCGCCGTCGCGATCGCGCGAGCCATGAGGTTGGCCTCGCCTCGATCCTCGATCGGTAGGCGCGCTCGCGGAAGTCCAACCAGCTTCAGAACCTCGGCGCTCGTCCGTCCCTGGTACGCGAGGTTGTGGATCGTGAACACGGTCGCCGCTTTTCGCAGCTGACGGGCCCGCGCCGCGAGCGGGACGAGAAGCGCTGCATGCCAGTCATGCGCGTGCACGACATCCGGGGGAGTCGCGGCCAGATCTTCGAGGACGGCCCGGCAGAAGAGCGCATAGCGTTTCGCATCGTCGTCGTATCCGTAGACCTTGTCGCGTCCGATGCGCACGCTGCGCACGAACACGGTTCTAATCCCGTCGCCGGAGATCTCCGGATACTCGATGCGAGCGCGCGCCGCGCCGTACGGAATGGAGTGGGTCCGCGCGCCGGATGTCGAGATCCCGAACTTTTGTGCGTCTATCGAGCGGTGATACGGCATGTACACGGTGACGTCGTGTCCGAGCGAGGCAAGGGCCTGCGGCAGAGAGCCCGCGACGTCGGCAAGGCCGCCGACCTTGGCGTAGGGGGCGACCTCGGCGGCCGCGAACGAAATCCGCACGGACTGGTACGGATGTTAGCGGCGTGTAAGGACTGGACGCTGACGCCACTAAGACGCCACGGTTTTGGAAACGGATGCGTTAGACCGGTGGTACCCAGGCCAGAGCGTTACAAGGAGGCGGACGAAGGTGAGGACGATGCGGCAGAAGCTCACGTTGGCGGTGGCGACAGGCATCGGAAGCGTCGGACTGTTCGGCGCGGCGGCCCTTGGCGCCTTTGGTACGGACGCCTCCACGACGGTCGTCTCGGCGATCGCGCCCGCGGCCTCGGCCGTGATGGGCGAGGACAAAGGCGGCGACCGCCTCAAGCAGCTCCTCGACGGTCTTGTCCAGAAGAGCGTTATCACGCAGGCCCAGGAAGATGCGATCCTCGCGGCGGCGAAGGACGCGACGACGGCGAAGGTGCGCACCGCCAACGTCGTACGCGACCTCCTCGGCGAGTCGGCGACGTATCTCGGGTTTACGCAGAAAGATCTCGTCGTGAAGCTTCCCGGTACGAGCCTCGGCAAGCTCGCCGATGCGACTCCGAACAAGAGCAGGGGCGGCTTGGTCGCCGCGCTCTCGACGGCCGCTAATGCGGACATCACCAAGGCTCTCACCGACCAGAAGATCACGGACCCGCAGGCCAAGACCTTGCGTGACGGCCTCGCTGCGGAGATCAACACCTTCGTCGATCGCACCTGGCCAACAAAGCCCGCGGGCGTGGCGCGAGCGGTCGTGCCGAATGTGAAGGCGTTCCTCGGTGACATGCTGCAGACCGCGCGGGACTACCTCGGTGGAGTCACGCTCAAGGACGTCACGACTGCGATGCGAAGCGGCAAGAGCCTCGCCGACATCGCGACCGACAAGGGCAAGAGCCGCGACGGTTTGGTGCAGGCCCTGACGACGGCCGCGAATACGCGGATCGACAAAGCGGTCGCCGACAGCAAGCTGACCGCGGAGCAAGCCGCGACACTAAAAACCAAGGTGGCCGCGGAGATCGCAACCTTCGTCGACCGCAAGACGCCGGCGAAAAGCACGACCGGCAACGGGACGACGACAAAGACCCCGTAACACGAGACCTCGCAGCGAAGTGACGCCGGGCGAGCTGCCCGGCGTCTTAGTTTCCGGTATCCGTTCGGTCGCGGCTCAAAACGCGTCTTTGCGATAGCCGTTGACGTAACGGGCTGGGCGTCGAGGGCGGAGAGCGGAATCATGTCGAACCCGCTCACACATGTCGCAACGCGAAGAGCCGGCGTTATAGTCGGCGCGCCAGCGAGAGCAACGGAGTTGGGAATGGAGCGGGTTCTACAGGGTCGCTACAAGATCGAGGAGCCGCTCGGTGTGGGTGGATCTTCTCAGGTTTACCTCGCCCGGGACCAGGCTCTGAATCGCGATGTAGCCCTCAAGGTCCTCGATCCCGCCGCCGCGGCCGACGGGAACCTCCGCAGGATGTTCGTGAAGGAAGCCCGCGCGCTCGCGCAGCTCTCGCACCCGAACATCGTCGCGGTCTACGACGTCGGCGAGGTCGACGATTCCCCGTTCATCGTGATGGAGTACCTGGCGGGCGGGTCGATGAAGGAGCGCATCGAGCAGGTCGGTCCGCTCAAGACCGGCGACGCTGTCCGTATCGCGATCGAAGTCGCAAACGGCCTCGCGTTCGCGCACTCGAAAGGGATCATCCACGCGGACCTCAAACCGGCCAACATCCTCTTCGACGCGAATGACACCGCGAAGATCTGTGACTTCGGCATCGCGCGAGCGCCTCAGGAGGATGCGGACACGCCGCAGCTGTACGCGACGGCGATGTACGTCGCCCCGGAGCGCGTCGAGGGAAAGAGCGCGACGGTCCAGTCGGACGTGTACGGCCTCGGCCTCGTCCTTTACGAGGGCCTCGTCGGCAATCCGCCGTTCACGAGCACCAATGCGGCGGTCTTGCTTCGCGACCACGTCGTCCGGCAGCCGGTCCCCCCAAGCCACCTCCGCCCGTCGCTTCCTCGCGAGCTCGACTCGATCGTTCTGAAGGCGCTCGCGAAACAGCCGAACCTTCGCTACCAGAAGGCGAGCGACTTCGCCACGGCCCTTCAGCGGATCGAGAACGTCGACAAGGAGCTCGCGACCACACGAATCGTGATGGCCGACCCGCTCGAGGACTTCGTGCCGAAGACCGAGCAGAGCCCCGTCGTCGCGCTGCTTTCGAACTACGGCCAGCCACTCCGCGGAGCGTTCTTCTCGCTCTGCGCCGCGCTCCCGGTGTTCGCGATGGCGCTGCTCACAGGGTTCGAGCTCATCGGAGCGCTGCTTGCGGCCGGCCTTGTCGCGGTGGTCGCATTCGCCGGCCAGCTCGGGATCGCGATCGCGATCGCGTGGGTCATGGTGACGGCGTTCGTGTTTATCTTCGTGCCTGGGCTGGCGCTGCTGCTCGCGATCCTCGGCGTGTTCTGCTGGGCGCGGAGCGCGCCGGCCGAGCAGATCGCGGTGGCAATGGCGACCCCGGTCCTGACGCCGCTCGGGCTCGCGCCGGCAATGATCCTGACGATGGCGACCTGCTTCGGCCTGACCGGTGTTCTGACGGTCGCCGCGAGCGCTGCTCTGACCATGATCGTCGCGGTCGCGATGGGCGTGCAGTCCCTCGGCGCCTTCGCGCAGACCGGGCTTTCACTGCGACAGGAATCGCTGTTCAATCCGGTCCGCGCGGCCGAGGTCAAGTCCGCTCTCCTCACGATGCTGCAGAACCCGGGCGATCGCTTTGGCCCACTCGGCACGCAGCTCGATCCGTCGGTCCTCTGGTCGCAGATGGCCGGTCTCGTGTCGCGGCTCGCGACCGCCACGCTCGAAACGTGGATCGCGACGGTCCTCGCCTGGACGATCGCTGGGCTGACTGTGTGGACGGTCACGCGCCTCCTGCGGACGTTCTTCGATACCCTGCTGCGGCGGCCGAAGCGCTGGTTCGCGCTTTACGTCCTGGCCGCCGGTGCCGGCGTGGTCGCGGGCGCGGGGATCCTTTACATGCTGTCGGTGAGCCTCTCGATGCTCGACAACGCTCCGGACCGACCGACCAACGGCGTGCTGCTGCTCTCGGCGATCACCGGAGCGATCCTGTCGCTCGCGCTCGGCATCATCATCGGCGCGACAGAAAAGCCTGAGCCCGAGGCGCAGGAGTCGATCTCACTGTCCGCGCGGAGATTGCCGGTCCGTTAGCTAGCGCGATTTCTTCGCGGGCGATTTCTTCACGGGCAGCGTCTTCGCGTAGGCATGGGCGTGAGCGATCCAGGCACGGAGCTTGGCCGGACTCTTCACGACAGTCTCGGGGACGACAAAGAACCCAGTCATCGGTCGTCCGGCCATCGGCTCGAACCCTCTTGCGGCGTTCGCGCCTGGAATGCTGCGGTCGTCGCCGAATTTCACGACGATCTTGTCCTGGAAAGTGCCGGCGAACATCTTCCCGTTCAGGAAGAACGCGGGGTAGCCGAACATCGGACGCTGCTGGACGGCAGGGTCGCTCGGCTTCGCTTTCTCAAATGTTGCGATGAGCTCGGGCGGAGATTTCTTCCAGGCCACTGCGCGCAAAAGTATGCCAGTCGTAGAATCACGATCACGCGGGTGTGTTGTAGTGGTAACAAAGAACCTTCCCAAGGTTCGATCGCGGGTCCGATTCCCGCCACCCGCTCAGTAAAAACCTAGATGACCAATCATGTCGTCCTGCGATCTCTGAGAGTATAGAGAATGGACCGCGCCCTCATCCAATTCATCTGTATCCGCAAGACGCATCGTCGTAAGCCACCGGTCGATCCCTCGAGTCCATTCAACGTCGCAGAAGAAGGCGGATGGGCGTACTGCCCCGGCGGCGAGCCTGACGGCCACAGATGGTTCAAGACCGGCGGAATTACGCGCGCCGCGCTCGCAAAGTTCGACTGGCCCGACGACGAAGAGGCTGAACCCTAACCGGACGAACGGCTGCGGCTCGTGCCGTAACGCCTTCCCATGGGGTGGGTTCAATAACTGGTGCGCCTTCTTCTCTCGCTCGTCGTGATCTTCGCCACAACGTTGCCGCCTGCGACACAACAAGCTGCGGCCGCGACGTGCGCCCCAAACTTCGGCCCCGGCATCGCCCCGCCTGTCGCAACACCGACCAAACTGCCGGGTTTCCACGCGGCCTGGTACGGGCAGAGCGGATACATGCGCCTCTGTCCGGGGGGCACCGCCCGGGCGACCCTCGCCTACTACAACTCGGGCTCGCTCGGCTGGGTCGCGGCACGAATGGGCGAGGTCGCGTACCTCGGCACGTGGGCAAGCGAACCGGGGCAAGATCAGCCCAGCATCCTCGGCGGTGACGGTCAGCTCGGATCGCCCGCAACGGGATGGCCACGCTTCAACCGCATCGCGTTGCAGCCGGCGCCGTATGTCGGCCCAGGGCAGGTCGCCTGGTTCCAGTTCAACCTGCAGGCCCCATCACTTCCCGGCACCTACCGCCTCTATGTGCGGCCGCTGATCGAGGGCACCGCCTGGCTTGAGGACG
The DNA here is from genome assembly GCA_035637615.1 of Bathyarchaeia archaeon. Taxonomy (GTDB): domain Bacteria; phylum Chloroflexota; class Limnocylindria; order P2-11E; family P2-11E; genus 3-1-20CM-2-70-9. The sequence continues at coordinate 15,057 of DASPWX010000113.1, read as the reverse complement.
TCGGGGTCTTTTGGCAGGTGCTCGTGCTCAACCCCGACGGGACGATGCCAACGCCCACTCCGCCCGACCCGGTCGGGATCACGTTCCGCATCGACCCCGGGGTGAACGCCAAAGACATCGCGCTCGTGCACCAAGGCGTGCAGCATGCGAGCGCATATCTGGATGCGTCCGCAGGCGGCACCCGGCGCAAGCCGGCGATCGTTGAGGTGTTGGTTTCAGATGACTCGCAGCCGTATTGCTGCATAACCGTCGGCGATAGCTTCAGGATCGTCACCTCGAATCCGGCGTGGGCGACCCCACCCGCAGCCGCTCCCGACACGTGGACGGCCGACACCGAACGGACCGAGCTGGCCGCGCACGAATTCGTCCATCTCTGGCAGTACGCGATCGGTGGCAGCGCCTGCATGGTCGGTGTGCGGTGGATCGCGGAGGGCATGGCCGAGTCGTTCGCCTATCGATCGCTCGTCGCGGATGGTCTGATCCCGGCCGCGAACCTCGACACATTCACCAAACGTCAGCTCACGACGGCGACGAATCACGTCACCCTGCAGTCGCTCGAATCAAGCTTTCCCGCAAATGCGAACCCCTTCGCGGTGAGCTATCTCGCCGTCGACCGGCTCCTGGCTGCAAAGGGCCTCGTCGCCATCCGTGACTGGTGCGCGAGGGTGGGCGCCGGACAGGAATGGCACGCGGCATTCGCGGCAGCGTTCGGCGAGACAACGGAAGCGTTCTATTCGCGCTTCGAGGTCTTCCGAGCGCAGTACGCGCGCTAGCCGACTCCTCGCCAGGGGATGCGACCTTTGTTGCGCGTACCCTTCTTGTGATGCAGCTCAAGGCCGGCGACCAGGCCCCGGCGTTCGCGCTCCCCGACGAAGAGGGCAAGGTCGTCTCGACGAAGGACCTCAAAGGAAAGCGCTACGTCGTCTACTTCTACCCGAAGGACGACACGCCGGGTTGCACGACCGAAGCGTGCCAGTTCACGGACAACTTCCCGCAGTTCGAGATGCTCGGCGTTCCCGTACTCGGCGTCTCACGGGATGATGCCGCGACGCATCAGGCGTTCCGCCAGAAGTACGGGCTTCGCGTTCGTTTGCTGACCGATGCCGACCGCAAGACGCATGACGCATATGGCGCGTGGGGCGATCGACCCGGACGCGGCGAGGGCGTGATCCGCTCGACTTTCCTTATCGGCTCCGACGGGCGCGTGGAGAAGGCGTGGTACTCCGTGAAGCCCGACGGCCACGCGCTTGAGGTGCTTTCCGCCCTTCGCTCCTAGCGTCCCGCCGCGGCGCGCCGTCTTCCTCGAACCGGAGCACCTTGAAGCCCTCGGCGTAGGCGTAGCGCTTCTTCTTGCCCGCCTCTTTCATCCAGCTCTTGATGAAGTCGACGCTGTCCTCGTCGATCTGTGACTTGTGGGCGAGGAGGGCTTTGATCTTGACGTCGACGACATCGCTGACATCGACGATCGTGTCCGGCGCGCCGAACGCCATGAGAAAGAGCGCCTTCGGCTTGTGCGGCTCGAGCCGCTCCTTCTGCCAGAGCTCCGGCAGCATCTGACGCGTGGACGCGTCGGGATTGATGGACCGGAGCACGACCTCTCCAGCGGCGATGTGGTCTGGATGGTTCACGTACCCACCGCCATAGCGCATCGTCGGATCCATCGTGAGGATCACGTCGGGCCGATGGATACGGATCTGCCGAGCCACAGCGCGACGCACGTCGATCGTCGGCTCCAGGTAGCCGTCCTCGAACTCCAGAAAAACGACATTTCGCACTCCGAGGATCTTGGCGGCGTCGCTCTGCTCGGCCGCACGGATATCACGAAGACGCTCGCGAGTCATGTCCGGATCCTGCGACCCCGAGGCGCCGTTCGTGACCATGCAGTAGGTGAACTCGACTCCCGCTTTCGCCCACTTCGCCACCGTCCCGGCCATGCCGAACTCGGCGTCGTCAGGGTGCGCATATATCGCCATCGCGCGCTGGACATCAAGATCCTTGTCGAACCGCACCTGAGCAGTGTGCGGGAAAGTGCGGCGGATGCCGGCGGGGCGGGTCCGGGGGAGCGGGGTTGCGCAGCGTCGGGGTCTTCTGAGCGAGCGGCCCCTTGTCCGCGGTCCACCACGGTCCCACGAGGGGCCGAGCGAAGAAGGCCCCGGCGCGGCGCGCTACGGATCCCGGGACAGGACCTGCTGCGTCAACTGCCCTTCGCCGGTGTGACGTCCGCGCGAACGGCACCGGCTGTGCAGCCACTCGTGTGGGAGGTGCAGCCATGCCCAAAGACCAAGGACTCGATGCGGAGGCGATCGATCAAGAGACCGCCGTGGCGCTCCCGGAACGCGACGCTATGAGCCTCGTCGACGGTGGCGCGAAGCTGGTCCCGATCGCGACGATCGCGCCCGAGCCTCAGATCAATCCGGACCCGAACGCGGCACCGATAGAGCCGCCTCCAAGCTCCGAATAAGCGCGGGCGCGACCGTCCCCTGCGGGGGCGGCCGCGTATCGTCCCCGGGCGATGCGTCGAGCGACCGGCCACGCCCCCGGACGAATCAACCTGATCGGCGAGCACACCGACTACAACGACGGGCTCGTGATGCCGATCGCTCTGCGGTTAGGCGTCACGGTCGAGGCGATCTCCGGACACGACAAAACAGTCCGATTGACGACCGACGCCGCCGTCGAGCCGCGGGAAGCTGACTACGACATCGGCGCGGAGCGGCGAGACGGGACGTGGGTCGATCGCGCGAGAGGTGTCACCGCGATCCTCTCCCGCGACGGGGCCGCCGTCCGTGGCTTCGACGCCCAGATCACGTCGGATCTTCCCCTCGGAGCGGGGCTTGGGTCGAGCGCGGCATTCGCTATCGCGCTACTGCGCGCCATCTCGAAGCTGTTCGATTTGCCCATCGACGACGCCGCGACCGCGCGCATCGCCCACGCTGCGGAAAATGAGTTCGCGGGCGCACGCTCGGGAATGCTGGATCAGCTCGCATCGGTTTACGGACGCTCCAGCGACGCTCTGCTCATCGACATGCGCGACCATGGGACGCAGGTGATCCCGCTGCCACCGACCATCGAGCTTGCCGTCATCGATTCGGGCACGCGACACGAGCACGCGACCGGCGGCTACAACCAGCGACGAGCGGAATGCGAGGAAGCCTGCCTCCACCTCGGGGTCGCGACCCTCCGCGACATCGACGAGCGCCCTTTGGATGACATCGTCGAGCGGTTGCCCGCGCCGCTCGATCGGCGCGTCCGTCACGTCGTCACCGAGAACGCCCGCGTGCGCCGAGCCGTGAAGGCCGTTCGGTCAGGAGACGACGCGGCCCTCGGCGCGATATTGAGCGCGTCGCATCGTTCCCTCCGCGACGATTACGGGGTCTCGACGCCCGAGCTCGATCAGCTCGTCGTGCTCGCGACCGACGCCGGTGCGCTCGGGGCGCGCATGGTCGGCGGAGGATTCGGAGGAAGCATCATCGCGCTCGCACGACGAGGCGAAGGCCCCGGGGTCGCCGCCCGGGTCCTCGAGCGCTACGGCGGCACCGGGAAGATCGTCGCGATCGTGCCGTAATGGGCATCGGTCGGCTCTCGGACGGGCTCGCCCCCACACCACCGATGGGCTGGAACAGCTGGAATCGGTTCGGCGTGAAGATCGACGAGGCCCTGGTGCTCGAGACCGCGGACGCGATGGTCAAGTCGGGGATGCGCGAGGCGGGATACCGGTATGTCGTCATCGACGACGGGTGGATGGCGCCGGAGCGCGATCGCAACGGCGACTTCGTCGCCGATCCTGACAAGTTTCCGGGCGGCATGAAGGCGCTGGCCGATCGCATCCACGCCCTCGGGCTGCGTTTCGGCATCTACACCGACGCAGGCACGAAGACCTGTCAGGACCTACCGGCGAGCCTCGGCTACGAGTTCCGGGATGCACGGCGTTTCGCCGAGTGGGGCGTCGACTACGTCAAGGTCGACTGGTGTCACACCGACGGCATGGGGCCGCGGGCCCTCTACGCGAAGTGGGCGATGGCGTTTCATGCCACCCGCCGCCCGATCGTGCTTTCGATCTGCGAGTGGGGACGTGCCCGCCCGTGGGAATGGGCCGGCGAGCTCGGTCACCTATGGCGAACGAGCTGGGACATTCAGCCCGAGTGGTCGAGCATCGTCACCATCCTCGATCGTCAGGCCGAGCTCCATCCATTCGCCGGACCGGATCACTGGAACGACCCGGACATGCTCGAGGTCGGCAACGGCGAGCTGACCGGTGACCAGAGCCGCGCGCACTTCGCGATGTGGTCAATGCTGGCCGCACCGCTGATGGCCGGAAACGATCTCCGCACAATGACCGACGAAGTGCGCGAGATCCTCATCGCTCCGGAGATCGTGCAGATCAACCAGGACCCGGTCGGCAAGCAAGGCCGGCGCATCCGCCGCGACGGCGACATCGACATCTGGGTCCGCGAGCTCGGGGGCGGTCATCGCGCGGTCGCCGTATTCAACCGCGGCTTCGATCGACGAGAGGTCACTATCCCGCTCGGGGAGCTCGGAATTGAGCCGCGGACAGATGTCCGAGTTCGTGACCTATGGCAGCGAACCGATGTCGGCGTAATGCGACGGGAGATCGTCGTAGCGACAAGCCCGGTTAGCGCGACTGTTCTTCGCATCGCCCGGCGGTAGCCGGCCGGTACCGATACGTCGCTCTCCCCCGATCGGGGGACGGGCGACCACCCGCCTGCTTGCACGCTCGTGGGGCCATGGGCGTGGTGGGACGCGTGTGTGTGTGCATGGGGTTGGGCGGGGCGCTGGTGCTCTCGTTCTTTGCGACGAGCACACCGGCGTTGGCGCAGTCCGCCCTACTTGACGCTCTTTCGTCGCGGGTCACTCTTGCTCACCCCGGCGGCGTTGGTGATGAGGTCGCCATCGAACGGATCATCAGAAGCGGCGACACCGTCGCGACAGACGAGACCGGACGTGCCGTCGTCACCTACCCAGACGGTTCCACTGCCCTGCTCGAAGAAAACAGCGCCCTGACGATCGAGTTCGTGCAGACGAGCGCCGGCGACTACGTGGTGCGAATGCAGCAAACCCTCGGCCGTGTTTGGTACGCCGTCACGAGAGCCGTTGCCTTGGGCAGCCGGTACGAGGTCCGTAGCGCTGGAATGGCATCGGTGATCCGCGCCGGGTCCGATTCGTACGTCACCGTGTCGCCAAACGGCGAGACAAACGTTGTGACGATCTCCGGCACGGTGGACACGACCGCGGGCGGCGCGGAGGTCTCCGTGCCCGCGGGATCGTCGACGACGGTGAGCGGTCCTGGAGCGACACCGGTTCCGGTCCGCACGGAGTTGCCACTGGCGCCGTCGGCGACATCGACTCCGGCCCCGAAAACGACGGCGCCCGCAGCTCCGGCGCCGACCGCAGCGCCGGCGCGCACACCGGCGCCCTCGCCGACGAGCGCATTCGTGCCGCCTCTCGCTTCCCTGCCTCCGCTTCCGATCACATCGGCCACGCCGAAACCGAAGACGCCGACTCCGTCGCTGCCTCTCTCAACTCCGAAGCCGACCGCCGCGCCGCCCCCGGCCCCGACGCCCTTGAAGGATCGCTTCGGACCTCGGAAGGATGCTCCGGGTCAACCGGCGGCCAAGATCAAAGCGCTCTAGCGACTGATTGCGTGCCGCGGGTGGCACGGCGACAGGGCCTGGTCGCGACGCGCGGGTGCCCCAGGGGTCCCGTGCGACCGCGGATGCGCGGTCGCAAACGGGGAAGGGTGCGCGGAGCGAGCGGGCCCAGAGCCGGGACAGGACCCGCGGCATAACCGGGGACAGGACCCGCAGCGCAACCGGACCGCTGGTCGCTAGGGGAGGCGGTTGAACCAGAGCAGCGAGAAGGCTCCGGCGAACACTGCGAGGACGGCGGCGGCGAGGGTCGCGTAGGCGGTCAGCTCGGTCTTCTCGTTGCGGACGACGAGCTCAGTGGTGAGGTTCTCGTAGACGGTGCGAAGGTCGGCTTCGGTGTTGGCGTTGAAGTACTGCCCATCGGTAACTTCGGCGATCTTCTTGAGCGTCGCCTCATCGAGCGCCGTCCGCACGGCGCGGCCCTGGAGCCGAACGATCGCGCCGGCCGCACTCCCGACGCCGATCGTGTAGATGCGCACCCCGCGGCTCGAGGCCTGATCGACGACGTCGAGCGGCGCCGGGAACTGATTGTTCTGGCCGTCGGACATGAGGACGATCGAGGCCGAGGAGTGCTGACCCTGGAGATATGGCGGGATCGTCGCGCTCGGCCGCGGCGGCGCCGAGGCATCCGGCTGACCCTGGTTTTGAAGGATGGAGCTCGGCAGGTCCGCCTCGCTCCCTTGAGATTCGGCGATCGCGTCAAGCGACACGAGGATCGCCCGCCCGATCGCCGTGGCGCGCTGGGGACGCAGCCGATTGATCGCGGCGATGACCAGCGTCTTGTCGGTCGTCGGCGATTGCACGATCGACGCGTCCCCTGAGAAGGACACCACGCCGATCTTCACGCTCTCGCTCTGCTTGTCGACGAACGCACGCGCCGCCGCTTTCGCGGCCTCCATGCGGTTGGGCTTCATGTCTTCGGCGAGCATCGACCCGGAGACATCGATGGCGAGGATGACCGTGCCTTCCTGGCTTGGCACGGCGACCACCGCCTGGGGGCGTGCGACGGCGACGGCCATGAAGGCCAGGGCGAGGATGAAGAGCGCGGGCGGAACGTGGCGCCGCCAGCCGGGTCCCTTGCCGATGGCTTCGCGAACGAGCGAGAGGTTCGCGTAGCGGAGCGCGTAGCGGTTTCGCCTGCGCTGCGCGAGCACGTAGAGCACGGCGAGTCCGGCGACGACGACGAGTAGCAACAGAGCCGAAGGCCAGATGAAGTTCATGCCGATGCCCCCATCGCCGCGCGCCGTCCGGCGCGCCGCTTCCGCCCGTACGCGAATCTGACGATAGCGCGGACCAGATCTTCGTCCGTGCGAAGCACGAGCACGTCCACGCCCGCGCGCGCGAACGTCGCGTTCAGCGATACCTCGCGTCGCTGCGCCGCTTCGGCGAAGCGCTGGCGGAAACGTTGATCGCCTGTGTTCACACGGAGCTGCTCGCCGGTTTCGCTGTCCGTGAGGATGACCGTGCCGATGTCCGGCAGCTCGTCCTCACGCGGATCGGCCAGACGGATCGCGAGGGTCTCGTGGCGGCGGGAGATCTTCTCGAGGCGGTCCTCCCAGCCGGCCGCGCTGAAGAAATCAGAGATCACGAAGACGAGCGATCGGCGCTTGAGTCCCCGCATGCCCGCGTCGAGGAGATCGCTCAGCGACGTGAGCGGCGCGCTCTGGAGGCGCGGGCGCCTCTCGAGCTCGTTCAGGATGCGAAGGACCTGCACGCGGCCGCTCCGCGCAGGTATCGAGCGCTCAACCCGGGAGGCGTAGAGCGTCGCGCCGACGCGATTGCCGTGGCGAGTCAGGAGACGCGCCAGAACGGCGGTGAAGTCGATGAGGAGGTCTCGCTTGCGCCGGTCCACGGTCCCGAAATCGACCGACGGCGAGAGATCGAGCAGAAAATGCGCGTTGATCTCGCGGTCCTCGAGGTACTCGCGCACGTAGGGGGCGTCGAGCCGCGCCGTCACGTTCCAGTCGATGTGGCGCACGTCGTCGCCGAAGGCGTACTCGCGGATGTCCGCGAGGTCCAAACCTTGGCCTTTGAAGATCGTGCGGTAGTCGCCCTGAAGGAGCCCGTCGAGCCGGCGCACGACGGTCCACTCGAGACGCTGAAGTCGGCGCTCAGGCGCGGAGGGCGACATGTCCCTGCAGCGGCTCGGTCGGTACCGGAATGCGCGCGAGCACGCGCTTCACGATGTCGTCGGCGGAGACGTCCTCTGAAAGAGCCTCGAAGGACAGGACGAGACGGTGGCGCAGGACGTCGAGCGCGAGGTCCTGAACATCCTGTCCCGTCACGTAGCGGCGGCCACGGAGGTAGGCCAGCGCGCGGCCGGCGAGGACGAGGTTGATCGACGCGCGCGGACTCGCGCCGTAGCTGATGTACTTGGCGACGTCGCCGATGCCGTACTCAGCGGGCTGCCGCGTCGCGGACGCGAGCCGGACGACGTACTCCATGAGCGTTGGGTCCACGAAGACATCGTCGACTTCGTGCTGCAGCTGCAGCAGACGGTCCGTCGTCATCACCGGCACGACCGGCGACATGTGTCCGGTCACGCGCTCGACAACGACGAATTCGTCCATCTCGCTCGGATACCCCACGAGGACCTTGAGCATGAACCGGTCGACCTGGGCCTCCGGAAGCGCGTAGGTGCCCTCGGTCTCGATCGGGTTCTGTGTCGCCATCACCAGAAATGGATCGGGGACCTTGTGCGTCTCGCGGCCGATCGTCACCTGCCGCTCCTGCATGACCTCGAGCAGCGCGCTCTGCACCTTCGCCGGCGCGCGGTTGATCTCGTCCGCGAGCAGGAGGTTGGTGAACACCGGACCGAGCGACGTCTGGAAGTCACCGGCGCGCTGGTTGTAGATCCGCGTGCCGACGAGATCGGCAGGTACGAGGTCCGGCGTGAACTGGATGCGCTTGAAGTCGCCGGTGATCGCCTGCGCGATCGTCTTCACCGACAGGGTTTTCGCGAGACCGGGTACGCCTTCGACGAGCAGGTGGCCGCGCGCGAGGAGCCCGACCATGAGGCGCTCGATCAGGTGGTCCTGTCCGACGATCACCTTCTTGATCTCGAATAGAAGCCGGCCGGTGTCCGGCGGTACCGCCGGCTGTACCTCTGCCATCAGTCCTTCACTCCTCTAATCCGGCGGCACGCCGAGCGCGCCTGCCGCTGTGTCGATGGTCACCGCGAAACCGACGCCACTGAACGCGGGCTGTCCGGTCGGGTTGACGAGCCCGGTGACGATGCCGACGACCTCACCATCCCTGTTCACGAGGGGGCCGCCGGAGGACCCTGGGTTCACCGCCGCATCGAACTGGATGAGACCGGAAAGTGATCGATTCTGGTTCGGCACCTGAACCGAACGGTCGAGTCCGCTGATCACGCCTGTCGAAAGCGAACGAGTCAGGTTGAAGGGGTTGCCGACGACGATCGCGTCGTCGCCGATGTGCAAGCTCGATGGGTTTCCGAGAGTGGCCGGTGTCAGCTGCGCCGGTGTGTTGGTGGGCCGAAGCGCGGCGATGTCGCTCGCCGCGACCTCCGAGATGATCACCGCTGCCGATTCGGATCCATCCGCGAAGACGACCGTGAGACTCCCGGCATCCTGGACGACGTGAAGTGAGGTGAGGATGTCGCCGGCCTCGTCTATTACGACGCCGGACCCGGAGCTCACCAGCGTGCCGTCGGAGCGAAGCGCTTTGATCTGCACCACCGACGGAGCCACCTTCGCGTAGACCTCGCTCACGAGAGGTGTCGGTGTCGGCGATGGCTGGATGTCCTCGGCCCGCGGCGCGGGCGCCGTCGAGATCGCCAGCAGAAGCGCGGGCGCCGCAAGCGCCGCGGTCCACGGAAGAGCACCGCGGAGGGCTGTGCGAATCCGCCTTCGCTCCGGCGGGGGCTGGGCGCCCGAGTCGGGTGCCACCTCGTGATGGCCGCGCGGGAACGAGCCGTAAGGCCGGTCCGCTCTGGTGGGCACGAGTCCGGTTCGAGTGTAGGCACGCGACTTTTGACGACGGGTATGGGTTGAGTAAGAAGGACGCGTGAGAACAAATGTTCTATAGTCTTCTCGGAACATGTCGTCAGTCGTCTACCGCGAAGTCGAAGTCAGGAGCGCGCTCAACGCGGTCAAAGGCATGCCCTTCGATTGGAGCCTCAACCCTTGGCTCGGCTGTGCGCACAAATGCACCTATTGCTTCGCGCGGGCCTATCACGCGCGTTACCGCGAGAAAAACGTGGGTAGCGATTTCGACAGCAACGTTGAGGTGCGCGTGAACATCGCGGACGTCCTGCGGAAGGAGCTCCGCCGCCGCCGGGAGGGTTCTCTCGCCATCGGGACCGCGACCGATCCGTATCAACCGATCGAGGGCAAATACAGGCTCACGCGGCGATGCCTGGAGGCGCTCGTCGAAGAGCCTATGCCGACCAGCATCGTGACGAAGGGTCCGCTCGTCGTGCGCGACATCGATGTCCTGAAGAAGCTCGACGAGAAGACCGATCTCACCGTGTACTTCAGCGTCCCGTGCGTCGACGAAGAGATCGTGCGAAAGACCGATCCCGGCACCGCGCCGCCGCGCCAGCGGCTTCGAGCACTGCGAATGTTGCGCGAAGCCGGCATCGACGCGGCGGTGCTCTGCATGCCGGTGCTACCGGGGATCAGCGACAGCGAGGAATCGCTCGACGCCGCGGCCCGCGCCGCGAGCGAGGCCGGGGCCACCGCGTTCCGGCATCGCCCGCTGAAGATCGACGTAGAGATCAAGCAGTACTACTACGACTTTCTCGCGACGGAGTTCCCCGCGATGGTCCCTCGGTACGCGGCGCTCTATGGGGGCGGCGCGCATCCAGCCAAGGATTACGAGCGCCAGCTCGAGGAGCGGGTCCGCCGAGTGCGTGCCCGTTACGAGTTCCGCGAGCGGCCGCCGCGCGCGGCGACGCCGAGACAGGCCGAGACCGTCCAGCTCCAACTCGCTATCTAGTCGCGGGGGAACGCTTCTCGATGTCCGCGCAGCGCCCTGGCGTCCTAGTGCGGGCAGACGGTCGCCCAGGTCATCGTCACAACTCCGTTACGGTCGCACCGCCCGCGGCAGAAACAACTCCAGTCGAGAGGCACAAGAAGTGCGTGTCTCGGACGGCATGGCTACGCGGACCACGGCGGCTCGCCGGAACGTTCGAAAAGCCGCGGCCTCGGCGAAGCGAAAGCGGACGATCGCGCATCTTCCGAAGCGCACACGGACCGCTCTTGCAAAGCAGGCGAACAAAGTGAAGCGTCAGAGGGCCTCGCGATGAGCTGGATCGATCAGCTGATCCGCCACCTCGAGCAGGTGACCTGCAGCGGATGTGGTGAGTACTACCACGGCGGCGATATCGCGGCGGTGGTGACGGAACCGTCCCGTCTCATCGTCAGGCTGCGCTGCCGATCCTGTGGCCAGGACGGGATCGCGATCCTCGACTTCGGGACCAGTCCCGTCGAGATCGACCCGATCACCGCCGACGACGTCCTCGATTGCCACGACCTTCTGGCGCGGGCCGGACGTCCGCCGTCAGAGCTCTTTCCCGTCCTCGCGGCCTAACGCCCCTAGGCGGCGCGCCTACGAGTGGCGCGTCGGGTCGCGCGAGTCAGGATCGCCGCCACCGCAGTTTCGTGCGTCGAGAGTCCGTGGCCCTTGGTCGTCTTCTCTGGGCGGTGAAGCGCCGCCGGAAGATCTCCCGCTTCATAAGCGTCGACGATGCCCGGATGGACATAGCACTTGCGACAGACAGCTCGGGTGTTCCCCAGGCGCGCCGCCACGACGTCGATCGCCTGCACGATCCGCTTGCGCCGAACGCGCTCGTTCCGTGCCGATCCCAGCTCGGCAAAAGCTCGCGCGGCGAGGACCGTGCCGGCCCACGTACGAAAATCCTTCGCGGTCAGGTCGTCGCCCGAGATTTCGCGCAGGTATGCGTTGACGTCCTCGGACCCGATGGGGTGCGGGTCTCCACCGTCGTCGAGGTAACGGAAGAGCTCCTGCCCCGGAAGCTGCTCGAGCCGCGTTATCACATGGGCGAGTCGCCGATCGCGGACATCGACCTCGTGATCTTTGCCGCTCTTCCCGCGGAACCGGAAGACGATCCGGGATCCGACGACCTCGACGTGGTTGGATCGGAGCGTCGTCAGCCCGAACGATCCGTTCTCGCGCGCGTACTCGCTATTGCCGACGCGAATGAAGGTCTGATCGAGAATGCGTACGGCCGTCGCAAGCACTCGTTCGCGGGGGATGCCCGTCCGCGCGAGATCGGTGTCGACGCGTTCGCGTATCCGTGGGAGCGCTTTCGCGAAGTCGCTCAGGCGCCCGTACTTCGCTTCGTCGCGCACCTCTCGCCAGCGCTCGTGGTACCGGTACTGCTTTCGGCCCCGGGCATCGCGCCCGGTGGCTTGAATGTGACCGATCGGACTCGATGAGATCCAGACGTCAGTCCATGCCGGCGGGATCGCAAGTTGTCGGATGCGCCGGAGCTCGCCGCCGTCGCGGATCGGAACGCCGTCGCGATCGGCGTACGCAAATCCGCGCCCCTTCTTTCGTCGCCGGATGCCGGGTTGGTCGTCGTTCGTGTAGCGCAGCCCGGCGAGTTGCGCCGCCGCTACGCCATCGCTCGCGATCTCGTCGCTCACCATGAGCGCTCTAAGCAGTCCGCTGACCAATCGCCTTCGAAGTGGCGGCCCCGGTCGCTCGCTCTTTCGACAGGTCAGCATGCAGGCGAGCGTCACGCGATTACTTGGACGTCTTGACTTCGTTACCCCGCCGTGACAAATATTTTCGCTCGTAGCTCTGGGGAGGCTCGTATGTCGACGATCGTTCACTACGAATGCCGGAACCTCGACCATCTCCGGGCCGGCTCGCGTCGGGGCAACGGTGGTTTGGTGATCCATCACGGATCCGTCGGCTACTGCGATGGCCTTCACGTCGACGGCGCCCATCGTTGGGTCGCGACGGGCGGCGTGCCGATCGAATTCTTGGTGGAGAGCGCGCCGACGATGGATACCGGTACGTATCGGACCAGCGAAGGCGCGCTGATTCACGTTCGGCCGTCACAGACCGGCAAGACTCTGGTCGAGGTCGATGATCCGAGCGGCAAGCGGGGCGATCTCCGCGTCTCCGTAAAGCTCTCGGACGATCCCGACTGGCCGGACGGATCCAGCGCCCACATGACGCTTCTCCACGCCGACTAGCAACCCTCCACTCACCAACCGCGATATCGCGGAGCTGCTCGCTCTCGAGGCGGAGCGGAGCGAGGGACGAAAGCAGCGCGCGTTGCGTCGAGCGTCGCGTTCCGCGCTCATGTGGCCGGAGGAAGCTGCGGCGATCCAGCGATCCGGTCGAAGCCTCACCGACCTTCGCTCGATCGGTCCGTTCACGGCGCACTTCATCGCGGAATGGCTGCGCGATCCGCCCGACCCTCCCGTCCCACCTCCGCTCCGCGATGGCTTCATCACCTACGCGCACGCGCGCGCCGTGCTCGAGGCGCACCCGGATTGGCGCGAGGTGGCGCGCGCGGACCATCAGATGCATACCGACGAGACCGACGGCAGCTCGACGATCGAAGAGATGGCCGCGGCGGCGGCCGAGCTCGGCCGCGAGCGCATCGCGATCACGGATCACTCGAAGACCCTCCGCATCACGAACGGAATGGACGAAGCGCGCCTGCGTGCCCAGGGCGAGCACATCGCCGCTATCAACGCCCGCGGTTCCGGGCCGCTCGTCCTTCGCAGCATCGAGATGGATCTCACCCCCGAAGGCGCGGGGGATATGGATCCCAAGGGGCTTGCCGAGCTCGACCTGGTGCTGGGCGCGTTCCACTCGAAGCTTCGGCTGCGCGATGACCAGACCGAGCGTTACTTCCGCGGCCTCGAAAACGCCGACATACAGGTCCTCGCGCACCCGCGGGGGCGCATCTACAACTTCCGCGCCGGGCTCTCCTGCGACTGGCAACGTGTGGCGCGCCGGGCAGCCGAGACGGCGACGGCGCTCGAGATCGACGCCTACCCGGACAGGCAGGACCTCGACATCGAACGATTACGGATCGTCGCCGCAGAAAACGCGTGGCTCTCGATCGGCACGGATGCTCACACCCCGGGCGAGCTTGTCTTTCTCGACATCGGTATCGCGGCGGCGATCCTCGCTGGTGTCTCCCGCGACCGCGTCCTCAATCTCCTCTCAGCACGGCAGCTTGCCGACCGAGTCGGTCTCATTCGTGCAACCAAGAAGGGCCATACGAATGAAGGGAGCACGACATGGCAGGGGGTAAGCGCGAGCGCATCGACACGACACCGGGGACGCCCGGCGGATCCCGCTTCGTCCGACGGTCGGCCGGTGGTCGATTCAGTGCCGACCAGACGAGCGCCGGCCGCAGCGTCGCTCAGGACAAGCGCATCAAAGCCAAAAACAGTGCGCCGAAAGGGATGAAGGATCGCGGCGACTAAGGAGCGGGCGCGTTCGCTCCGCGAATACAAGCGCAAGCGCGACTTCGCGAAGACCCCGGAGCCTAAAGGGGGCAGCCCGAAGGGGCCGGAGCGGCTCTTCGTCGTGCAGAAGCATCGCGCGAGCGCGCTGCACTACGACTTCCGCCTGGAGGCCGGCGGCGTCCTCGTCTCCTGGGCCGTCCCGAAGGGGCCCTCGCTCAACCCGGCGGACAAGCGCCTCGCGATGGCCGTCGAGGACCATCCGCTCGGTTACGCGCGCTTCGAAGGCGTGATCCCCGAGGGCGAGTACGGGGGCGGGACCGTCATGGTCTGGGACATTGGGACGTACCGGTTGGAGGGAGATGAGACCTTCGACGAGGCAATGCGCAAAGGACGGATCGTCTTCACGCTCAATGGGAAGAAGCTCAAAGGCTCGTGGACTCTCGTCCGAACCGGCGACCGCAAGTGGCTGCTCATGAAGCGCAAGGACCGGAGCGCCGCGGAGGTTGACATCGCGACTGCGAAGCCTCGCTCGGTCCTCACGCGAAGACTGCTCGCCGGGATCGCGCGTGACGAAGGTGGTGACGTCGCGAAGGCGGCGACCGGCGATCCGAGTTGAAGGTCATCCGGCCGATGCTGGCGACACTGTCGCCGAGCATCGTCGAAGGCCCCGAGTGGGTCTTCGAGGAGAAGTACGACGGGATCCGCGCGGTCGCCGGCCGTGAGCGCGGTCGGGTGAAGATCTGGTCGCGGACGCTCCAAGACCTGACCGGCGGATTCCCGCACCTCGTCGAAGCCGTGAAGGCCCTCGGTGACGGCGACCTCACGGTTGACGGCGAGCTCGTCGCTCTGGACGAAAAGGGCGTCTCGCGCTTTCAGCTCTTTCAGCGACGCGCCATCGCCGGCGCGTCCCCCACGCGGTATGCGGTTTTCGACTTGCTCGAGCAGGACGGCCGATCGCTCATGTC
>DASPWX010000112.1:0-5772 GCA_035637615.1 Bathyarchaeia archaeon | reverse complement strand
ATCGGCATCATCATCCTGATCATCTCGCTGCTGCTCGGCGTGAATCCGCTCTCCGATTACACCTCGACGAGTCCCTCGGTTGACGGCGCGCCGTCGGTCCAGGACTGCCAGACCGGCGCCGACGCCAACAAGCGCGACGATTGCCGCATCGTCGGATTCGTTGACAGCATCCAGAAGTATTGGGGCGACGAGTTCGCGCGCCGCGGCGACACCTACCTACCGGCGAAGACCGTCCTCTACACCGACGCCACGCAGGGTGCGTGCGGATTCGCCCAAGCCGCGATGGGACCCTTTTATTGCCCCGAGGACGAGAAGGTCTACCTCGACATCAGCTTCTTCCAGGAATTGACGCAGCGCTTCGGCGCGAAAGGCGGCCCGTTCGCCCAGGGATACGTCGTGGCCCACGAGTACGGTCACCATGTGCAGAACCAGCTCGGCCTCCTCACGCAGACCGGATCCAACGCGCAGTCGGTCCGGGTCGAGCTCCAGGCCGACTGCCTCGCCGGCGTGTGGGCGCGGCATGCGGCCGACACCGGGTACCTCGAGGCGCCCACGGACGCCGAGATCGCGCAGGCGCTCGACGCCGCCGCCGCCGTCGGCGACGATCGCATCCAGCAAGAGACGCAGGGTCGGATTCAACCGGAGCAGTGGACGCACGGCTCGGCCGCGCAGCGTCAGCAGTGGTTCCGCACGGGCTACCAGACCGGCGATCTCGATAAATGCGATACATCCGGAGTCCGCTGAGGAATCTCGCGCCCGCGGCCGCTGTTGTGCGGGACATGAACGCTTATTTCTGGCGCACCGACGAGAACCTCGTACACCACATGCGCGGCGAGTCCGTTGCGGACGTTCGTGAACGCATTGCGGCCACACATGGCGACGCGGTCGCGCGGCGAGCGATCATCACCTCACTCGACACCCCCCGCACCGGCACCCCCGAGCCCGCTCAGTCCAAGTCCGCCGCCGCCTGACCCGCGGCCCGACGCGAGCGCCCCCACATCCGTACCCTGTGTGCGATCGGGAGGTGTGAGATGGCGGCGACGAGGGAAGCACGCGCGGTGTGGAGCGGAGATCTGATGAGCGGGACCGGAATGGTCAGCGGCGCATCGAGCGGAAAGTTCAGCGATGTACCGGTGTCCTGGTCCGCCCGCACCACGGAGCCCGGCGGAAAGTCGAGCCCCGAGGAGCTGCTCGCCGCGGCGCACGCGTCGTGTTTCGCGATGGCCCTCTCGGCCGGCCTCGGCCGCGCGGGCACGCCGCCGAATCGCCTCGAGGTTCGTTCGAAGGTCACCTTCGACAAGATCGGCGACAGCTGGACCGTCGTCTCGAGTGAGCTCGAAGTCAAGGGCGACGTCCCGGGTGCCGATGCCGCGAAGTTCGTGCGAGCGGCGGAGGACGCGAAGGACAATTGCCCCGTCTCGCGCGCCCTCAAGGGCAACGTCAGGCTGTCGGTGAAGGCGAACCTCTCCTAATCAACGTCAGCGTCATCGCCTGAACCAGGACGGCGCCCGCGGCAGCGACGGCGAACGCCGGGATGATGCCGGCGCGCCCGACGAGCGCCCCAATCGCCAGGAAGAATGTCGCGAACGCAATGATCCCGTAGCACAGGCCGCGCACGACCTGCGCCGCCGCGGCGCCGCCACGTTGCGCATGCGCGAAGACCGCGAGCACACCCGCGTACACCGGATACGTCGTGAGCAGACCGCTCAACTTTGGACCGAGAAGTGGTGCGGCGCTCGTGATGATGACGACCAGGGCGGTCGCGACGATCATCCGCACGGGCAGGTCCCACCGCGGCGGCTCGGCCGCTTCCTCCAGCACGCCGGGCGGAGGAATGAGCCGGATGCCGACGATCGCCGCCGCGACCCCGCCTGCGTATAGCGCGAGGAGCGGCAGCGGGAGGCCGCTGTCGAGCGGCAGCGTGCGGAGCGCGATCACCGTCGCGGCGAACGCGAGGCTCGCGACTCCGAGCGACGCCGGCCACGCGAAGCGCCGCGCCATCGCGGCGTATGCGACCGCGAAGACCGCCGACGCGGCGACGCCCCCGATCGATCCGGCGGCGGCCGCCGCGGCGAAACCCGTTCCCTGCTCGAGCGCGAGGAACAGCGAGACGGGGCCGGACGTGAACGGCAGTCCGACGAGCCAGCCGCTGATCGATGGTCCGAACCGGCGGCCGGCGAGCGTCGCGACCGCGATGAGTGCCGGCGTCAGGACGAGCTTGAGCCCGAGGATCACGCCGGCAGCACGGCTCGCGTCTCCCGCTCGATCTCCGCCGTAAGCCGGCGCCCTTCTGTGACGCACGTCTCGAGCGCCTTCGCTATCGCGAGGCGGTAGCGCGCCTCGATCGATGGCGGCAGCTCGTCCTCGTCGAGTATCTCGATCGCGCCCGAGGGACGGATGAGGACGTCGACGACGAGGTCGCGGTATGCGATCACCTCGGGATCGATCGTCGTGTCGGTCGCGATGCTCACGTAGAGCGCGACGGTGCGGCCTCGTTCGAGCCAGTGGTAGACGTTGTACGGGCGATCGGTCCAGAAATGGCCGACGGTCACGGTGCCCTTGCGGAGCACGAGGTCCGTTCCCTGGAGCGCCCGATCTTGCTCGGTGACGTAGCGCACGACCGCGCGGCGCCCCGGCTCTACCACAAGCGTCTCGCAGCCGTACTCCACGACTGATCCATCGAGTCGCGTCTTGCGCTCGGTGATCGCCGCACGCGTTTGACTGTCCACTACGCGCCGGTAGCATGACGAATCGCCGCAATGAGAGAGCTCTACCAGGTCGTAGAGGTCGGTCCCGCCTGGTACCAGGAGAACATCCCCTGCCAGGAAGCCTGCCCCGTGAAGACAAATTGTCGCGGTTATCTGAACCTCGCGGCGGCCGGGGAATTCGAAAAGGGCTGGGAGCTCGCGCTCGACCCGAACCCCATGGCCTCGATCTGCGGATCGGTCTGCGCCGCCCCCTGCGAGACGGCGTGCCGACGCAAAGAGGTCGATAAGCCGCTCTCGATCCGCTACGTCAAGAAGTTCCTGTCCGACTGGACCCATCAGAACGTCCGCACCGACGGACACGCCTATACGCAACCGCCGGCGCCGGTGTTCGGCCCGCCGCGCGGCACGGTCGCGATCGTCGGCGCGGGATGCGCCGGGCTCTCGGCCGCGAGCGACCTCTCGAAGCTCGGCTTCGGCGTGACCGTCTACGACGCGCTCGACCAGGCCGGCGGGACCACGCTCGCGGGCGTACCGCCGTTCCGTCTGCCCCGGGAAGTCATCGATCGCGACATCGCCGGCATCGTCAACGAGAACGTCGAGCTGCGGCTCTCGACGTATGTTGGCCGCGACGTTTCGCTGCGCGAGCTGCACGACAAGAACGATGCGGTGCTCATCGCGGCAGGTTGCTTCGAACCGAATTACATCGGCATCCCCGGGGAAGAGGCCGAGGGGGTGATGGCGGGGATCGTCTTTCTTGAGCGCGCCTATCGCGGCCGCCCTGTCGATGTCGGCAAGCGCGTCATCGTCCTCGGTTCGGGCTACACCGCGATGGACTGCGCCTCCACGTCGTGGCGTCTCGGCGCCGAGCACATTTACGTGATCGTCCGCCGCAGTCGCGAGGAGATGGTGGTCGACGAGGAGGAGCTGACCGAGACCGAGCGCGAGGGGATCGAGTTCGTCTACCTCGTCTCCCCGACCGAGGTCCTCACCGATCCGAACGGCAATGTGCGCGGCGTCGTTTTCGTCCGCAACAAGCTTGGCGACCCGGACGAGAAAGGCCGCCGCAGCCCCGTCGCCATACCCGGCACCGAGTTCGAGATCCCGTGCGATACCGTCCTGCTCGCGCTCGGCCAGGCGCCCGAAACGAGCTGGCTCTCCAAGGACTTCCCTGAATTCCGCGTCAAGCGGTGGCGCGACATCAAGGTCGACCCCGAGACGTACCAGACGATCGTGCCGAAGGTCTTCATCGGCGGTGACTACCGGACAGCGCCGACGACGATCATCGAGGCGGTCGCCGATGGACGGTCCGCGGCCCAGCAGATCGCTCGCTTCCTGGACGAGAACGCCGTTTCGGTGAACGTGCCCGAGTACCACGAGGTCGTCACGCTCCGACGATCTTCGACTCCCGACAACATCGGGCTGATCTCCCTCGAGGGCGAGCTGGCGCGCGTCTACCACAACATGTCCGTCGATTACGACCGGATCCCCCGACAGGAGATGCCGAAGCTGTCGAAGAACGATCGCCGCGGCCTGTTCCTCGAGATCAATCAGGGGTATTCGGAGGCCCAGGCGATCGCGGAGTCGGACCGCTGCCTCAAGTGCAACTTCAACATCGAGATCATCGGCGAGCTCTGCATCATCTGCGGCGGCTGCGTCGACGTGTGCCCGATGGACGTCATCCATATGGTCGACATGAGCGACATCGTCGACGACGGCTCGATCCCCGCGGTCGGGACGGCCAAGAAATGGCAGAACGGGGTCGCCTTCTATCTCGACGAGACGGCGTGCATCCGCTGCGCGCTGTGCGTCATCCGCTGCCCAACCGACGCGATCACGATGAACCGGTACGGCACGGTGATGCCCGCGGTCGGCAATGTCCTGCCGAAGGAGTCCATCGACGACGAGATCCACCTTGATCTGACCGTCGCGGCGAAGAAAGCGGTCCGCCCGCTACCGCAATACGATCCCCACCTCGCCCCCGGGTACAAGCCGCTCCAGAACGGGCAGACCAACGGCGACTTCAAGCACGCGCACAGTCCGAACGTCGATGAGAAGGAGCTCGTTAAGCACTAGTGCTCGAGATACCCGCCCAGATCTGGCAGAAGACGAAGACGAGCTACATCTGGAGATCGCTCTTCCGTCACGGCTACCCCGATTCCCGCAAGAACCAGTCGCTCGCGGTCTTCACAAACGTCTTCCTGCACCTGCACCCGGTCAAGGTCCGCCGGCACGCCCTCGCGATCCCCTACACGTGGTGCATGGGCGGGCTTTCGTTCTTCCTGTTCCTCATCCTCACGCTCACCGGAACGCTCCTCATGTTCTATTACCACCCGTCGGTAGACGGCGTGTACAACGCCTACGGCGACATCAAGGACCTCGAGACGGTCGTCGTCTTCGGCCAGCTCCTGCGGAACATGCACCGCTGGGCCGCGCACGGCATGGTCATCACCGTCTTTCTCCACATGATCCGGGTCTTCTACACGGGCTCGTACAAGCCGCCGCGCGAGTTCAACTGGGTCATCGGCACGCTGCTCTTCTTCTTCACGATCCTGCTCTCGTACACCGGTTATCTCCTCCCGTGGGACCAGCTCGCGTTCTGGGCCGTGACGGTCGGCTACGAGATCGCCCGCGCGACGCCGTTCATCGGCGATGAGTTCAGCTTCGTCGTGTTTGGCGGCTTCCAGCTCGGTCCGAACGCGCTTCTCCGGTTCTATGTGCTTCACGTCGTCGGTTTACCCCTTGCCACCGGCTTCCTGATCGCCATCCATTTCTGGCGAATCAGGAAAGACGGCGGGATCACCGGACCGCTGTGAGTCGTCCCTTCGCCTCCGGGTGTCACGCCTTGACGTCTCGGCAACGGCATGGTCTCGCTCCTCACTACTGGCTACGCGCGCCCGCTAATGTCGCGCGCGCGCATTGTTCGGGCGCGCTGGGCGCAGAAGCTCGTCGCGAGACGACATGCCGTCGCCTCGCCGATCTCGCGGTCGCGCGGAGCATCGAATGACGACTCCCCGAGGTCCTCAGCCATTTTCGGGACAGGAGAAGCGGCTCCGACTGCTCGCTT
>DASPWX010000111.1:0-2892 GCA_035637615.1 Bathyarchaeia archaeon | reverse complement strand
CCGGCCGTCTTCATGTTCTGGAGGATGCGGCCGGGTAGCGCGGCGACGTAGGTGCGCCGGTGGCCGCGGATCTCAGCCTCGTCGCGGATTCCGCCGAGGGACATGCGGATGAACTTGCGGCCCATCGCCCGCGCGATGGACTTGCCGAGACTCGTCTTGCCCACGCCGGGCGGCCCCACGAATGACAGGATCGGGGCGCGCAGGCCCGGAGCGAGCTTGCGAACGGCCATGTACTCGAGGATGCGGTCCTTGATCTTGGGCAGGCCGTAGTGATCCTCGTCGAGGATCTTCGCGGCTTGCTGGATGTCCCAGTCATCGCTTGCGGCCTTGCTCCACGGAAGGGAAACGAGCCAGTCGACGTACGTCCGGATGACGCCGGTCTCGGGCGAGGCCTGCGGGATCTTCTCGAGACGGCTGACTTCCTTGAGGGCCTTTTCCTTGACGGCCTCGGGCATGCCGGCCTGCTCGATCTTCTCGCGAATCTCGCGGAGCTCAGCTCCGCCTTCGTCCTCGCCGAGCTCCTTCTGGATGGCCTTCATCTGCTCGCGGAGGATGTATTCGCGCTGCGTCTTGTCGAGAGTCTGCTGGACCTCGCTCTGGATCTTCGCCTTGAGCTCGAGGATTTCGTTCTGCTTGGCGAGGAAGACGGAGATGAACTTGAGCCGCTCGACCACCGCGGGCATTTCGAGGAGCTGCTGACGCTGCTCCAACGTGAGGTCGGGGCTCGACGCCACGAGGTCCGCGAAGTGCGCGGGATCCTCGGTGTTCTTCGCGGTCATGGCGAGCTCGGGAAGGATCGAGCCGCCGTTGTCGACGTACTTCTCGAACAGGCCGCGCACGTTCCGTAGAAGGGCCTCCCGCTCGACGGCGTTCCCGACCTCGTCGGGGATCACGTCGAAATTCACGCGGAAGAAGCGCTGCTCCGGCAGGTAGTTCTTGATGCGCACGCGGTGAAGGCCCTGAACGATGATCTGGGCGCTTCCGTCCGGGATCCGAAGGAGCCGAACGATCTCGGCGACGGTACCGACCGAGTAGATCTGGTCAGGGGCGACGTCATCGACCTCGGCGTCCTTCTGGGCGGCGAGGACGATGTAATGCTTTTCCTCGTTCATCGCGGCATTTATCGCGGCGACGCTCTTCTCGCGACCGACGCCGAGCGGGACGACCAGCTTCGGGAACACGACTGCCTCCCGGAGCGGCACGAGCGGAAGATCGTTCGGAAACTGGCTCGTCTGCGGGCTTGTGTTGGTGTTCGTTGTCTCTGGGTCGGTCACTTCTTCTTTCCTTCTAGCTCTTGATGGATGGATTGATCGTCATGGAACTTTTTAGAGCTCAACGCCCTTTTGGCGTGGGCGAGCTCGCGGTCGTCGAGGCGTCGGTTCGTGCGTCACTTCGATCGTCTGCGTAGGTTCGGACTCGGCATCCTCACGCGCGAGCTCGTTCGCGATCTCGTCCAGGAGGTCCGCCGCGTCGCGGAACTGAAGCAGAAGCTTCACGCCCGCCAGATTCACACCACGAATCTGGGTGAGATAGCGGATAGCGCGAACGCGCTCCAAATCGTCGTCCGAGTACAAGCGAATATTGGTGTCCGTCCTGACGGGATCGAGCAACCCCTCCTCCTCGTAGATGCGGAGCGTCCGGGGATGGCATCCCGCCAGCCCTGCCGCGATGCTGATGACGTACACGGGTCGCCGTCCGCTTGCCATGCAGATATCTAAAAGCCTATCAATGCCGTTGTCAACTCTCTTCTTGTTCCAGGGTGATGGAGGAGGCGAGCGGGAGAGCGCACGGCGGCCCGCCGAGGGCCCCCGCGCGATGGGGCACCGGCCGGAGGCCGGGGGGTCCACCGTCGCGTAAAGAGGGTGTCGGCGGGCCGCCGTCGGCCACCGATAATTGGCGGCCCGTGCGGTTCGGCCTTGATTTCGGCACGTCAAACACATCCCTCGCTGTCAATGACGGCACATCGACCCGTGTACTGCCCATCGACACGAAGGCGGGGGAGACGATGCCGACTGTCCTCTATATCCGGAGGGACGGCACTCCGATTGTTGGGCGAGCGGCCATCGATGCCTATCTCGAGGACAACCGGACCCGCGGGCCCCTCCGGCGGGAGGTTCAGCTGCTCGGCATACGCCTGCCCTCAACGGACCCCACGCACAAGAGCCTCGAGGCGTACATCCTCGCCGACACCAGCGCTCCCGGCCGGCTCTTTCAGGCATTGAAGACTTTTCTCGGTGATCCGCTCGCGACCCGGACGAACGTTTTCGGCGACGCCAAGGGACTCGAGGATCTGATCGCGTTGATCCTGGTCCACGTCCGCAAGCGGGCGGAGGAGCTCACCGGCACCGCGCCCGAGGCGATCACGCTCGGCCGGCCGGTTCGGTTCATCGGCGGTGACGACGCCGAGGCTCGCGCGACGGGACGGCTTCGGGCGGCTGCCGAGCTCGCCGGGTTTCGCGAGGTTCGCTTCGTGCCCGAGCCGATCGCCGCAGCGCACGCCGCGGACATCGGGCCGGGAACGAGCCTCGTGTTCGACTTCGGCGGCGGTACCCTCGACCTCTGCGTGGTGCGGCGCGACCAGCGCGGCGGGCTCGCGGTCCTGGCGACGGCGGGCGGGCCGATCGGCGGCGATCGCGCGACCGAGCTCCTCATCGAGGATGCCGTGGCGCCGCGTCTCGGCTCGCGTGCCGAGTGGGGACCCAAACGCCTGCGGCTTCCGCGCTACATCGTGAACGCGCTACGCGATTGGCATGCACTTTCGGCGTTGAACGAGAAGCCGCTCCTCGACGCGCTCGACGACCTCGTGCGCGCGGGCGCTCCGAAGCGGGAGCTCTCCGCCCTCCGCAGCGCGATCGAGCTGCAGCTCGGCTACGAGATCTTCCAGACGACCGA
>DASPWX010000110.1:0-8012 GCA_035637615.1 Bathyarchaeia archaeon | reverse complement strand
CCCTGCGACCGCGTCTGCGCCCGCTCGGCCGCCTGCGGCGCGCCCTTCACCGCCTCCGCGCGCGCAGCGACCCGCATAGTCCTAGCCGCTACGCCGCTGCGGTCTGCTTTGGCCAGTACGCTTCACGGTTGGCCGCAGTAGCAATAAACTGAGCGTTCACGTCGCGCTTAGACCGGAGGTCGTTCACCGTGCCCAAGATCAAGAGCCATAGCGGCGCGAAGAAGCGTTTCGAGTTCACCGGGCGCGGCCGTCTCAGGCGCGCGAAGGCCTACAAGGGCCACCTCAACCAGCACAAATCGCCGTCGCGTAAGCGCCGTCACGCAGGGAAGGCACTCGTGGCTAAGGGCGACCTGAAGCTCGTCCGCAAGCTGCTGCCGAACCTGAAGGGAAGGAGCTAAGGGATGTCGCGCGTCAAGCGCGGAGTCGCCGCGCACAAGAAGCACAAGAAGCTGCTCTCGCAGGCCGAGGGCCGGCGGGCATCGAAGCACAAGCTCGTACGACCCGCTCGCGAGGCCGCCATGCACGCGCTCCGCTACGCATATCGCGACCGCCGCGCCCGGAAGGGGCAGTTCCGCGCGCTCTGGATCGCCCGCATCAACGCCGCCGCGCGCGATGCCGGCGTTTCGTACAGCCGACTCATGGCCGCACTTCGTCTGGCGGGGATCGACCTCGACCGCAAGATCCTCGCGGACATGGCGATCCGCGACCCCAAAGTTTTCCGTCACTACGTAGACTTGATCAAAGAGAAGTCGAGCCAGCAGACCAACAAGTCATAACGGCGTCGAAGGAGAGCAGTACCGCGCACGCGGCGCCAAAGAGAGACCGGCAGAGGTGAAAGCCGGTCGCGCCGAACGACGTGGGAATTCGCTCCGGAGCCGATCGGCAGAAAAGCCGATCCGGGTGAAGCCCGATAGCGCTTCGACCGAGCGTCCTTCTCTCTAGAGAGGGGAACACGGGTGGTACCGCGGAGGCCCGCCTTCGTCCCGAACGAACGGCGGGTCTATCTATTTCCGCGCGGAGGCGACCGTGACCGAGAAGGACGTTCGGGAGATCCTCGAAGCGGCCGAGCGCGAGATCCCGGAGACGCGGGATCGCGCCGGCTTAGCTGAGAAGCGTGCCCGTTTCCTTGGCCGCGAGCGGGGACTGCTCACCAAGATCCTGAAGGAGCTGGGCGGACTGCCCGCCGATCAGAAGCGGACCGTCGGGGCGGCCGCCAACGTGGCGAAAAAGCGGATCGAGGACCTTCTCGCCGCGCAGGAGCGTGAGCTTCAGCGCACCGCCCTCGATCCGACCCTCGAAAGGCCCGAGGACATGACCCTCCCGCCGCGGCGCCTTCGCGTTGGCCGTTTGCATCCAATCTCGCAGACGGTCCGCGAGGTCTCTCGGATCTTCGGGACGCTCGGCTTCGAGACGGTCGAAGGTCCCGAGATCGAGTGGGACTACTACAACTTCGAAGCACTGAACATCCCGGTCGGCCATCCCGCGCGCGAGAAATGGGACACGCTCTGGATGTCGAATCCGCTCGGCGACGATCCGTCGCGTCCGATCCTCGGCCGCACGCACACCTCGCCGATGCAGGTGCGAGTGATGGAGAAAAGGAAGCCGCCTATTCGCGTCGTCGTTCCGGGGCGGTGCTACCGCTTCGAGGCGACCGATGCCATCCGCGAGTCGATCTTCTTCCAGTACGAGGGTCTGGCCATCGACGAGAAGCTCACGATGGCCGACCTCAAAGGGACGCTGTACGCGTTCGCGCGGCAGGTCTTCGGGAGCGACCGCAAGATCCGTTTTCGCGTCGACTACTTCCCGTTCACCGAGCCGTCCGCGGAGATCGCATTCGACTGCTTCGCCTGCGAGGGTCGCGATCCAAACTGCCGCGTCTGCGGCGGCGACGGCTGGATCGAAGCCGCAGGCTGCGGCATGGTCCATCCCGACGTCCTTCGCCGCGTCGGCTACGACCCGACTCGTTATCAGGGATTCGCGTTTGGCGGGGGGATCGAGCGGCTCGCGATGTTGCGCACGGGGGCGCCGGACATTCGACTCTTTTACCAGAACGATCTCAGGTACTTGGAACAATTCTGATGAGCGTGAGTAGCGAGCGGGCAGCTCCGAGGGCCCCCGCGCGGTGGGGCACCGGCCGGAGGCCGGGGGGTCCGCCGCCGCGTAAAGAGGGTTTCGGAGCTGCCCGCTCGCAGCGAGGCGGAGTCTCATGCTGATAAAAGTGCCGATCTCCTGGCTGCGCGAGTACGTCGACATCACGGTGCCGATAGACGAACTTGCTTTGAAGCTTCACATGTCGAGCACAGAGGTGAAAGGCATCGAGCGCCCGTGGTGGGACGACAAGATCCGCGCGGCACGCGTCGAAAAGCTCGCCAAGCATCCGAACGCCGACAAGCTGCAGCTGGCAACCGTCGACTACGGCGCGGGCGCTCCAAAGACGGTCGTTACGGGTGCGACGAATCTCACTGAGGGCGCGATCGTTCCGTACGCCGACGAGGGCGCGACGATCATCGATGGCCACACCGGCGAGCGCACGGTCCTACGCGGCAAGCCCATGCGTGGGATCAAAAGCGAGGGCATGGTGCTGTCGCAGAAGGAGCTCGGTCTCAGCGACGAGCACGAGGGGATCCACATCCTCGACGCGAATCTCCCGGTAGGCGCATTGCTCCGTGAGGTTCTCGGCGAGACCGTACTCGCGCTCGAATTGCAGCCGAACCGACCCGACTGTCTTGGCGTCGTGGGCATCGCGCGCGAGGTCGCCGCGCTTCAGGGGACGAATCTCCGGGAGCCGCCGGTCGACCGGCTCGGGCCGGGCGCGCCAAAGGGTCTCGACGTGCGTATCGAGGATGACCGCGCCTGCCCGCGGTTCGCCGCCGCGCTCCTGACCGGCGTCCGCATCGGCCCGTCGCCCGCCTGGATGCAGGCTCGCCTTGTCGCCGCCGGCATGCGGCCCATCGACAACGTCGTCGACATCACGAACTACGTCATGCTCGAGCTCGGCCAGCCGCTCCACGCGTACGACCATCGCAAACTGCGTGGAGGGATCCTCGTCGCACGGCAGGCTCGCCGCGGCGAATCGCTCAGGACGCTCGATGGCGTCGACCGCGTCCTTCCCGAGGGGACGCTCGTGATCGCCGATGGGGAGCGGTCCCTCGGCGTCGCCGGGATCTTGGGAGGCGAAGACTCGGAGATCCGCGAGGACACCACAAGCGTCGCGCTCGAGTGCGCTTCATTCGAGCCGCGCGGGATCGGTCGCACCGCGACAAAGCTCGGACTGCATGGATCGTCCGGGAGCGCCGCGGCGCGCCGGTTCTCCTGGGAGCTCTCACCCGACCTCGTTCCGATCGCGCTCGCGCGCGCGTGCCGCCTGCTACGCGAGCATGCCGGAGCGAAGGTCGAAGGCGTAATCGATCGCTACCCGAATCCTCGCCCGCGAGTGAACGTGCGGATGCGTTTCTCCGACGTTCCGCGCGTCATGGGCATCGAGATCGATCCGGCCGAGACGCTGGACATTCTCCGGCGCCTGCAGTTCATGGCGGCCGCCGACGGTGACACGCTCGTCGCCACACCGCCAACGGTCCGGACCGACATCGCGATCGCCGAAGACATCGTCGAGGAGGTGGGCCGGATCGCGGGCTACGATCGCTTACCGACCCGCATACCTGACGGCCCGCTTCCGCTCGCGGAACGGCATCCACTCGAAGAGTTCCGCGAGCGGGCGCGCGACGGTCTCGCCGGGTTCGGTCTTCAGGAGATCGTCTCGTACTCGCTCATCGATCCCGCGTGGCTGAAGCAGCTCAGTGCCGATGGGCCGGGGATCGCGCCGGAGCCGCTGCGCGTGGTGAACCCCACGACGGTGTCGCAGTCTGCGGCTCGGCCCACACTGCGCGCGAGCCTGCTCGACACCGCGCGCCGGAACCTGCGGCACCGCTCGTCCGTGGCGATCTTCGAGATCGCTCCTATATATCTGCCGCGACGCGCCGATCTTCCCGAAGAGCGCTGGATCATCGGCATCCTCCTCGCCGGGAACGCGCAACCAGTGAAGGACGGCGAGACGTGGCTCGTGCCGGAGCGCCGCTTTGACGCCCGCGACCTGCAGGGGATCGTCTCCGGTCTCGCGGACCTCCTCGACGTGCAGGTGTCGGGCGAGCGCACCGACGCACCCGGCCTTCATCCGGGGCGGAGCATCGCCTTCACCGACGGCGGGAGGGCGCAGCTGACGATCGGCCAGCTCGATCCCCGGGTCGCGCAAATGTGGGAGCTGCCGGCCGAGACCTTCGTCGCGGAGATCGACCTCGCTGCCTGGCAGGAGGCCTCACGGCCGCCACACGTGGTCGCGCCGCCGCGGTTCCCCGCGGCGCTGCGTGACCTGGCCGTAGTCGTCGATGAGGCCACACCGTACGGCGACGTCGAGCGCGAGGTCCGGGCGGCAGGCGGCAAAGACCTCGAGTCGGTCGCTTTGCTCGATCTGTACCGCGGTGAGCAGGCCGGGGCCGGCAAGAAGTCCTTCGCGGTCCGGTTGGTGTTTCGGTCCGTCGCCGGGACTCTCGGCGAGGCGGACGTCGAGCGGCTCGTCAAGCGCATCACTGGGCGCCTCCAGCACGCCGTCGGTGCCACCATCCGGGGCTAGCGAGCGCCGAAACCGGTCAGACCGGGACTGAACCCGCGCGCAGCCGGGGTGGTACCCAGATAGACTCGGCGCCCAGCGCCAGGGAGGTGTGTGAACTAGTGGAGAAACGTTACTTGCGCAGAGGGCTTGCCCTCGCTGTCACGGCATCGATCGCACTCGCGGCTTGTACTCCAACACCATCGAGCGGCACGAGCCCCTCACCAGGGGCATCCGCGAGCACAGCGGGCTCGTTCTCGCGCGGCCAGGGTGGGGAGCTCAAGATTTTGTACTGGCAGGCGCCGACGATCCTGAACGTGCACCAAGCCACAGGGACCAAGGACGCCGACGCGGCGCGTCTCATTCAAGAGCCGCTTGCCTCGTGGGGCGTCGACGGCAAACCTTCGCCCAACCTCGTAAAGGAGATCCCCACCGTCGCGAACGGCGGAGTCTCTTCTGACTTCACGACCATCACGTGGCATCTCCTCGATGGGCTCAAGTGGTCCGATGGCACGGCGGTCACCGCGGACGACGTCGTGTTCACGTCGAAATACATGGCAGACGAGGCAACGGCTGACGTGAACTCTAACTACATGGATGGTGTGAAGTCGGTCGTCGCGACGAACCCGACGACTATCACCGTCACGTATTCCGCTGCGACCGCGAACCCATACCAGTTCGGAACGGGCGGCGGCAACGAGATCATGCAGAAGGCGCAGTTCGAGAAGTGCATGGGTGCGAAGGCGAGCGAGTGCCCGGAGAACCTGAAGCCGATCGGCACCGGGCCATACAAGCTCACCGAGTTCAAGTCCGGCGACGTCGTGACCTACGAGATCAACACCAATTACCGCGACCCCAAGAAACCGTTCTTCAAGACCGTCCAGATGAAGGGCGGCGGCGACGCTCTCTCCGCGGCGCGCGCGGTCTTCCAGACCGGCGACGTCGACTACGCATGGAACCTCCAGGTCGAGGCCCCCGTGCTCAAGTCTCTGATCCAGGGAAGCACCAAAGGTGACTACCTCGGCAAGGCGAGCTCGAACGTCGAGCGTGTCAACATCAACTTCGCGAACCCCGACCCGGCTCTCGGCGACAGCCGCTCCGAGCCGACCACGAAGCACCCCTTCTTCAACGGCCCCGATGGCCTGATCGTCCGGCAGGCTCTGGCAATGGCGACCGATCGAGCGACGATCGGTGACCAGCTCTACGGCGGCCTGACTGGCACGCCGACATGCAACCAGCTCCTTGGAAACCCAGACTGGGAATCGAAGAACACTGCGAGCATGAGCGTGTGCAAGTTCGACGCAGCGGCAGCCAACAAGCTGCTCGACGACAACGGCTGGGTGAAGGGCTCTGACGGCGTCCGCGCCAAGAATGGCGTCAAGCTGAACATCCTCTTCGCCACGACCGTGAACGCCCTGCGTCAGAAGGAGCAGGACATCCTGAAGGCCAACTGGCAGGCCGTGGGCTTTAAGGTCGAGCTCCGGTCTATCACCTCAGGTGTGTTCTTTACGAACGCTGCTGATGGCGCGGACCGGTTCTACTACGACGTGTCGATGTTCACGAACGGCACGACTCCCGATATCACTGGTTACATGGCCGGCTGGACGACCAAGCAGATCGCCCAGAAGTCCAACAACTGGAACCTACCCAACATAGACCGCTACTCGAACCCGGCCTACGACGCGATCGTCGACCAGATGCGCATCACGACGGACCAGGCGAAACTGAACCAGCTCGGTATCCAGGCCAACGACATCCTGATCAAGGACGTCGTGGTCATCCCGCTGGTGAACCGATTCCAGGTGGCATCCGGTAAGAGCAAGAGCCTTCAGGGAACGAACCTGAATCCTTGGGACTCTGAGATGTGGAACATCGCGGACTGGTACAAGACGCCGTAAGCAAGCGACGGTGTACGGTAGTGCGGTGGACGACCTCCACCGCACTACCTGCACCTCCCTCTATGGGATGAGGAGCCGGTAGCTTGGGGCGATACATCATTCGGCGGCTGCTAATCGCCATCCCGACCCTGCTCGTCATCAGCTTTGTGATGTACGCGATCCTGGCGCTGGCGCCTGGCGACCCACTCAGTCAGTTCGCGGCGAACCCGAACGTCCCAGGGGAAGTCCGCGAGAGGATCCGCGAGTCGCTTGGCCTGAATCAGCCCTGGCATATCCGGTATGTCAAATGGCTCCTAGCGCTGCTCAAGGGCGACTTCGGCTACTCGTTCATGAGCCACATACCCGTGATCAACTTGCTCATCGAGCGCCTTCCAAACACGCTTGCGGTCGTCGGCGTCGCGTACATCCTCGGTGTGGCCCTCGCGGTCCCGATCGGGATGATCTCGGCCGTGAAGCGCTACTCGATATTCGACCACCTCGCGACGACGTTCGCGTTCATCGGTTTCTCGGTCCCGACCTTCTTCACCGGCCTGCTTCTGATCATCCTTTTCAGCATCAACCTGCACTGGTTCCCGTTCATCTACGACTCGACGCTCAAGGTCAGGGACTTCGCGTCGCTCATCGATCAGATGAAGCAATCGATCATGCCGATCATCGTCCTGGCCCTCTTCGACACGGCGACATTGGCTCGGTACATCCGTGCCGAGATGCTCGAGCACCTACCTCTCGACTACGTACGGACCGCACGCGGTAAGGGAATCGCGGAGCGGCTGGTCGTCGTGCGTCACGTCCTCCGCAACAGCCTGATCCCGGTGGTGACTCTGGTCGCCCTGGGCGTTCCGGCGGTGTTCGCCGGGGCGATCGTGACCGAGCAGATCTTCCGCGTTCCCGGGATCGGCGAGCTTCTCATCCGCTCGATCAACGACAGCGATACGCCGGTGGTCGCCGCGATCGTGTTCCTCTTCGCCGTTCTCGTCGTCCTCTTCAACCTGGTCGCGGATGTCCTGTACGCCGTCCTCGACCCCCGGATCAGGTACGCCTAATGGCCACCACTGCCAACGTCCGGAAGATGCCAATCGGCGCGACGGCGGACATGATGCGACCGCCTCGGTCGCTCTGGAAGGACGCCTGGTACCAGTTCCGCCGGCATACGCTCGCGATGGCGGGGATGGTGACGCTGATCATCCTGATCCTCGGGACGACGATCGGGCCCCTCATCTACACAACGCCGATCAACGGGATCGACTTCTCGCGCGCCATCGAGGGGCCGTCGCTTGCGCATCCGTTCGGCACCGACGATCTCGGCCGCGACATGCTCGCCCGCGTGCTGTGGGGCGGCCGCGTGTCGATCGCGGTGGGGATCACCGCGGTGCTCCTTGCCATCACCCTCGGTACGGCGGTCGGCGCACTCTCGGGCTACTTCAAGAGCCTCGACAACCCGCTCATGCGCGTGTCCGACCTCTTCCTGTCGCTCCCGATCCTGCCGCTGCTCCTCATCATCATCTTCCTGT
>DASPWX010000109.1:0-3153 GCA_035637615.1 Bathyarchaeia archaeon | reverse complement strand
TACGCGGCGCTCGAGATGGACTTCATCCCGCCCGAGCTTCGCGAGGATCGCGGCGAGATCGACGCCGCGAAGGCCCACGCGCTACCGAAACTGGTCGAGCTCGCCCAGGTGCGCGGCGACCTGCATACGCACACGAACTGGACCGACGGTCGCGATCCCCTCGCCGACATGGCGCGGCGGGCGCGCGCGAAGGGCTACGCATATCTCGCGGTGACCGACCACTCGCCGGGTCTCGGGATGACCAACGGCCTCTCGCCTTCGCGGATCGAGGCGCGGCTTGCTGAGGCCGCGAGCCTGAACGCGGAGCTTGCGCCGTTCCGCGTCGTCGTCGGCACGGAGGTCGACATCCGCGCGAACGGAGCGCTCGACTATCCGGATCAGCTTCTGGCGAAGTTCGACATCGTGAGCGCCTCGGTCCATTCCTCGTTCGCGCAGACGCGGGATCAGATGACCGCGCGCGTCGTCGGCGCGATGCGTCACCCGCTGGTGACGGCCCTCTCGCACCCGACCGGGCGGCTTCTGGAGAAACGCGAGCCGCACGCGGTCGATCTCGAGAAGGTCATCGACGCGGCGGTCGAGACCGGAACGTGGATCGAAGTGAACGGCGGGCCCGAGCGCCTCGACCTTCCGGATACGTGGGTCCGCAAGGCGGTCGAGCGCGGCGCGACGCTCGTCGCGAACTCCGACGCGCACGCGATCGAAGAGCTCGATTGGATGGACCTCGCGGTCGGGACGGCGCGACGAGGCTGGACGCCGGAAGCGAGTCTCGCGAACGTGCGCGGTCTGGACGCCATGCTGGGCTCACGGAAAAAGCGCTGATGCCGCGCGCTCGGTTCGTCGTTCACGGCAGCGTGCAGGGCGTGAACTTTCGCGCGAGCACCGTGCGCGAGGCTCTGCGCCTGGCGATCACCGGTCGCGTGTGGAACAGCGACGACGGGTCGGTTGAGATGATCGCCGAAGGAAGCGGCGGCGCCCTCGCATCGTTGCAGAGCTGGTTGAACGACGGTCCGCCCGGCGCGGATGTGACCGAGGTCGAAAGAACCGAGCTCGGTGGGAAGGCGCGTTACGAAGGCTTCAACATCACGTGGAGCGCGCCGAGAGGCGATTAGCGGCGGCGCTTCCTTTTGCGTCCGGCCTTGGGGAAGTAAGCCTGACGGCGACGCTCGCGCTCCCATGCGGCTTCGCGCGGCGGCAGGTACGTCCAGTACAGGTACACGACGAGCGCGACGTTCGCCGCGATCGACACCACGATCACCCAAAAGGGCACGCCTTGCCGCAGCAGCACCAGATACCAGATGAGGAAGACCACATTGCTCCAGAAAGCCCAGGGTCGGACGCCGGTCTCGGGCGGAGGCGTCGTTCGGCTGCGCCAGTTGTACCAAACGATGTTCGCGATGAAGGACACGACCACCGCGATCACGGCGGGCCAATAGAAACGGGATTCGCTGTTGAATGGCTGAAAGAAGCGATCAACGAAGTGCTGGGGATCGAACGGCATGGACTGGCTATACTAGTCGCGCTGCGAGCCCTCCTCTCTGTCTCTGATCGCACCGGACTCGACGCGTTCGCGCGCGGATTGCAGGACCTCGGATGGGAGCTCATCGCCACCGACGGGACGCGGGCCGCGCTCGCCGCCGAGGGCATCACGTCGCGCTCGGTCGAGGACGTGACCGGCCAGCCTTCACTTCTGGGGGGACGCGTGAAGACCCTCCACCCGAAAATCCACGCCGCCCTACTCGCGCGCCGCGACGATCCGACACACCGCGAGGAGCTCAAGCGCGAGGGCATCGAGCCGATCGACCTCGTCGCCGTCAACCTCTACCCCTTCGCCGAGCACGCGGCCTCGGGAAAGACCGGCGGCATGCTGCTCGATCAGATCGACATCGGCGGCGCCACGCTCCTCCGCGCCGCGGCGAAGAACTACGAGCAGGTGGTCGTCGTCGCGCGGCCCGAGCGCTATGCCGCGGTGCTCGACGAGCTGAAGCAGCGGAGCAACGTGTCGCTCGAGACCCGTCGTGTCCTCGCCTCCGAGGCGTTCAGCCACACCGCCGCCTACGACGCGGCGATCGCCTCCCGCTTCGCGAGCGAGGCGGGGGTGCAGTTCCCCGACGAGCTCACGCTCTCCCTCCGCAAAGTCCGTGACCTCCGATACGGCGAGAACCCGCACCAGCAGGCCGCGATGTATGCCGTGCGCGGCGAGGACGGCGCGATGACGGCGATGCAGCAGCTGCACGGCAAGGCCACGAGCTTCAACAACATGCTCGACATCAACGCCGCGTGGCGCGTCGCGATCGACTTCGCGCAGCCGACCGTCGCGATCATCAAACACCAGAACCCCTGCGGTATCGCGTCGGACAACGAGATCACCAAGGCGTACCGGCGCGCGTTCATGTGCGACTCGGTCTCGGCTTTCGGCGGCATCGTCGGAGCGAACCGGATCGTGACGCGGGAGCTCGCGGAGGCCATGGAGGGGACGTTCTACGAGGCGATCATCGCGCCCGGTTACGAGGACGAGGCGCTCCCGATCCTTCGGCAGCGCCGCAACCTCGAAATACTTGCGGTTCCCGGCCACGCGATCGTCGGGGGGCGACTCGCGCGGAAAGATGGCGGCGCTTTCGACTACAAGCGCATCGCCGGCGGCATGCTCGTGCAGACGCCCGACGAGTCCGCGGTCGACGAGGGCAACTTCAAGGTGGCCACGGAGCGCACGCCATCACTCGAGGAGCTCACCGACCTTCTGTTCGCGTGGCGTTGCGTGAAGCACGTGACCTCGAACGCGATCGTCCTAGCGAGAGGGCTTGCGACCGTCGGCGTCGGGCCGGGCCAGATGTCACGCGTCGTCGCGGTCGAGACCGCGGTTCGCAAGGCGGGCGAGAACGCCCGGCTCGCGGTCATGGCCTCGGATGCGTACTTCCCGTTCCCCGACGGCATCGAGGTCGCCGCGCGCGCGGGCGTGACGGCGATCATCCAGCCCGGCGGCTCTCTGCGCGACGCGATGATGATCGACACCGCGAACAAGAACCACATGGCCATGCTCTTCACGGGACGGCGTCACTTCAAGCATTAGTCGCGTGTGTGTACTCAGGCCGGGGCAGGTTGCGCCTTCGCCTCGCGCTCCTTGAGCACGGCCATGACCTCGGGCCAGTGAAGCCG
>DASPWX010000108.1:0-3294 GCA_035637615.1 Bathyarchaeia archaeon | reverse complement strand
AACCCTGCCGGTCCACGGCGAGTTGCGGATCGCGATGTCGTAGCTCTGCTGATCGAGGGTCGTTTGCCAGCGCTTTGTGGCCACGCCAAGAGGATGCCTTGCAGTCCGGGTGAGAGGATGTCGCTCCGGTCGCTCTTTTTTCCTAAGGTGAGCGTGTGCTCAGCCGTGCCATTGGGAAACGTGTTCGATCCGCACGCGGATAACCGGCGCTTCACGGAGCGGCATGCCCTCGTACTGCTTGTATTTGCCGCCGAGGAGGTTGAGGGCGTGCCGGTGGTCGTCGCCCTTGGTCAGGATGTCCGCGACGCCATCTATACGTACCCACGCGCATTTCGACCAGTTCTCCAGATAAACGTCGGCGAGGATGCTCGCACGCCCATTCGTCTCGATGTTCTTGATGCGGCGAAGCTCGCGCCAGTCTTCGACGGACTTGCGTTTGCCATCGATGGGCGTGAACACGAAGGGGTCCTCATACACGAACACGATCGGCACGAGGTGCGGACGCGCGTACTGGTCCGCCGTCGCGAGGCGCGCGACACGCCCGAGCGTGAGGAGCTCCAGCGATCGCGCGCTCAGCTTCTCGGTCATCGTCGGAGCCGCGGCAGGACCTCCTTCGCGTAGAGGCGCATCGATCGCTCTTGATCCTGCCCCGGAAAGTGAAAGACGAGGTGATTGAAGCCCCAGTCGAGGTATGGCTTGATCTTCGCGATGTGCTCGTCGGGGTCACTCGACACGATGAATCGCGTGTGCGCTTTGTCCGCCGCGGCCTTCGCGCGCCGCTCCATCTCGCGCGGATCCTCGACACCGGCCTTGTCCTCCGCCGGGAGCGCGAGCGCGGCCCACTCCTTGGTGTCCTCCAGCGCGCGCTCGCGATCGTGGTCGTAGCTCACCTTCATCTCGATCATCCGCTCGAGCTTCGCGGGATCCTTTGCGGCCTCGCGTGCGCCCTTCTCGAGCGCGGGGATGAGCGTGTCCTTGTAGAGCTCGGCTCCTTTACCGCTCGTGACGATGATCCCGTCGCCCTCGCGTCCGGCGAAGGTCGCGGCCTGCGGACCGCCGGCCGCAACGAGAAGGGGGATCGGCCGGGGTGGCTTGTCGAAGAGCTTCGCCTCTTTCGTTCGGAAGTACTTTCCTTCGAAGGTCACGTAATCGTCCGACCAGAGCTGCTTGATGAGCTTCACCGCCTCGCGCAAGCGGCGAAGGCGCTCGCCGGGCTCCGGCCACTCCGTTGTGGTGAGCGGCGTCTCGTTCATGGATTCGCCGCTGCCGACGCCGAGGAAGACCCGCCCCGGCGCGAGGAGCGCGATCGTCGCCATCGCCTGCGCCACGATGGCCGGGTGGTACCTGAACGATGGCGTCACCACACTCGTCCCCAGGCGGGCCCGCGAGGTTTTGGCCGCGACCGCGCCGAGCCACGCGAACGCGAAGGGCGCGTGCCCGCCGGTGTCGCGCCACGGGTGAAAGTGGTCGCTTATGGCGATGCTGTCGTAGCCAAGCTCCTCCGCCAGCACGGCGTATTCGAGGAGCCGCTTGGGGTCGAACTGTTCCGCGGATGCCTTCCAGCCGAGCGTTAACACTTACTTCCATGAAGATTACGGCGCTGGGGAATGGAGTGGGTGCCCGTTTCCGTTGCTCGATCAGATGACGCCGCACAAACATGCCCCAAGCGCTCACTCCGCATGACCATCTCGATCATCCCGGTTCACGGCCTCCCCGAGGTTCGGCCCCGGGATGACCTCGTCGGCCTCCTCCTCTCGGCCCTCGCATCCGCCGGAGACAAGCTCGTCGACGGCGACGTGCTCGTGGTGGCGCAAAAGGTCGTTTCGAAGAGCGAGGGCCGGCTCGTGCGACTTGGGGACGTCGTTCCCGGCAAGCGCGCGCTCGAGATGGCCGATGAATCCGGAAAGGACCCGCGGCAGCTCGAGGTGGTGCTGGGCGAGTCGAAGCAGATCGTGCGTTGGGAGCGCGGAGTTCTGATCGTCGAGACGCGGCACGGCTTTGTCTGTGCGAACGCCGGCGTCGACCGCTCCAACGCGGGCGCGCCCGATACGGTGGTCCTTCTGCCCCTCGACCCCGACGCCTCGGCAGCGCGCCTTCGCGATGAGGTCGCAGAGCGTACGCACGCGACCGTCGCCGTCGTGATCACCGACACGTTCGGCCGCGCGTGGCGCGAAGGACACACCAACGTCGCGATCGGCATCGCGGGCCTTCCTGCCCTCAAGCGCTATATCGGTCAGCGCGACCCCGAGGGCTACGAGCTCCGGGTCACTGAGATCGCTGTCGCCGACGAGATCGCCGCGGCTGCCGAGCTCGTCATGGGAAAGCTCGATCGTTGCCCCGTCGCGATCGTGCGCGGTCTGACGTTCGAAGACTCGGACGAAACCGCGCAGGAGTACGTTCGGCCGGCCGCGCGCGACATGTTCCGCTAGTGCCGCGTTCGGAGTTAACTCCTGCGCAGCGGAAATTCCTCGAGGAGAGGCGCTTTGCGGTAGTCGGCACGACCAATCCGGACGGATCGCCGCACCTCGCAGTGATGTGGTACCTCCTCGACGGCGAAGACCTCGTCGTCAACAGCGCGCAGGGCCGGCTCAAGGACCGCAACCTGGCTCACGATCCGCGGATGAGCGTGGTCGTCGAAGACGAGTACCGCTGGATCCGGATCGACGGGCGTGTGCGCATCGAGCACGACCAGACGGTCACGCACGAAGACATTCGCCGCCTCGCGAGCCGCTACTACCAGGACGAGGGCAAGGTCGCCGAGGCGATACGCAACAACTTCAGCACGCAGCATCGGATCACGTACCGCCTACCGATCGAGAGGATCGCGGGCGAAGGCTTCTAAAAAGAAAAGAGGCCCGCCTCTCGGCGGGCCTCTCACTCACTTCGCTGTGACGCGATTAGGCGTAACGGCTACGCGAGGCCGATGGACGCACCTGCTCGAAGCAGGAGCTGCAGTAGACCGGCTTGTCTCCGCGGGGCTGGAACGGCACGCGTGCCTCACCACCGCAGTTGCTGCAGGTAGCCGTGAAGAACTCACGGGGGCCACCCATGCCACGGCTTCCGCCGTATGCACCGCCGCCGCCGCCCACGCCACCGGAGGCGCGACGCGCCGCACGGCAGGACGGGCAACGTCCCGGCTCGTTCATGAGGCCACGCGAGGAGTAGAACTCTTGCTCGCCGGCCGTCCATGTGAATTCCTGACCGCAGTCTTTGCAGGTCAGAGTCTTGTCAGAGAAGCTCAATTTGAAGCTTCCTCCCTTTGTTGTTCGCGCCGCCTTGAGGACTCGCCAGGAC
>DASPWX010000107.1:0-17362 GCA_035637615.1 Bathyarchaeia archaeon | reverse complement strand
GCGTACGAAGAGCTGGCGGTACGCATCGAGTTCTTCGGCGACGACGTCGAGCGGATCACGGAACTCGACCCACTCACCGGCGAGGTGCTCGCAGAGCGCGACAAGATCGACATCTATCCGGCGCGGCACTTCGTCACGCCTCGCGAGAAGCTCCTCGAGGCGATCAAAGACATCGAGGTCGAGCTCGTCGACCGCCTGAAGGAGCTTGAGGACGCGGGCCGCTTGCTCGAGGCGCAGCGGCTCCGGCAGCGCACCAACTTCGACCTCGAGATGCTCCGAGAGACGGGTACCTGCGCGGGCGTCGAGAACTACTCGCGCCATCTGGCGCGCCGCCCCGCAGGGAGCCGGCCGTGGACACTTCTCGACTACTTCCCGCCGGACTTCCTCGCATTCATCGACGAATCGCACATTTCGATGCCACAGGTGCGCGGCATGTACTTCGGCGACCGCTCGCGCAAGGAGATCCTGGTCGACTACGGCTTCCGGCTCCCGAGCGCGCTGGACAACCGGCCGCTCACGTTCGCCGAGTTCGAGCAGCGGCTCGACCAGGCCATCTACGTCTCCGCGACGCCTGGCCCGTACGAGCTCGAGCACTCCTCCCACGTTGTCGAGCAGATCATTCGACCGACCGGTCTCATCGATCCGCAGATCGAAGTGCGAAAGACCGAGGGGCAGATCGACGACCTTCTCGCGGAGCTCAACCTTCGGGTCGAGAGGGGCCAGCGCGCGATCGTCACGACCCTCACCAAGAAAATGGCCGAGGACCTCGCGGACTACCTCCGTGAGATGGGCATCAAGGTGCAGTACCTCCACTCGGAGATCGAGACGCTGCAGCGCGTGGAAATCCTTCGCGACCTGCGCCTCGGTGTCTACGACGTTGTTGTCGGCGTGAACCTGCTCCGCGAGGGTATTGACCTTCCAGAGGTAACGCTCGTCGCCATCCTCGACGCGGACAAGGAGGGGTACCTGCGATCGGAGGGCTCTCTCATCCAGGTGATCGGACGGGCCGCTCGCCACGTCGAAGGGCGAGTGATCATGTATGCCGATCGCGTGACCGCCTCGATGAGAGCGGCGATCGACGAGACCGATCGCCGCCGCGAGATCCAGGTCGCGTACAACACGGAACACGGCATCGACCCGCAGACCATCGTGAAGGCCATCCGCGATATCGGCCTTCGTCTGCGCGACGTCGCCGACGTCGAGGGCCTCAACGAGAAGGCACGACGTCCTCTCGCGGCGGGGTCGGTACCGAAGGACGAGCTCCTGCGGCTGATCAAAGACCTCGAGGGCCAGATGAAGCGGGCCGCCAAGGACCTCGAGTTCGAAAAAGCCGCGCTGCTCCGTGACGAGGTCGTTGAGCTGCGCGGGCTCATGGTGCTCGAGCAGGGGCCGGAGAGCCTCGAGGCGTCGGCGGAACCTGTCGGCACCACCACGCGCGTGCTCCGGGCGGGTGGTCGGCGCCGCCGGTACGGTCCCTAGGGCATGCTCGTCGGCGTGCTCACGGCCCTTGGCGTCCTCGGCGCGATCGGCTTACTCGTCGTGCTGTTCGTGCAACGCGGACGTGACGGCATGGACCTGTCGCTCGGCGGTCTGCTCCGCCTGTACCTCTACCTCGCTTCGCTTGCCGGTGTCATCGCGTTCGCGATCGGACTGGCGGGGATCATCTCGTATGTGCTCGCCGCCGCCTTCGGGCTGGACGTGATGTACGGCGGCCCGCGGCCGAATATCGAGCCCGCGTTCCCGGCCCAGGCCTGCCCGCCGGGCACCACATGCCCTCCGTTTCCACCACCGATCTCCCAATTCGTGCCGGCTCCAGACGATCGCCTCCGCCAACAAGCGGACGACCTCGTGCGTGGCGTCACGTTCGTCATCTTTGGTGGCGTCTTCTGGGCAGCGCATTGGTGGGCGCGCCGGACGCTTGCCGGCGTCGCCGACCGGGCGAGCGGCCTTCATCGCGCGTACCTGATCCTCGGCACCGCGATCTTCGGCATCGCGACGATCGCGCTTCTTCCGATGGGGATCTACCAGGCGCTCTCGTTCGCGATCGTCCCGCTGAATCAATTCACGTTCCGCCCGGGTGCCGGAGAGGCCCTGTCGGGCGGTCTCGCCGCGCTGCCACTGTGGCTCGCCTACCTCTGGCTCGTCCAGCGAGCGCTGCGGACCGCGCCGCCGTCATCGCCAACGGTCGCCTGATGCCACTCGACCATATCCACGTCAAAGGGGCGCGCGAGCACAACCTCAAGAACATCGACGTCCGCATCCCGCGCGACAAGATGGTCGTCATCACCGGCCTGTCGGGTTCAGGGAAGTCATCCCTCGCTTTCGACACGATCTACGCGGAGGGGCAGCGGCGCTACGTCGAGTCGCTCTCGGCATATGCGCGCCAGTTCCTCGGGCAGATGGAGAAGCCGGACGTCGATTTCATCGAGGGCCTTTCGCCGGCCGTGTCCATCGACCAGAAGGGGTCGACCCGCAACCCGCGGTCGACGGTCGGAACCGTCACCGAGATCTATGACCACCTGCGTCTTCTCTTCGCGCGAGTCGGTGTGCCGCATTGCCCGAATCACGGGATCCCGATCGTCGCGCAGACCGTCCAGGAGATCGTCGATCAGATCGGCGCGATGCCGGAAGGCTCGCGCATCCTGGTGCTCGGGCCTCTCGTGCGCGACCGCAAGGGCGAGCACCAGCAGCTCTTGGCGACGGCGCGGCGCGGCGGGTTCGCACGCGTTCGCGTCGACGGCTTCGTCCGCGATCTTTCCGAGGACATCACGCTCGACAAGATGAAGAAGCACTCGGTCGAGGTCGTGGTCGACCGTCTCGTCGTGCGCCGTGGGGCCGAGGCGGAGGCCGAGCGATCGCGGCTCACGGATTCCGTCGAGACGGCGCTGCGCCTGGGCGAGGGCCTTGCGCTTGTGGCCGACGCCGATGGCAAGGGTCCTGGGCGCCTCTTCTCGGAGCGCCTCGCGTGTCCCGAAGGCGACTTCTCGATCGGCGAGATCGAGCCGCGGACTTTCTCGTTCAACTCGCCGCACGGCGCATGTCCGGCGTGCACCGGACTCGGTACGAAGCTCGAACCGGACCCCGAGCTCGTGCTGGGCAACCCGGACCTCTCCCTCAAGGACGGCGCGGTGCTGCCGTGGCAGAAGTCGAGCGGCACGGCCCAGTACCGCATGGCAATCCTCGAGGGCCTCGCTCGCAAGTTCAAGTTCTCGCTCGACGCGCCGATCAAGTCGCTGCCCAAGAAGGCCATCGACGCGATCCTGAACGGCACCGAGGACGCGCTGAAGCTGACGTACGAGAACCGGAGCGGGCAACGGCGTTCGTACGAATACGAATGGGAGGGGGTCCTCCCGTGGCTCGACCGGCAGTACCGCGAGACGACCTCCGATTTCATCCGCGCGGACATCGAGCGGTACATGAGCGAGCGACCGTGTCCGGTCTGCAAGGGCAAGCGGCTGAAGCCGGAAGCGCTCGCCGTGACGATCGGTGAT
Source organism: Bathyarchaeia archaeon (assembly GCA_035637615.1). GTDB lineage: Bacteria > Chloroflexota > Limnocylindria > P2-11E > P2-11E > 3-1-20CM-2-70-9. The sequence continues at coordinate 13,871 of DASPWX010000107.1, read as the reverse complement.
CGCAACATCGCCGACGTCACGGCGCTCACGGTCAGCGAATGTCTCGACTGGACCACGTCGCTCGAAAAAGAGCGCGGGGGGCTCGGCATCCGTGAGCGCAAGATCGCGAAGCAGGTGCTGAAGGAGATCCGGACCCGGCTCGGTTTCCTGATGGACGTCGGCCTTGACTACCTCACCGTGGATCGATCGGCCACGACGCTCTCGGGAGGCGAGGCACAGCGCATCCGGCTCGCGACGCAGATCGGGTCGGGCCTCATGGGCGTCCTCTACATCCTCGACGAGCCGTCGATCGGGCTCCATCAACGCGACAACGCGCGTCTCATTCGCACGCTCCTCGGGATGCGCGACCTCGGCAACACGATCCTCGTCGTCGAGCACGACGAGGAGACGATCCGCACCGCCGACTGGATCGTGGACATCGGCCCCGGCGCGGGCGAGCACGGCGGCGAGGTCGTCGCGGAAGGCACGATCGACGACATCCTGGCGGCGCCGCGCTCGATCACCGGCGCGTATCTCTCGGGCCGGCGCCGCATCCCAGTGCCGAACCGGCGTCGCAAGCCGCGGTCCGAGGCGATCGTCGTGCGCGGGGCGCGCGAGCACAACCTCAAGGACATCGACGTGCGCATACCGCTCGGGCAGTTCGTCGCGGTCACTGGGGTATCGGGCTCGGGGAAGAGCACGCTGGTGAACGAAATCCTGTACCGGCGGCTCGCGCAGATCATCTCGCGGGCCAAGGAACGGCCGGGCGCGCACGACCGGATCGAAGGCGTCGACCTCATCGACAAGGTCATCGACATCGATCAGTCGCCGATCGGCCGCACGCCGCGCTCCAACCCGGCGACGTACACCGGCCTCTTCACGCCGATCCGCGAGCTCTTCGCCGCGGTGCCCGAGGCGCGTCTGCGTGGCTACACCGCGGGTCGCTTCTCATTCAACGTGAAGGGCGGGCGGTGCGAAGCCTGCGCCGGCGACGGGATCATCAAGATCGAGATGCAGTTCCTCCCGGATGTATACGTTCCGTGCGAGGTGTGCGGCGGCAAGCGGTACAACCGCGAAGCGCTCGAGATCCATTACAAGGGCAAGTCCATCGCCGGCGTCCTCGAGATGACCGTCGAGGAGGCGCTGGAATTCTTCAAGAACGTCCCTATCGCGGAGTCGAAGCTACGGACGCTCAACGACGTGGGTCTCGGGTACATCCATCTCGGCCAGCCCGCGACGACCCTGTCCGGAGGCGAAGCGCAGCGCATCAAGCTCGCGACCGAGCTCAGCCGGCGCGCGACCGGCCGAACCCTGTACATCCTCGACGAGCCGACCACCGGGCTCCACTTCGCCGACGTCGAGCGTCTCCTCGAAGTCCTGCATCGCCTCGTGGACGCTGGCAACACCGTCGTCGTCATCGAGCACAACCTCGACGTCGTGAAAACGGCTGACCACGTGATCGATCTCGGTCCCGAGGGCGGGAAGGCTGGGGGCGAGGTCATTGCCGAAGGCACGCCCGAAGCCGTCGCCCGCGTCCGGCGATCGTTCACCGGGCGCTACCTCCGCGATCTGCTTGCCACGGGCGAGGTGCGCGGCATCGCCTAGCGGCCTCCGTGCCTCGCGGGTCCTGTCACGGCTCATGTCGCCCGCTCGCTCGCGCACCCTCCCCGCCACACGTCGCGAGCGGACGACTCCTCGCCGTGCCACCCGCGGGCACGTCTCCCCTAATCTCTGGCGCGTGAGTGACCGGAAAGTCGATGCGCTAGAAGTCGAGCCGGGCGCTGGCGCCACCGCGCCATCGTCTATTCGTTTCGAAGCTCTGAGCGTCCCGACCTTTCGTTGGTACTGGATCTTCAGTTGGGTGAGCTCGACGGGCGACGGCATGGAGAACGTGATCCGCAACGTGCTCGTGTACCAGCTCGCCGGTCCGACGGCTCCGTTCTGGCTCGGGATGATGGTGTTCGCGCACTGGGTGCCGTTCACGTTCTTTTCGCTGTACGGCGGCGTGCTCGCGGACCGCTACGACAACCGGAAGGTCCAGATCGTCGCGCAGCTCCTCCTGATGACGGCCGCGATCGCGATCGCGATCGTGACCATCGGAGGCGTCGTAACGACGTGGTGGCTCTTCGGCCTGCTGCTGCTCCACGGATTCGCCGGCGCGATAGGCGGCCCCGCGCAGCAGACGCTCATCCACTCGATGGTCGGACCGTCCAAGCTTCTCTCCGCGATCAGCCTCAATTCGACCGCGCGTCAGTTCTCGTCGGTCATCGGGCCGGCGGTTGCGGGCTTCATCGTCGTCGGCTTCGGGCCGGGCTGGGGATTCCTCATCAACGCGTGCACGTTCGTTCCGCTCCTGCTCTTTCTCGCATTCGTTCGCATCAAGCAGCTCAACGCGCGGTCGACAACCCCGATCGGCGCCGCACTCCGCGACGGCCTGCGCTTCGTGCGGGGCCGCCCGTTCATCGCCGCGCTCATCGGGGTCGAGATGCTCGGCGTCATCTTCCTCGGCCACACCTTCAATTCGTTCCTCGTTCTGTTCGCGCACGATGTCCTGCACGTCGACGACCTCGGCTACTCGTTCCTCCTCGTTGGCAGCGGCATCGGTGCTGTGGCGGCCGCCTTCTACCTGGCGTACGCGCGCGATCGCCGTCACAGCGGCCGCTTCATCGTCGGAGCGGCCATGGCCGAGATGCTGGCGATCCTCGTGTTCGCGTTCTCGACAAGCTACGCGGCCTCGTTCCTCCTGCTGGTCGTCGTCGGCGGCGCGGCGGTCCTCACGCAGTCACTCACCAACACCAAGATCCAGCTCTCTGCGCCGAACGACATCCGGGGCCGCGTCATGGGCGCGTACACATTCGGGACGCAGGGCATGCGCGTTCTGAATGGCCCGCTCCTCGGTGGCGCGGCGATCCTGTTCGGCGCGCCGCTCGCCGTCGCCGGGGCCGCCGCGGTCGTGTTCGCCGGACTCACCGCGATCGTGGCGCGGGTGCCACAGCTGCGCCAGGACCGGTAGACTTCATTTGATGGCCATCGACGGAAGCGCGACCACGATCGACGTGACGCCGGAGGCGGCAACGAAGCTCCAGCAGCTTCGCGCCGACGACCCGAAGCGCGCGTTCCTCCGCCTGTACGTTTCTGGACGCTCGTGCTGCTCCTTTAACTACGGGCTTGCGTTCGACGAGCACGCGGACGAGACCGACGCGGTCACGCACGCGGCCGGCCTGACGGTCGCGATCGACCCGCAGAGCCTTCCGTATTGCGACGGAGCCAAGGTGGAGTGGGTTGACGGGCCAGAGGGCACGGGATTCTTGGTGCGCAACCCATCGCTCGGCGGCGGCTGCGCCTGCGGCGGTTAGCTAGCCCGCGTTAGAGAGCGATTCCCACAGCACTTCCGCGATATGCCGGACCCGCGTTGTCTTCTCGCGCGCGTCCATCGCGCCGCGCAGGTGCGTGAGGCATCCCGGGTTGTCCGAGATGACCAGATCGACGCCGGTGGCGTCGATGTTGGTCAGCTTGCGCTCGAGGACCCGGTTCGCGACCTCCGGATATTCGAAGCTGAACGAGCCCCCGAACCCGCAGCAGACAGAGGACTCGGCCATCTCGACGATCTCGACGCCCGCGATCTCCCGCAGCAGCGTCCGCGGATCCTGGTGGATGCCCAGGACGTTCGCCGACTGACAGGCGTCGTGATATGTCGCGCGCAGTCCGAGTCTTCGCCCGCGAAGCGGACGCTCGCGGAGGATCGAGGCGACGAACGGCGTGAACGCGGTGACGCGCTCGGCGAGCTTTCGCGCCCGCGCCGCCCACCCGGGGTCGTCCGACAGGATCCGCGCGTAGTCCTGCGCGATCGTGATCGCGCACGACGACGATGGGATCACGATGCGGTCGGCCGCGATGCGCTCGAGCGACTCGATGGCGGCCTTCGCCATCGCGATCGCGGTCTGTCGATCGCCGCTGTTGAGCTGGGGTAGGCCGCAGCAGCGACGGCCCTCCACGATGTGGACCTCAGCGCCCATGGACTGAAGGACCCGTGCCGCGGCATATCCCGCGCCGGGCAGGAAGTGGTCGACGATGCACGAGGGGAACATGGCAACTCGCACCGAGGGCGACGCGGGGTTGGTCTGCGTGATCTCACGGGCCCGGTAGTGCAGCGGGTTGTCCGCCACCGCGGGGAGGCTCTTCTCCTGCGCGAGCGAGCCGAATGGCAGGCGCACGCTCCCGTTCTTCCGGAGCGGGTTTTGAAAGGTTGCGAGCCACCCGGTAAGCCGGTCGATACGATCGGGCGTCGACCACTGACGCATGAACAGCCGCTTCGCCCAGGACATACCGGTCTTCTCGACAGCGCTCGCGCGAACGTCGGTGATGAGCGAGGCGAGCGGGATCGAGACCGGGCAGACCGTGTCGCAGGCATTGCAGCCCATGCAGAGGGCCTGCTCCTGGGCGACGCTTTCGATGCCGTGATGCCACGGTGAGACGACGAGGCCGATCGGGCCGGTGTAGATGTGACCGAAGACATGTCCGCCGACCTCCTGATAGCTCGGACACACGTTGCTGCACGCACCGCAACGGATGCACCGCAGGGCGTCCCGGGCGAACGGGTCGTCGCGCATCGCTGTGCGACCGTTATCGAGCAGCACGAAATGCAGCTCCTTGGGGCCGTGGACTCCGATCTGTGCCTTGAGCTCGATGTCGGCCGAACGCGACGGACCGGTGATGAACTGCGTGTACGACGTGATCTTCTGCCCTGTCCCGCTGCGCGCCAGAAGCTTCACGATCGCGATCGCGTCGTCGATCGTGGGTACGATTTTCTCGATTCCCACGACGGCGATGTGCACCGCCGGCAAGGTCGTGGCGAGATCGGCGTTGCCCTCGTTCGTGACGAGCAGGAGCGTTCCGGTGTCGGCGATGAGCGCGTTTCCTCCGGTGATGCCGATGTCGGCGTCGATGAAGCTCTGCCGCAGCTCCTTCCGGGCGACGGCGACGAGCGAGGCGATGTCGTCGGCGACCGGATGTCCGACGACCTTGCTGAAAAGCTGGGCGACCTCTTCACGGGTCTTGTGGATCGCCGGTGCGATGAGATGCGACGGCCGCTCGCCCGCGAGCTGGATGATCCACTCTCCGAGGTCGGTCTCGACGGCGTGGATGCCCTGTGACTCGAGGTGGTCGGTCAGGCCGATCTCCTCCGTCGCCATCGACTTCGACTTGACGACGAGCTTGGCCTTCTTCGCGCGGCAGATCGCGGTAACGATGTGGCGCGCCTCCTCCGCGTCGACCGCGCGATAGACCTTTGCGCCGACGGCCTCGGCCTCACGGGTGAACCGCTCGACGAGCTCGGGCATGTCGTCGATCGCCTTGGCCTTGCGCAGCGTGAGATCCGCGCGCAGGCCGTCCCAGTCGATCTCGCGCATCCGCGCGTCGCGGCGCTCCTTCAGCTCAGGGAGCGCGCGGCCGAGCGCGGTGCGCAGTCGATCGGACCCGAGGGCGCGATCAAGGCGTCGTTTGAATTCGGTCTTGGATGCGGTCAGAGCGGGCCTCAGCCTCCCCCGCTAGACCGTAGCGCAGTCGAGCCGTCGCCGCCGCGCAACGCGCGCCGGACTACGAGCGGCGCACCGCTCCCCAGCACGATGAGCGTAACCAGGACGATCCCAAAGCTGACCTGCTGCAGCAGCTCGCGCTGAGGAAAGTCCGTGGGGAGCGAAAGCGCCGCGGCGAGCGCGATCGCCCCGCGCAGCCCCGACCAGAAGATCACGTGCACCCAGCCGCGTGGGAAGGCCTCTGCCGGTGACCAGAGGCGAACTGCGGCAGTGGGTAGGTAGACGATGAGCGCTCGTCCTGCGAGGACCGCGCCGGTGCCGACCGCCACCGCAGCAGCGGCCTCGAGCAACGGCGGAAGACGGACGGCGAACCCGATCAGCAGGAACACGAGTGACGTGAGGATGAACGCGACGACCTCCCAGAGATGCTCCATCTCGCGGACCACTGCCTCCGAGCCTGCCGTCCGCCGCATGCGGCTCCCGAGAGCGATCCCCGCGATGACGGTTGCCAGGATCCCCGAGAGTCCGATCACGTCTGCGAGCTGGTAGGCCCCGTACGCGACGACGATCGAGATCCCGAGCTGGATCGTGCGCTCCTCGGTCGCACCGATCACGCGCGCCCCGAAGAGGCCGCCCGCGACCCCGACGGCGGCGCTGACTACGATCGTGCCAACGAACAGGACCACGCTCTCCCCTGTCCCGAGCCCTACCTCCACCGCGCGTACGGCGAGAGCGAAGAGCACGAGGCCGGTCCCGTCGTTTAGCAGGCTCTCGCCTTCGACAAGTGTCCGTAGGCCTCGCGGCACATCGAGCCGCCGCATCGTGGCGACGACCGCGACCGGATCGGTCGCCGCGGTGATCGCCCCCACCACGAACGCGAGCTCTAGCGGGAGCCCCATGCCGAGGTTCAAGGCGAACGCCACCACGACCGCGGAGGCGAGAACGCCGGGGATCGCGAGTGAGACGATCGGACCGAGGACCGGACGCAGGTCGGTCCAATCGATCGAGTACGCGGCCGCGAAGATCACTCCCGGGACGAATACCCCGAGAACCAGGCTCGGCGTTACGGCCGGCGCGATCTCGGGAAAGAGGTCCGCGCCCAGGAGTCCGGCGAGGACCAGGACGACGGAGTCCGGCAGCGCGGCACGCCGCGCGAGCGCCGCGACGAGGGTCGCCGTTGCGATGAGTGCCACCGCCGCGCGGATTAGCGAGAGCGGATCGGTCAAGCCAATCTCCCTGCCGACCAGCCTTCCCGGCACTCCAGACCGGTCCGAAGTCTAAGAGCCGCGTTCGTCAGACCGCGCGATACGCCTCGTCCAAGAGATCGAGCAGATGCACGACGCGCACGTTGGACCCGGCGTGGCGCAGACCGCTTTGGATCTGCATGAGACAGCCCGGGTTGGCGGTGACGACGGTGTCCGCGCCGGAACGCACGATGTTCGCGACCTTTCGCTCGAGGATCGAACGCGCGAGGTCGGGCTGCGTGACGTTGTACGTCCCGGCGCTGCCGCAGCACCAGTCCGCCTCGACGAGAGGGACGACGTCGAGACCCGGGATCGCGGCGAGTAGGGCGCGGGGCTGCTCGCGGATCTTCTGCCCGTGGAGCAGGTGGCACGGGTCGTCCCAGGTCACCCTCCCGCGGAGCGCGCCCGGGCGCTCGACGAGGCCGAGGCCGCCGAGGTACTCGGTCGCGTCCTTCACCTTCGCGGCAAAGGCCGACGCTCGCGCCGACCACTCGGGCTCGTTCTTCAGGAGCCAGCCGTATTCCTTCATCGCGGCTCCGCACCCTGCGGCATTCACGATCACGGCATCGACCGCGGACCGCTCGAACGCGGCGATGTTGCGCCGCGCAAGACCACGCGCTCGTTCGCGTTCGCCGGCGTGCGCGTGAAGCGCGCCGCAACACGTCTGATCAGGGGTCGCCACGATCTCCACACCGTTACGCGCGAGCACGCGCGCCGTCGCGGCGTTCGTGTCGGCGAAGACGCTTCCCATGACGCAGCCCTGGAGCAGCGCGACGCGCCCCCGCCGCTGTCCGACCGCCGCCGGCGTCGGGGGCGGGGCGGCGCTCGCGCGATCTGGGAGAAGGTCCAGCAGGTCGGCCATCCGCCGTGCAAGGCCCAGGCGCGTCGCCCTGAGCAACGTCCCCATCCCGAGTCGCCTCGCCGAGATCGAAAGGAGAGCGAAAGCACCGAGCGCGCGCCGGTGCGGGAGGAGCCAGTCGAATGCCGCCAAGCGAAGGAGACGCTCGAGAGGCGATCGCCCGCGCGCGGTGACGATCTGCGAGCGCGCTCCTTCGACGAGCTTTCCGTATTCGACGCCGGAGGGACAGGCCGTCTCGCAGGCGCGACAGTCCAGGCATTTGGAGATGTGATCTTCGAGCCCGGCTGAATCCGCGCCGAGCCGATGGTCCCAGACCGTCTTCATGAGATGTATGCGTCCGCGCGGTGAATCCATTTCGACGCCGAGGACCGCAAATGTCGGACAGGTCGGGAGACAGAAGCCGCAGTGGACGCACGCGGCGATGAGCTCCTGCGATGGGGCGTCCGCGTTCGGGTAGGGCATGGGCCCGGTCACACGAATGCCGATCGCCCCGGCTCGAGGATGCCTGCCGGATCGAAGGCCTCCTTGATCCGACGCATCAAGAAGTCGCCGTTCGGCCGGTTCGGCCATGTCAAAAGGCGCGAGCGAAGATCCTCGGCCCGGCGCTCGATGCGACCCGCGCCGCCGACCATACGCGCGGCGAGCAGGAGCGCTTCCGCGTCACGGATCACCGCATCGTCGTCGTTCACAAGGTGCACGCGTGCGATCCCGGAGGCGACGTCGACGACGACGGTGCCGGAGCTCTCGAGTCCGACGGCGCTCTCCGCGAACGCGCCCGACGCGGCAAGAGGAAGCGCGACGCGGACCAGCACGCCGTCGATTGCCCTGGCTGGAAGCTCGCGCATCCGTCCAAGATCGTCACCGAGCTCGGCGGTGTCCCCGTGACGTGCCGCGACCTCGCCGCGAGCGTCCCGAATTGCGCGGTCGACGGTCGGCCCGCCGCCCCGCGCCTGGACCGCGAGAATCCACGAGCCCTGCGCGCTTCGCTCGACGACGCACGCCTCGACCCGCGAAGCTCCGCGGACGATCGCGTGGGCCGCGGCGAACGCGTCCACCGGGCGCTCGAATCGCGCGACGAGCCCGTCGCTCTTCTCCGGGAGGGGGAGGACCTTCAGGGTCGCTTCGACGATCACGCCGAGGGTGCCGAGCGACCCAACGAGGAGCTTGTTGAGGTCGTATCCCGCCACGTTCTTCACGACGAGTCCGCCGGCGCGCGCGACCGTTCCATCGGCGAGAGCGGTGCGAGTCCCGATGAGAAGATCGCGCACCCCGCCGTACCGAGCTCGCCAGAAGCCATTCGAGCTCGCTGCGATCACGCCTCCGACCGTTGCGCTGTCCGCGTGAGGCGGGTCAATTGGAAGGAACTGGCCCGCCCGAGCAAGCGCCGCAGCGACGTCGGCCATCCGAGTCCCGGCGCCAAGCGTCACCGTGAGATCGGCGGGCACGTGGTCGATGACGCCCGCGAGCCGCTCCGTGCTGAGCTCGACATCCGTCGCGCTCACGTCGCCGAGATACGACTTCGTGCCCGAGCCGGTTATCCGGACGGTGCGACGATCATCTGCGGCCTCCGCGAGAAGTTGCGCACACTCGGCAGGATCCGCCGGAATCGTCCGCGCCACGGTCGCCGTCACCGCGTGGTCGACGCGAAGGTGAACTCCCGGCAACGGCTGGGGGTGGGGAAGATCTTGCCTGGGTTCATGAGCCCGTCGGGGTCGAACGCGTTCTTGAGCCGGCGCATCGCGGCGAGGTCCGGCGGCCGGAACTGGAGCGGCATGTAGCAGTTCTTCTCCATGCCGACGCCGTGCTCGCCGGTGATCGAGCCACCGGCCTCCACGCACGCAGTGAGAATCTCAAGGCCCGCGGCCTTCGCACGTTCGAGCTCGTCGGGGCCAAGGCGGGAGTCGAACAGGATGAGCGGATGAAGGTTGCCGTCGCCGGCGTGAAAGACATTCGCGACGCGCAGCCGGTGTCGCGCGCCCGCGTCCTTCACGAGCCGCAGGATGTCGGGCAGCCGCGTGCGGGGGATGACGCCGTCCTGCACGTAGTAATCCGGTGACAGCCGGCCCATCGCCGCGAACGCCCCCTTGCGGCCTGCCCAGAGCCTCTCGCGATCGAGAGCCGTCGCCGCGACTCGCACTTCGCTTGCGGCGTGCTCACGGCAGATCTCCTCGATCCGCGCCCGCGCGTCGTCGAGTCCATCGCGAGGCCCGTCAACCTCGAGAAGCAGGATCCCACCCGCGTCGAGGGGATACCCGGCATGGACCGCTGCCTCGACGGCCTGCGTCGCGAGCTGGTCCATCATCTCGATCGCGCTCGGGACGATGCCGGCCGCGATGATCGCGGAGACCGTTTCGGACGCTTCGTCCATCGTTGGAAAAGCCGCCATGAGCGTTCGCTTGTCCTCCGGAAGCGGGGTCAGCTTGACGGTTATCTCGGTGACCAGGCCGAGCGTTCCCTCGGAGCCGACGAAGGCGCCGACGAGGTCGTAGCCCTCGTCCTCGACGGCCTTGCCGCCGAGCCGGACCACGGTCCCGTCCGAGAGCACGATCTCGAGCCCGGTCACGTGATTCGTGGTGACGCCGTACGCGAGGGTGTGCGGCCCGCCGGAATTCTCGGCGACGTTCCCGCCGAGGGTGCAAGCCTTCTGGCTCGAGGGATCCGGGACGAAGTACAGATCGTGTGGCGCGACTGCGGTCGAAAGATGCAGATTGATCACGCCGGGCTGCACGACTGCGCGAAGGTTCGGCACGTCGATCTCGAGGATTCGGGCCATCCGCGCGAACGACACGACGACGCCTCCCTCCACCGGGATCGCGCCGCCCGAGAGACCCGTCCCCGCGCCGCGCGGGACGATCGGCACCGAGTGCGCGTGGCAGAACCGGGCGAGTGCCGCGACGTCAGCGGTGGTCTCAGGGAGCACGACCGCGTCGGGCGTCGCGGTGTCGACGGCGCCGTCGTACTCGTAGAGGAGCAGGTCGTCGTGCGCGCCGAGCACTTTCGCCGGACCGAGGAGAGCGACGAGGCCACCCACGAGCGGTGCGCCGCGCAGGCCGGCGCGAACGACCGCCGCGGTCGTCAGGACGCCGCCCCGGTCTGATCGCGGAGGGCTTCGGCGAGCTCGGCGGCGGCGCGCCGGAGGGCGGGCGCGAGCTCGGCGCAGCGCTGCCGGGTGAGCCGGCTCGCCGGCGCAGAAATCGAGAGCGCAGCGACGGGCGCACCGGCAGCCGATTCGCGTCCCGGAGCGGGGACGACGGCGACAGCCACGCAGCGGACGCCCTCGTCGTACTCCTCATCATCGAGCGCATAGCCCTTTTCACGGACCTCGTCGAGCGTGCGTCGCAGAACCGCGCGGTCGACGATCGTTCGAGCGGTGTACCCGCGCAGGTCCAGCCGCTCGAGCAGCGCGTCACGCCGAGCGGCGGGCAGGTTAGCGAGGAGCGCCTTGCCCGCACCGGTGGCGTGGAGCGGCGTGCGGTTTCCGACCGCCGTGAACAGACGCACGACCTGGGGCGAGGGCATCGTCTCGATGTAGACGGCTTGGAGATCGTCGAGCACGACAAGGTTCGCGGTTTCGCGTGTCGCTTCGGTGAGCGCGCGGAGGAGCGGACGAGCGCGAAGACGGAGCTCGCCGAACCGCGACCGCCCCTCCGAGAGTGTCGCGAGCTTGGCGCCGGCGTAGTAGCGGCTGGTTTCCGGGTTCTGTCGCACGTAGCCGCGGCGCAGAAGGGTGGCGAGCAGACGGTGCACCGTGCTGACGTGCAGCCCCGTCCGCGTCGCGAGCGCGGTGATGGCAACCTCGCCCTCCGCGGCGACCAGTGCCTCAAGAAGATCGAGCGCCCGGTCGACCGACTGGACCGATCGCCGCGCCCGTTTGGTAGGAGCCGTCGTCTCTTTCACCGCGCGGAACCCCCCATCTGCGTGGTGGAAGCATACGCGCGAATCGGCTAGCGATACTCGATAGGTGGACAAGACGTCGCGGCGCGAGTCACTCGAGGCTCAGGTCGCCTCATTTCCGGCGAAGCCGGGCGTGTACCTGTTCAAGGACGCGAAAGGCCGGGTCCTGTACGTCGGCAAGGCCGACGTCCTACGCGATCGGGTGCGCGCGTATTTCGGGCCGACCCTCGAGGTCAGGCACATCCGGATGGTCGAGCACGCCGAGCGTCTCGAATACGTGCTCACCGACAGCATCTCCGAGGCGTTCCTCCTCGAAGCCAACCTCATCAAGCAGCACCACCCCCGCTACAACATCCGTCTCAAAGACGACAAGTCCTATCCGTATGTGAAGGTCACGCTCAGCGAAGATTTTCCGCGGATCCTGCGGACGCGGACGCTCGGCGATCGCAGCGCTCGCTACTTCGGGCCGTTCGCCAACGCCAAATCGGTGGACCAGTCACTCGATCTCCTGCAGAAGCTCTTCCCGTACCGCACCTGCAAGCTGAACATCGTGGCCGGAGACGACGGTCGCGGCCGGACCGTGCCTCCGTCAGCGCTGCCCGGCGGCCGCCCGTGCCTCCTCTTTCACCTCAAGCGCTGCACCGCCCCGTGCGTGGGCAACACGACGCGGGATGAGTACCGCGGCACGATCGACAAGAGCGTGCTCTTCCTCGAAGGTCGATACGACGCGCTCGCGCGCGACACGAAGAAGGAGATGCAGCAGGCCTCTGACGCGCTCGCGTTCGAGCGAGCCGCGACGCTGCGCGATCGTCTCGTCGCGATCGAGCGCACCCTCGACCGGCAGGAGGTGCACTCCTACAAAGGCGACGACTTCGACGTGCACGCCGCCGCGGTCGAGGAGGGCGACGCCGTCGTCCAGGTCTTTCGCGTGCGCGACGGGACGGTGGTGAGCCGCGACCATTTCTCTCTCGAGGGTTCGGAGGGCGCGCTCGCGCCCGACGTTCTCGCATCGTTCCTTCGCCAGCACTACGCCGTCGCCGCCGCGGTCCCACCCGAGATCGTCGTTCCCCTTCCGATACCGGAAGCGGAAGCCTTCGAGGCGTTCGCGGCGGAGCGTCGCGGCGGGCCGGTGCGGATCCTGGTGCCGCAACGCGGTAAGAAGCGTCACCTCGCGGAGCTCGCCGAGCGCAATGCGAAGGACGCCTTGGAGCAGGAACGGGTCCGCTGGATGGCCGATCGCGGGAAGACCGACACCGCACTCCGTGAGCTGGCCGATGCGCTCGGCCTCGAGGGACCGCCGAAGCGCATCGAGTGCTACGACGTGAGCCACGTGCAGGGCACGAGCGTCGTGAGCTCGATGGTCGTCTTCGAGGACGGGCGACCCGCGAAGCACGCGTACCGCCGGTTCCGCGCGAAGATCGTCGATCGCAACGATGACTTCGCCAACATGCGCGAGACGCTCCGCCGCCGTTTCCAGCGCTCCGCCACCGACGGCGCGGGATGGCCGCTCCCGGACCTCGTGATCCTCGACGGCGGCAAGGGGCAGCTCTCGGCCGGCCAGTCCGCGCTCTCCGACGCGGGCCTCCTGCAGATCCCGATCGCCGCGCTGGCGAAGGAGCGCGAGGAGCTGTTCGTGCCAGCGCGCCCCGATCCCATCGTCCTTTCGCGCACCTCCCAGGGGCTCTACCTCGTTCAGCGGATCCGCGACGAGGCGCACCGCTTCGCGGTCACCTACCACCAGAAGGTCCGCGCCAAGCGCGCCGTGCGAAGCGTCCTCGACGACGTCGAGGGCGTGGGACCCGCCAAGAAGCGTGCGCTGCTCCGGCGATTCGGGAGCGTCCGCGGGATGCGCGCGGCGCCGGTTTCGGACCTCGCGTCGGTCACCGGCGTCGGTGCGGCGCTCGCGGAACGCATCAAGCAGGCGATAGAGAGCTAGACCGACCTAAAGCTTTCGCATCCTCGGCTACATATCGCTGAGTTTGGCTTGACTTTCCATGAGGTGGGCGAGCATCTTCGGTTCATGGCGAATCCGGTGATCGCGCGATGTCCCATCTGCGCCGAGACGCTGAGCGTCGCACGCCTGGAATGCGCCTCGTGCGGGACCCGCATCGAAGGCTCGTTCGCACTCGGCCGGTTCCACCACCTCACGGTCGAACAGCTCGAGTTCCTCGAGACCTTCATCAAAGCGCGGGGCAACTTCAAGGACGTGGAGCGCGAGCTTGGGATCAGCTACCCAACCGTGCGCTCGCGCCTCGATGCCATGATCCGCGCGCTCGGCTTTCCGTCGCAGGCTGAGCCGGACCGGGAGGCGGAGCGCCGCAAGGAGATCCTTCGCGAGCTCGCGGACGGCCGCATCGCGCC
>DASPWX010000106.1:0-2595 GCA_035637615.1 Bathyarchaeia archaeon | reverse complement strand
GAACCTCTCGAGCCAGCGCGCAGCGAATCAGATCTTTCCGTTCGTACTCCTCCCGCAGTTCTTCCTCGCCGGGATCTTCAACCCGATCCAGAACCTGCCGCTTCCGCTCGACATCCTGTCGCACGTCGCGCCCATGCGATACGCGGTCGACCTCCTTCGTGATGCGTACTACGGATCGACCTCACGGATCGTGCTCTCCGACACGACGACGAACCTCGCGATCATCGGCGGGCTTTTCGTCCTGTTCATGGTCGTGGGCACGTTCCTATTCGTCCGGGCGGAGCGGAACCGCTAGCCAGCGCCACACACCCGGCGAGCCTCGTCGTTTAGATCGGGACTCCGGTCAGGAAGAAGATCACGCGAGCCGAGACCTCGCCGGCGAAGACGCATCCGAGGGCGACGTAGAGCAGGCCGGTCGACGACTGCGTGTTCATACCGGCGGTCCACCATGCCGCGGCCGCGATCACGAGCGTCATGAAAAGCCCGACCCCGATCCGCAGAGCGAGCGCCACCGAGAGCGCGGTCTCCCACGTCCCGGTGAGATCGCCGCGGAGCCAGACGATCGCGACGAGGGCGATCTGCAGCGCGACCGCGGCGACGACGGTCAGCGACGCGCGCCGGAGCGGGCCGGGCGAAAGCTTCGGCGTCACGAGGTACCAGTGGCCGAGCAGCATCGCGCCGTCGGCGCCCCCGAGCGCGATCGCGCCAAGTGGCATCGCCACAAACGCGAGCGGGTCGACGCTCGACTCGGCAGGCTTGGTCGCCAGAGCGACGACCGCCAGAACCAGGACGCCGGCGACCGTGGTCACGATCCCGGCCGCCACGCGGAGACCGCGCGCCGGGAGGAACGCCGTGATGAGCTGGATGATCACGAGGACCGTCACGACGATCAGCGCCTGACCGAAGGCGCCGAGAGGCCCCGTGTTGATGCTCGCGGCGTCGGCCAGATCGCCGCGGGGGAACACCGGCACGAGTGCGAGCGCGGCGGCGATGGCCCCCGCGTCGACGAAGGCCACGAGCTTGAGGAAGCCGCCGGGCGCGCGTCCGGAGCGGTCCACCCACCACATGAGGAACGATCCGCCGACGGCAAGCTCTGTGAGGACGACCGAAAGCACGATAGGCAGCGTTGCGATCGCCACTACGAAGTCACGCTAGCGTGGCGCGGTGCCACCCTCAAACGAGCACGACCGGCGCATCGCGGCGATGTTCGACCGGATCGCGCCGCGCTACGACCTGCTCAACCGTCTCCTCTCGGTCGGGACGGATCTCTCGTGGCGGCGCCGCGCGCTCGAGCTCGCGCGCCTGGGGGCGAACGGGCGCGCCCTCGACGTCGGCACCGGGACCGGCGATTTCGCGCTCGCCCTGCTGGCCCGGGCTCCACGCTCCGCGACGGTCACCGGTGTCGACATCTCGTCCGGCATGCTCGCGGTGGCCGAGCGGCGCGCAGCGAAAGCCGGCGTCGGCCCACGGTACGAGCGCCTCATCGCGAGCGTCGAGTCGCTCCCCTTCGCCGACGGCGTGTTCGACATCGCGATGGCCGGATTCGTCATCCGGAATGTCGGCGACATCCCAAAGGGCCTGCGCGAGATGCGTCGCGTGCTGCGGCCTGGCGGCCGGGCGGTGATCCTCGATCTCCACGCTCCGCGTAATCCGACCGTCCGCCGCCTCTACCGGGGCTTTTCGTTCGTTTCTCCCCGTCTCGCGGCCGCGCTCGGCACTGATGCGGAGGCCTACCGGTACCTGCCGCGATCGATCGAGGCCTTCCACGACCCCGAGACACTCGCGACGCTGCTTCGGAGCGCCGGCTTCTCACCCGTGCGCTTCGAGCGTCTAACCTTTGGCATAGCGGCGATCCACGTGGGGGAGGCCTAGGGCGTGGACTTCGACATCCCGGAGGAGCTCCAGCTCCTGGCGCGCACGGCGCGTGACTTCGTGGAGACGCGCCTCCAGCCGCTCGAGAAACAGGTGGAGGACACCGACCGGATCCCGAGCGAGGTCCTCACAGAGATGGGGCAGCTCGGCTTCTTCGGACTCCCGTTTCCCGAGGAGTACGGCGGCGTCGGTGCTGGCGATCTCGGGTATTGCCTCGCGCTCGAGCAGTTCGGACGCACCTCCGCCGCCTTCTCGAACGTCATCGGCGCACACACCTCGATCGGCTCGATGTCGATCTTCCTCGGCGGCACCGAAGACCAGAAGCGCCGCTATCTTCCCGATCTCACCGCCGGGAAGAAAATCGCCGCGTTCTCGCTCACCGAGCCCTCGAGCGGGTCGGACGCGGCGTCAATCCAAACGAGCGCAACGCTGCACAAGGGCTGTTGGATCCTGAACGGCACCAAGATCTGGGTGACGAACGGTCCTATCGCCGATGTCATCGTCGTCTATGCCGCGAACGATCGTGCGAAAGGCGCGCGGGGCGGCATCACCGGATTCATCGTCGAGAAGGGCTTCAAGGGCTTCCGCGTGGGAAAGGTCGACGACAAGATGGGTCTTCGCGGCTCGCACACCGGTGAGCTCATCTTCGAGGATTGCGAGGTCCCCGAGGCGAACGTCCTCGGTGGCCAGGTCGGCGCCGGATTCCGGACGGCGCTCGGAGCC
>DASPWX010000105.1:0-1947 GCA_035637615.1 Bathyarchaeia archaeon | reverse complement strand
CGCTCAAGAAGAACATCTACGCCGTCCAACTCAACTACACGACCGAAGCGACGCTCGCGACCCAATACGCGCTCGACACGATGGGCACGAAGAAGATCGCGGTCTTCTACCAGAACGATGCTTTCGGCAAGGAGGGGCTCGACGCCGTCCAGGCGGAGCTCAAGAAGCGTGGACTTCCGGCCGCCACCGGTGTGTCGTACGAAACGGCCGACACCAACTTCAGCGCGCAGGCGCTCAAATTGCAGACGACCGGCGCGGATACGGTGATCCTCTACGCCGTTCCGAAGCCGGGCGGCTCGATCATCGCCGAGATGGGCAAGATCGGCTACGCGCCGAAGCTGCTTTCATCCTCGGTCATCAACGACCCGTCGATCTTCCAGCTGGCCGGCACCGCGATCAACGGCATGTTGATCGAGGCATACCTCCCAGCGTTCGATGACACCAGTAACCCGAAGATCGTCGAATACCAGGCGTTCATGGCCAAGTACGCTCCGAAGGAGCAGATCGGTGGGTTCACCGAGTCGGGATACACGTACGGACAGGTGTTCAGCGAGGCGCTCAAACGCGGCGGCAAAGAGCTGACCCGCGAGGGGTTCATGACGAACCTCGACCAGATGAAGGACTTCACGGGCTCGCTCGTGCCGAGTCTCAGCTACAGCCCCACGGATCACTCGGGTGTGAAGGCTGCCTATTTCCAGGCGGCGAAGGATGGCAAGTTCGTCACGGTCACTGGCTTCATCACGCTCAAGTAGCGACGTGCAGAACGCTGTGCGTGCGCTACTCGGTGGACGGGCGGGGTCGAGACGCGTCGATCTGACGCCGATCCCGCTCGCCCGGACAAGACCACGCCCGGCCCTCACGGAAGGTCCGGGCTGATGCGCATCGGACTGCTCGACGGCGGGCAACGCGAGCGGCGCCCCGCGACGCTCGATGAGCACGTCGAACGCGCCCGCCTCGCTGAGGATGTCGGGCTTGCGTCCGTCTGGTTTTCCAACATCTATGGGCACGACGCGATGACCGCCGCTGCGCTCGCGGCCCGCGTGACCACGCGTATCGAGCTCGGCACGGCCATCACGCCGACATATCCGCGCCATCCGTACGCGATGGCCCAGCAGGCGGCGTCGACGGGGGCCGCGGCGCGCGGTCGCTTCACGCTCGGCGTCGGGCCCTCGCATCGCGTGGTCGTCGAAGACATGTGGGGTCTCTCGTACGACCGCGCGTACGCTCACACACGCGAGTACCTCTCCGTCCTCGTCCCGCTCGTCAGCACCGGGAAGATCGAACACGCCGGAACGCGGTTCAGCGTCCGCGCTCACCTCACCTCGATCGACGGACTGCCGGTGCCGGTACTGCTCGCCGGCCTCGGTCCGAAGATGCTCGCGCTCGCCGGCACGCTCGCGGCCGGCACCATTACCTGGATGGTGGGCGCGCGCACGCTGCGCGATCACATCGTCCCTCGCGTGCGCGAAGCGGCGGCGCAGGCAGGCCGGCCCGCACCGCGCATCGTCGTCGAACTCCCGCTCGCGCTGACCGGCGACGTGGCCGCCGCGCGCGAGCTGGCGGGCCGCATGTTCAAGACCTACGCATCGCTGCCGGCCTATCGCGCGATGCTCGACCGGGAGGGTGCCGCCGGCCCGGCGGAGGTCGCCGTCGTCGGTGACCACGACGCGATCGGCGAACAGCTGCTGCGGCTCGCCGAGGCGGGCGCGACCGACTTCAACGCAGCGCCATTTTCGCTCGGTGAGCATGATTCCGGGCTCGACGAATGTCTTCGTTCGCTGGTGCGCATCGGTGCAGAGATCGGCGGGGAGGGTGTCGTGGCCAAGCTGATCGAGTCGAGCGAGGGCCGCTGATGGATCTCCGAGACGGACCCGAGGAGGCCGCGTTCCGCGCCACGCTACGCACCTGGCTCGAGGCGAACGTGCCGTCGGGGCTGCGCGGCTTCCG
>DASPWX010000104.1:0-2242 GCA_035637615.1 Bathyarchaeia archaeon | reverse complement strand
GCGTCCCAGGCGAGACCCTTTCGATACGGTCGATCGGTCGTCATCGCGTCGTACGTGTCCGCCACGGAGATGACGGACACCTCGATGGGGAGCTCGTCGCCCTTCAGCCCGCGGGGGTATCCGGCGCCGTCATGGCGCTCGTGGTGTGAGAGCACGAGCTCGGCACCTTCCCAGAACTCGGGAAGCCGGCTCAGCAGACGATGCCCGATCTCGGCGTGGCGCCGCATCTCGCGCTGCTCCTCGTCGGTCAGCGGGCCGGGCTTCAGCAAGACAAGGTCGTTCGTTCCGATCTTGCCGATGTCGTGGACGCGCGCGGCGTCGTGAATGAGCTCGACCTGCGCGTACTCGAGGCGAAGGCGTCTCGCCAGGCGCTCAGCGAGCGCTGCGACGCGCTGGGAGTGACCGTGGGTGTAGGGATCGCGAAGGTCGATGAGGTCCGCGAGCTCGAGGATCGCCGTCTTCGTCTGCTCGCGCACCCGCGCGCTGTCGCGGAGCGTGAGAAGGACGACGGCCATCGGCACACCGAAGAGGAGGAGCGTCCACGGCTGCGCCTGCGCGGCGATCGCCGCGAGCGCACCGAGGACCAGGAGAGCCGCCTCGTACGGGAGCAGGCGGCGATGCAGGGTCCACCAACCTGCGATCGGATTGCGCCGCATCTGAAGCGCCACGACGAGATCGACGAGCGTGCTGTGGATGACGTACTTCGCGAGCGCGGCGAGCCCGATCGCCCACGGCTCGCGCACCACCTCGGCGCGGGGACCTGCGACGAGCACGAACACCGTCGCCGCGGCTCCGGTCGAGAGAACGGAGGTCGCCGCGTTGAAGCCTCGGTTGTACCAGCGCTGTCGGACGCCGCGGAAGTGCAGCGCGATGAGCGTCGTGCCGCCCGCGAGGACCATCGCGTAGAAGGGACCGAGAAGGAGAGCGGCCGCGAACGTCGCGGTGTCGTCGACGGTGATCTTCATCTTGACCGACAGGTGCACCGGCCAGAGCTGCGCGACGGCCGCCATCGCCATGAGCACCGCAAAGAGGACGGTGTCCATCGGCCGGAGATCCCCTCGGAACGCGGCGCTCGCGGGGAGGGCCGCGAGCGCCGTTCCGAGGACCGCGAGGATGTAGACGCGAAGAGGCCAGCGGAGACGCGACACGGGCTATAGCCCGATGAGCGTGTACTTCACCTGCGTCGTCACGTTGGACTTGCCGTATGTCGTCGAGCTAAGCCAGAGAAAGGTCCCGGTGACCTGCGTCTTGGTCTGGAATGAGGCCGTCGCGTTGATCGTCACCTTGACGATCACGGGTACGCCGAGGGACAGAAGCCCGGTCGCTGGGAGCACCCGGCTGATCTTCGCGGTGGTCGGGACGTTCGCGGGCAGCGACACCACTGCGGCGATGGCGTTCGAAGGCACCAGCACCTCATACGCGACCGCCCCTTTGAGGGTGCCGGTGTACTCAGCCGGAAATCCGGTCGTGACGTCGACGATCGCTCCGTTGACCACGAAAACCGGATCCGACTCGCACCACTGAACGCCGGCGTCGGCGCCAACACCGAGAGCGAGCGTCGAGAGAGCGAACGCGAGCGTGAACGCGAGCCTGCCGAACACAGACCTAGGAAGCCGCCCCATCTATCCACCCCATGCCCATTTGATCGCGCCACTCAGTACGAAGTGAGTACGTCGAGAGGATGAGACGACCGAGCGGACGATTCGTATCGCTCCCGTCGCAGGACTCGTCAACAGATGGTCCGTCAACGAGTGGTAAAGATCGTTTAGGCGCTGGGCGGAAGCGGATATCCCGCGAGCGCGGGCTCTCCGCGAAGGCGCGCGTAGCCGGGCTTGATACGCGCGTAGATGATCGCGACACGCTCGTCGTATCCGACGAAGGCGCTCTTCATCGCGTTTATCGAAAGGCGCTCCACGTCGGCGAGAGTGAGGCCGGCGATCCGCGAGAGGCGCTGGAATTCTTCGGACAACGTCACGTGGGACATGAGACGGTTATCGGTATTCACCGTCACGCGGAAACGCTGTGCGATGAAGTGGCGGATCGGATGTTCGGCGAGCGTTGGTACAGCCCCGGTATCCACGTTCGATGAGGGGCAGAGCTCGAGCGGGATCCGCTTGTCGCGGACGTAGGCGGCAAGAGGGCCAAGCTTCACCACCCTGCCTTCGCTTATCGCCATGTCCTCGACAAGCCGCACCCCGTGGCCGATGCGATGCGCGCCGCAGTACTGCAGCGCCTGCCAGAT
>DASPWX010000103.1:0-16574 GCA_035637615.1 Bathyarchaeia archaeon | reverse complement strand
GGTTGAGCTCCTTACCCGTCGCTGCGCGGATGGCGGCCACGATTGCGGGCGTGCTCGAAATGGTCGGCGGCTCGCCGACACCTTTCGCGCCGTACGGCGCGTCGGGATGCGGGTGCTCGATGAGCTCGGTCACGACGGGCGGCATGTCGAGGGTTGTCGGCAGCAGATAATCGGTGAACGACGCGTTGCGTACGAGGCCGTCGCGGAGAATCACCTCCTCCATCACCGCGAGCCCGAGACCCTGCGCGATCCCGCCCTCGATCTGCCCCACCACCGCGACGGGGTTGATCGCCTTGCCGACGTCCTGCGCCGTCGCGACCTGGACCACCTTCACCAGGCCTGTTTCGACATCGACGTCGACCACCGCGCGGTGCGCCGCAAATAGGAACGCGACATGACCCTGGTTCTGCGTCTTGGGGTCGCGCTGCTCGGTGTCGCGATGGCGGTGCGTGACGGTCCGGTCGATCGGCTCGTCCAGCAGGACAGTGAGGTCGTCGGGTGAGCGTCCGACCTTACGCGCGCGCGCGAGCAGTTCGGCCTTCACCTCCCGGCATGCCGCGAGGACGGCCCCGCCGGTCATCCAGGTCTGACGCGACGCGGATGAGGACCCGGCCGAGCCGATGGTCGTGTCGGGACGATCGACCTCGACCCGTTCGACCCCCAGCTCCGTGCGCGCGATCTGGGCGCAGATCGTCACGATCCCCTGCCCGACCTCGGCCGCCGCGGTGTGCACGTGCGCGATCGGACCGGCCGCGTCGCGTGCAAGCCGCACGCGCGCAGTCGAGAAGTCGTCGAAACCGTGCGAGTAGCAGACGTTCTTCATTCCGGCCGCGTAGCCGACGCCGCGTCGCACGCCTTCGCCGTGCGTGAGGTTGCCGAGTCCTCCCGGAAGCGCGATCGGGTCCGTCGGGATCTCATCGTCGGGCATCGCGATGTCAGCGCACCGGCGGATGATCTCGGCAACGGGCGCGCTCCCCTCGACCGGTTGACTGGTGACGATCCGATCGCCGTTGCGCAACGCGTTTTTTTCGCGGAGTACGACCGGGTCCATGTCGAGCGCTGCGGCCAGCTTGTCCATCTGTGATTCGTACGCGAAACAGGACTGCACGGCCCCGAAACCGCGCATCGCTCCGGTCGGCGGGTTGTTGGTGTACGCGCCGACCGCGTGGATGCGCGCGTTGGGAACGCGATACGGCCCCGCGCCGAAGCACGCCGCGTTCGCGACGACCGCTGGAGTCGACGATGCGTACGCCCCGCCGTCGAGGACGATCGTCGCGCGAACGAAAACGAGCTCGCCATTCTTCGTCGCGCCGTGCATGTACCAGAGCTTGGCCGGATGTCGGTGGACGTGTCCGTAGAACGACTCCTCGCGTCCGTACGTCATTCGGACCGGCCGTTTGGTCGCGAGCGCCAGGAGGCACGTGTGGATCTGCAGCGTCACGTCCTCGCGCGCGCCGAACGCCCCGCCGACCCCGGCGAGCACGAGATGCACCTTCGATTCCGGCAGGCCAAGACACGGCGCGATCTGACGCAGATCCTCGTGCAGCCACTGCGTCGCGATGTGCAGCTCGACACCGCCATCCTGTCGCGGGATGGCGAGGCCAGCCTCGGGGCCGAGCGCGGCCTGATCCTGCATGCCAAGCTCGTACTCGCCATCGACCGTAACTTCGGCGGTCGCGTCGGGATCGCCGTGCTCGACGAGAACGTCCTCGATCACGTTGCCCTTCTGATGAAGCCTCGCCGCGTCAGGCTGCACCGAAGCGACGGGGTCGGTGATCGGCGCGAGGGGCTCGTACCGCACGGCGATCGCGCGCGCCGCAAGGCGGGCCTCCTCGGCAGTCTCCGCCGCGACTATCGCGACCGGCTCCCCGACATAGCGCACCTTTCCGCTCGCGAGGACGGGTTGGTCGAGCTTCATGAGACCGAAGAGCTCGCGCGTCGGCAGCTCTGCCGAGGTGATGATCGCCTTCACGCCGCTCATCTTCTTCGCGGCGGCAGTGTCGATCCCGGCGATGCGCGCATGCGGGTGCGGGCTCCTAAGCGTCGCGCCGAACAGCATGCCCTCGCGTCGGAGGTCACTGCCGTACTGGAACTCGCCCTTGACCTTGGGCGCGCTGTCAGGTCGCTCGACCGACTCGCCGACACCGCCGCGGACGCGTGTTCGTGGCGCAGCGCTCCTCATCGGCGGTACATCGCGCTCGATGCGCGATCCACGGCCTCGAGTATTTTCCCGTAGCCGGTGCAGCGGCAGATGTTTCCGGAAAGCGCTTCGCGCACTTCCTGTTCGCTCGGCTCGGGGTTCCGTCTGAGCAGCGAGTACGTCGCCACGATGAGCCCCGGCGTGCAGAACCCGCACTGGACCGCACCCGCGTCCACGAATGCGCGCTGGATCGGATGAAGCTGGTCGCCATCGGTGAGCGACTCGACGGTCTGGATGCTCCGTCCCGCGGCGGCCGCGCCGAGCACGAGGCACGCGCACACGAGGTCGCCATCCATGATGACCGAGCACGATCCACACTCGCCCTGCTCGCACGCGTTCTTGCTTCCCGGCAGGCCGAGGTTTTCGCGAAGAACGGTAAGGAGGCTCTCGTGGTCCGCCGCTTCGGCCTCGCGCTCGTCGCCGTTCACCGTGAGCTTGATCCTCACGGGATGGCCGCGACGCGCGTCAGGGCGCGCGTCCCCATCACCGCGAGCACGTGCCGGCGATACGCCGCCGTGCCGCGGACGTCATCGATCGGCTTCGCGGCACCGGCCGCCAACTTCCCGAACTCCCGCGCCGCAGCTTCACTTGGCCGAGATGGTCGATCCCATCCGATCTCCTCGAAGAGACCGGCCGCGAAGCGCTCGGCCTCGGTCGCGCGGATGATTGTCGGCCCGCACGAACCCAGGCCGACGCCGACCCGACGCCGCGCGCGGTCCACAACGAGGGCGAGGCCCGCGATCGAAATGGCCATCGCATTCCGCGACGCGGCGAACATGTACGTCTGCGACGCGCCGGCGTCGTCCCAATCGGCCGCGACGATGAGCTCGTCCGGGCGGCGAACCGACTTCTTCGGTCCGGTCATGAAATCGGCGAAGGCCACCCGACGCTCACCCTTCGTCGATTTGAGCACAACGGCGGCCTCGAGGGCCGCGAGCACCGGCAACGTGTCGCCGGCCGGCGAGCATGTCCCGAGGTTTCCGCCGATGGTCGCGGCGTTGCGGATCTGCGGCGAGCCGATCGTGCGCGCGGCTTCCACGAGCGCGGGCGAACCAACCTCGTCCTCGAGCATCCGCGTGTAGGTGACGAGCGCGCCCATGCGGACGTCGCCGTTCCGCGAGACGTCCTTGAGCTCGTCGACACGGTCGATCGCGACTATGTTCGACGGGCGGATCCGGCCAAAATTGATCTCCACCAACAGGTCCGTCCCGCCGGCGAGGATGGTCGCGTCCTTCCGCGTGGAGAGGTTTTCCAGGACATCGTCGACATGCCGGGAGATATGGACGCTCACGCCGGGATTATCACTTCCGGGTTCCGAACGTGGTCACTAGGATGACCGCACTGGGGAGGCGAGAGTTGGGTGGACCGGCGGACATCGAACGGGAGCTCTCGGAATCACGGGCGCGCGAAGCGGCGCTCGCCGCGGTCCTGGGCATCATGCGGCGAGGCCCGAGTGAGCTCACGACCGTCCTCGAGACCGTGGCCATGAACGCGGTCCGGCTGTGCGCCGCGGATAACGGATCGATCGCACGCCTCGGAAGCGACGGCTGGCGCATCGTCGCGAACGCCGGCGATATCGACCCCGAGAGCATGGAGCGCAACTGGGGTAATCAGCCGATCGAGGCCGACCGGCGAAGCCTCACCGGCCGCGTCCTTATGGACAGGCGAACGACCACGATCGTCGACGCACAGGCCGATCCTGAGTACGACACGGGCGTTGGTCTCTTCAACGTCCGATCACTCATCGGCGTCCCCTTGGCCCGGGGCGAGGACATCGTCGGCGTGCTCATCCTGAGGCGGCACGAGCCGAAGCCGTTCACGCCGGAGCAGGTCCACCTCCTTGAAACATTCGCCGATCAGGCGTCGATCGCGATCGAGAACGTGCGCCTATTCAACGAGACGAAAGACGCGCTCGATCGCCAGACGGCCATAGGCGACGTCCTGCGCACGATCGGCTCCGCGGCGTTCGACCTCGAGCTTGTCCTGGAGGAAGTCGCCAAACACGCGGCCCGTCTCTGCAAGGCGGAGAACGTCGTGATCTTTCGGACATTCGGAAACGCCTATCGGCTCGCCGCGGGTCCCGTCCCTCCAAACCCGGATTTCGATCGGATCGTCGGGGCGAGTCCGCAGACGATCGGCCTCGACACCATCGTCGGTCGTGCCCATCTGGAGGCGCGTCCCATCCAGGTCGCCGATACGATCGAGTACTACCGAAACGCGACCGGCAGCGCCGCCGAGTTGGCGCGAGTCCGCCAAGTCCGCACCCTTCTGGCCGTCCCGCTCATCCGCGATGGGGTCGTGCTCGGCGTGATTTCTCTCTCTCGGAGCACGGTTCATCCGTTCACCGCCGAAGCGGTCGACCTCGTGAGAACGTTCGCCGATCAAGCGGCAATTGCCATCGCGAACGTCGAACTCTTCCAGACCGTCGAGCGACAACGCCAGGAGCTCTCGCGATTTCTTTCGCCGCAGGTCGCGGACCTTGTCACCAGCGAAGATGGCGCGAAGCTACTCGAGGGACATCGCCGACAGATCACGGTCGTCTTCTGCGACCTGCGGAATTTCACAGCCTTCGCCGAATCCGCCGAGCCGGAGGAGGTGCTCGGAGTTCTCCGCGATTACCACCGCGCCATGGGCGAGCTCATCGTCGAACACCGGGGAACGCTCGAACACTTCGCGGGCGACGGGATGATGATCTTCTTCAACGACCCGCTTCCTGTCGAACGCCACGAATTGCAGGCCGTGCGCATGGCCTGCGCGATGCGCGAAAGCTTCGAACAGATGGCGCGCGGGTGGCGGAAGCGCGGCTACGAGCTCGGCTTCGGCGTGGGCATCGCGACCGGCTACGCGACGCTCGGTCGCATCGGGTTCGAGGGACGCTACGACTACGGTGCGATCGGCAATGTTGTGATCCTCGCGCAGCGTCTTTCAGGCGAGGCCAAGGCGGGTCAGATCCTTCTCAGCCAGCGCGTCCACGTGGCGGTCGAGGCCGATGCGGAGACGACGGCTGTTGGCGACCTCATGCTCAAGGGTTTCACGCGACCGGTGCCGGCATTCGCGGCCGTGTCCGTCAAGTCGGCGGCCTCGGCGCGTTCGTGACCGCCATCTCCTTCACGACGATTGCGCAGCCGAACCCAGGCGGGGTCCTGCTCGTGGAAATTCCGGAAGCAGTCGTGAGGAAGCTCGGTGCGGGGAAACGTGTGCCCGTCCGGGTGACGCTCAACGGTGCGAAATACCGCTCGACGATCGCCGTATACGGCGGCCGCTACTACCTCCCGGCGCGCAAGGAGATCCGCGACGCCGCCAAGCTCGTCGTGGGCGGACGCGCGTTGGTGTCACTCGAGGTCGACGCCGCTCCGCGGACGGTGGTGGTTCCAGCCGATCTCGCTGGCGCGCTCTCGGCGGCGAAGCTCCGCGCAGATTTCGACGCGTTCTCCTTCTCGCATCGCAAGGCATTCGTCGAATGGATCACGTCGGCCAAGCGCGCGGAGACGCGCGCGGCTCGGATTCCGAAGGTCGTGGCGCAGGTTCGCGCGAAGGCAAGAGCCGTCTCGACCAGGTAGCGCTCGACCGACGGTTCTATCCCCTGAGTTCTTGGACTTCCTGTGGCAATCTCGATCAGCCCACGTCGGGGCACATCGGAAGGGAAGTTCCTGTGAGATTTGTTTACCGCGGCCTCTGCGTGGCCGCGCTCTGTTTCACGTTCGTTGCGCAGTCGACCGCGGCCAGTGCGCAGCCTGTTCACGACTCGCTGCTCGCGGCGGTGAACGCCTATCGGGCCTCGCGCGGGCTCGCGACCGTCGTCGCAAGTCCGACCCTCCAGGCGGCCGCGCAATTCATGGCCGACGACGTCGCCCAACACGGCCCGCCGGCGATCCCGCACCGCTCGACCGACGGGCGCACGGCGAGGCAGCGCATGGCCGACGCGGGCTATCCGGTGAGTCAGGCGTTTACGAGCGAGATCATCGCGTGGGGCGCGCCGACCGTGGAGGGCGCGATACGGCTCTGGCTCAACTCGCCACCGCACTGGGCGGAGCTCAACGACGGCAGGTACCGCGCTGCGGGGCTCGGCGTCGCGTGCGGGGGCGCGTTTCCGTGCGTCTGGGTCGTGACGTTCGGATCTGTGGTCGACGCCATTTACGGCGCACCCGACTACCACGCCACGTTTTTCGGCGAATCGCCGTTCCCGACCGTCGCCCCCGGCCAGACGGGCGAGTGGGTCATCGCGTTCACGAACACGGGAAAGACCGGCTGGGATCTGAGCAAGGCGACCGCCGTGCGTCTCGGAACGTGGAGTCCACAGGACGCCCCGAGCATGCTCGCGTCGCCGTCTTGGATTGCGCCAAATCGACCGGCCGAACAAACGACCACGTGGGTCGGCCCGGGACAGCAAGCCTGGTTTCGATTCCAAATCCAAGCGCCGACCGCTCCGGGCATGTATCGGCTCTACGTTCGTCCCGTGATCGACGGCGTTGCGTGGCTCGAGAACGTCGGCGCATACGTCGATGTGAGCGTGCGCTAGGCCCGGCGAAAACCAGTCCGCCGAGCACCGAGGGACCCCAGGGGCAGGGGCCCCTGGGCGCGAAGCGACCGGTGGGCCACCGGCCGGAGGCGGGGGGGTCCGCCGCCGCGTGAAGAGGGTTTCGGTGCGAGCCGGACTGTCTGCGTACTAGGCGAGGCCAGCGCGCTTCATGAGCGGCCCGAGCTGCTCCGCTGCTTTCGCCCGCACCTCGGCAGCGTCCATCTTGGTCGGTCGTCCGTCGCGTACAAGGAACTCTCCGTCTACTAACACATGTCGTACCGCTCGCGACCCACCCCCGAACAGGATGCGAGAGACGGGATCGCCGCCGGGGCCGTCGAGCTTCTCGAGATCGAGCACGACGAGGTCCGCGCGCTTGCCCTGCTCGAGCGTGCCGACCTCGGCGTCGATGCGGAGCATCTTCGCGCCTTCGCGGGTCGCGAGCCCGATCGCGTCGTAGCCGCTCAGCGTTCCCATCCCGCTGACCACACGCGCCAGGAGCGTCGCGAGGCGGATCTCCTCGAATCCGTCGAGCCGGTTGTTGCATGCGGCCCCGTCCGCGCCGAGACCGACCGTGATGCGCGCGCTCCGCAGCCGCGCGACCTGCGCGATGCCGGAGCCGAGCTTCAAGTTCGACGAGGGGCAGTGGGCCACGGACGTCTTCGTCGTCTTCAGGATCTCGATCTCTGAATCGTCGAGGTGCACGCCGTGCGCGATGATCGCGCGCTCGCACGCGATACCCGTGTCGAGCAGGTACTGCATCGGGGTGCGGCCCGTCGCCATCGTCACTGCGGTGCGCTCGTCGACGCTCTCGTTCGAATGCGTGTGCACGAGCAGGTCGCTGAGCTTGGCGAGCTGCGTCACCGCTTCGAGGAGCTCGCGCGTGCAGGAGAGCGCGAAGCGCGGCATGTAGACGTAGCCGATGCGACCGCTTGACGCCTTATGCCACCGCTTGGTGAGCGCGCCGCCGGCGTCGAGCGATGCGCGCGTCGTCTCGACAAGGTTGGCGGGAACGCCTTCGCCGGTATCCATCATCGCCTGGCCGAAGCGCGCGCGGATGCCGCTCCGCACGAGCTCCTCCGCGACGATGTCGCCGAAGTGCGTCGTCCCCATGTCGAGGATCGTCGTCGTGCCCGTCGTGAGCAGGTCGAGAAGACCGAGACGAACGCTCGCGCGCACCGAGGCCTCGTCGTGCGCAGCCTCGAGCGGCCAGACCCGCGTGCGGAGCCATCCGAGAAGGGGCATGTCCTCGGCGAGACCACGGAACAGCGTCTGCACCAGATGGAGGTGCGTCTGGACAAGGCCGGGCATGACGACGCACCCTGAGATGTCGACCGTTTCGGTGTCGGGGGTCGGCGTGACCTGCCCGACCCCGCCGATGCGCGTACCGCTTACGAGGAGGTCGCCGCTGACGGGGCGCGGCGAGTCGCGCATCGGGAGCAGCGTGCCGCCGCGGAGCAGAACGCTCATGCCTGATACGCGAGGTCGCGGAGCGCCGTGGCGAGCACGCGCGTGCCGAGCACGACGTCCTCGGCCGCGGTCGCCTCCTCCGGGCAATGCGACCGGCCGCCGATGCTCGGAACGAACAGCATCCCCGCGTTCGCGGCCGCCGTCAGGACCTGCGCGTCATGACCCGCCCCGCTCGTCATCTCGCGCGGCTCGACACCCGCGGCAACGGACGCACGGCGGAGGACGTCGGCCACCCGCGGCGAAAGGCTCACTGGCGGGCGATCGCGCAGCGTCTTGATCTCGACACCGAGATTACGTTCGCTGGCGATCTTCTTGGACGCATCCCCGATCTGGGTGATGAGCTCGCCTCGCCGTGCCGGGTCGGGGTGTCGAGTGTCGACGGTGAACCTGGCCAAACCGGGCACGACGTTCACCTGCGACGGTTCGACGGCGATCGTGCCGACGGTCGCGACCGCTGGATGACCCATCCGCACGGCCGCCTCGGCGATGCCGAGCGCCATGGCGGACGCGCCGAGGAACGCGTCTCGGCGGCGGTCCATGGCCATCGCACCGGCGTGGTCGGGCTGGCCTCGCACTGTGATCTCAAGATGCGCGGTTCCCGCGATCGTCGTGACAACGCCGAGACGCGGTCCATGGTCCTCGAGGATCGGCCCCTGCTCGATATGCAGCTCGACGAAGACATCGAGGTCGCGGCGGACGGCGGTCGCGGCGGTCGCGGGATCCAGGCCGACCCCGCGCATCGCGTTCGCCAACGTCATCCCATCCGCGTCATGCACCCGGTCGGCCTCCCCAGGCTCGAGCCGATCGGCGATCGCGCGCGCGCCCCAGAAGTTCGTATCGAAGCGGCTGCCCTCCTCCTCGCAGATCGCGAGGCATTCGAGGATTCGGGTGGATCGGCCGAACCGCTGCCACAGGCTGCTGACCGCCTCAATCCCCGCGACGACGCCGAGCGCTCCGTCGAGCGCGCCACCACCGCGCACCGTGTCGACGTGCGACCCCGTCGCGATGACGCGCCCGCCGCGCGACCCCTCGATCCGTCCCCACACGTTCCCCACAGGGTCGCGCCTGACGAGAAGGCCGGCTTCCTTCATCCACGTGGCGACGAGCTCCATCGCGGAAGTCCATTGCGGTGAGTACAGAGGCCGATAGATGCCGCCTTGTGGGAGCGCGCCGCGTTGCGCGAGGTCGTCGAGACGCCGCAGGAGTCGGCGCTCGTCGATCTCAACGAGCTCACGCGTCGTGGTCGCGCTCATCCTTCGGCCACTTCCCCTCCTCGGATGAATCGCCCGCGCGCGGGATTGGTTACGGGCTCACGCTCGTTATAGACCGTGCGACCAGCGACAAGCGTGCGAACGACCTTTCCACGAAAGGATCGGCCCACGTACGGGTCGATCCCGCGCGTATGCGACCCCTCTCCGTTGAGCGTCCATTCACGTTCGGGGTCGAAGAGGACGATGTCTGCGTCCGACCCTTGCGCGATCGTGCCCTTGCGCGGCCAGAGGCCGAACCGCTTCGCGGGCCGCGCCGCAAGACGCCAGACCACGAAGCCCGCGACCTTGTGGACGTCGAGTGCGTCACCCGCATGCGCCGCCACGCCGGAGAAGACGGCGGAGAGGAGCGACTGCGCGCCGGCGACGCCACCCCACGCCGCGAACATGTCGCCGGACGCTTTGAGCTCCGGGGGGCACGGCGAGTGGTCCGAAGCGACGAAGTCGATCTTTCCCTGGAGCAGCGCGCGCCACAAGCCCTCGCGGTTACGCGCATCGCGGATCGGCGGCGCGCACTTGAGCGCCGCCGCCTGCCGCGCGAGATCGGCGTCGTCGAAGGTCAGGTAGTGCGGACACGTCTCGACCGTGACGTCGGTCCCCATGTCGCGCGCCGCGCCGACCGCGCCGAGGGCTTCGACCGCCGACACATGCACGATGTGGATGCGAGCACCGGTTTCCCGCGCGGCGGCGCACGCCGCCGCCACGGCCCGCACCTCGACAAGGGGCGGGCGCGATTGGGCCCAGGCCGCCGCGTCATGCCGCCCGTCGCCGCGGACTCGCGCGGTCGCCTCGCGGACCAGGGACTCGTCCTCGCAATGGAGTGCGACGACGAGGCCCGCGTCTACCGCGGCGCGAAGGGCGGGGACGAGATCCTGTTGATGCAGAGCTGGAAACTCGGCGACGCCGCTGTCGCAGAGGAACGCCTTGACACCGACGGCGCCTCGCTCGGCGAGCTCGCGCAAGCTCCCGGGATCAGCGTCGACGAGACCGCCCCAGAGCCCGAAGTCGACGATCGACGCGTTCTCCGCAGCCGCCTTCTTTACGTCGAACGAGTCGCCGTCGAGCACCGGGGGGATGGAGTTGAGCGGCATGTCGAGAACGGTCGTCGTCCCGCCGGCCGCGGCGGCGCGACTCCCGCTCGACCATCCTTCCCAATCTGTCCGGCCGGGCTCGTTGAAGTGAACGTGCGCGTCGACCATGCCCGGCAGGGCAAGGAGACCCCGCGCGTCGATCTCACGCTTGGCGGTGGCGGCGCCGGCCTCGACGAGCGCGCTGACCCGGCCCTCGCGCACGAGGATGTCGCGCGGGTACGCGCCATCTGAGACGACGATCGCGCCACGTATCGCGAGGTCGGCCTTGTCGTTCACTCTTCGGTGATGCTGAAGTCCTGCGCGCCTTCCCAGAGGGTGAGCCGGCCGATCTCCACGAGCTGCGCGTTTCCCTCGATAACAGTCGCGAAGTGGTTGCCGGCGAGCTGGCCCACCCTGCTCGAGAACATCGTCGCGCCGTATGGAAACAGGATCTCCATCTCCGAGATGCCGCCCGGGTAGACGAGCACCTGCCCGGGCGCCGGGTGGCTCGTGTGATTCTCGAAATCCACGCTGAGTCGCCTCTCCCCCATTGGGACCCACGTCGACTCCCCGCTCCACCTGCAGTGGACGAGCTTGCTTCGCAGTGGGAAAAGCTTTCTGATCGCGGCGCAGGTCTTCGGCGCGTCTTTCTCCTCCAGCCTCGCTTTGAACGTGAAAGGTCCGGCGGTGATGCGGAGCATGGTCATCGCGGGCGTACGATACCGGCCGCTCATGGCGAGCCTCTCCACGCACGTGCTCGATACGGCGACTGGCCGCCCCGCACCGGGCGTGGCGGTCTCGCTCGAACACGACGGCGACGTGGTCGCCCGGGGAATCACCGACGGCGACGGGCGCATCGCCCAGCTGGCGGCCTCGCTTGCTCCCGGCCGCTACCGGCTCGTCTTCGAGCTCGATGGCAGGTTCTTTCGACGTGTCGCGCTCGACGTCGAGATCGGCACCGACGCGAAATACCACGTCCCGCTCCTTACGACGCCGTTCGCGGTCACGAGCTACCGCGGGTCGTGATGACGATCGCGCGCGAGGAGCTGGACGCGATCTTCGAGCGCGCTCCGATCCTCGCCGAACGCGTGCGAGGAAGCGACCCCGTGTCGATAATTGCGTCGGCTCGGGCGCTGATCGCGGAGATGAGCGAGGTAGACCGCATCGCCGTGCTGAACGCGCACCCGCGCATCGGGGCGGACCCGGGGTCGCTCTCCGCGCTCTCACGCCGTGAGCAGGGCAGCGCCGGCGAGCTGGAGACTCTCCGAGACCTCGCCGCGATGAACGACGAGTACGAGGTCAGATTCGGATTCCGCTTTGTGGTGTTTGTCGCCGGCCGCTCGACGTCAGCGATCGTCCCCGTATTTCGCGAGCGGCTCCGGCGCTCGCGCGCTCAAGAGCTGGCGACCGCCGTCGAGGAGTTCCTCGCGATCACGCGCGATCGGTTGGAGCGAGCCGAGAGGTGAGCTCGACCGAGATCAGCTATGGCAAAGCCCGGGTCCTCTTCTACCGGTTCGGCGGCCGCAGCGTCGCGCCGTTCGCCGCGTCGGTCGATGTCGACGTCTTCGGAAAGCGCTTCCTCACCGCGTACACCGAGGGCGACAACCGAGAAGTGGTCGCGACCGACACGATGAAGAACTTTGTCTACGCGATGGCGGCCGAATACGCCGGCAATACGTTATTGGGTCTCTGCGCGTTCCTTGGCCGCCGCTTCATCGAGACCTATCCGGTGATGGAGGCGCTCCGCGTGTCGGCGCGCGAGGTGCCGCTCGACGCCGCGCCCGGGGAGCGCGGTCCGAGCGACGTTCTGTTTCGCTCGACGCGTGCGGACCGGGCGGTCGCGGAGGTCGCCGTGGACGCGGTCGACGGGAAGCCCCAGGTCACAGCGGCGCGAAGCGGCTGGGAAGGCATCGTCCTCGTCAAAACGACTGGCAGCTCGTTCGCGACCTTCGCCCGGGACGACTACACGACGCTACCGGAGCTCGCCGATCGGCCGCTCACGATCAAGCTGGACGTGTACTGGCGCTACAGCGATCTGAAGGACGGAGTGGCGGAAGGCGCCGGCTTTCTCGGACCACGCGCCGTCCGCGACGAGATCGAGCGCATCTTCCACGAGTTCAACAGCCGCTCGATCCAGCATCTGGTCCACGAGATCGGCACGCGCTTGCTCGCGGCGCATCCCCAGATTGGCGAGATCGAGTTCATCACGGAGAACCACACGCCCGACCACGTCCGTGATGGCGCCGGCGGCATGCGTGTGTTCGCGGAGCCCCGGGCGACCTTCGGAAAGATCGGCCTGATCCTCAAGCGCTGATTTGATTACGACGCTTCATCCGGCGCGTATGCTCGCACGGTCAGGAAAAATCGGCTCCTTGGGCCGGCGCGAGTCTTGGTCGTCGCCGACCAGCCGCTCGCGAACCTCGTTGCCCTCACTCTGAATCACGGCAAATACATCACGCGGATCGCCAAGACGGCAGAGATAGCACGAGCCGAGTTCGCCACTTGGCGGCCGCACCTCCTACTCGTGGACCTCGACGCCCGTGACTCCGACTCACTCGGTCTCATCGGACAGCGCATCGCGAAACAGAGGATCCCCACGATCGCTCTCAGCAGGCGAGGCGACCTCAGGACGAAGCTCGCGGCATTCGACCGGGGAGTGGACGACATCATCATCCTCCCGCTCGCCCCCGAGGAGCTCGTTGCGCGCACGCTCGCCTTGATGCGGAGGAGCTACGGGGACGATGTGGCCTTCATCCCCGTAATAAAGGTCGGGGGATTGGAGGTCGACCTCCTGAATCAGCAGGTCAAGGTCGGACCGCGCCGGCCGACGTTGACCGCGATGGAGCAGGCACTCCTCTACCTCCTCGCGTCCAATCCCGGCCAGACACTCGGACGGGACGAGATCCTGGATGCGCTGTGGGGATCTGATTACGCCGCGGGAAGCAACATCGTCGATCGCCACGTCCGGAATCTCCGTTTGAAGCTCAAAGACGACTGGCAGAAACCCCGCTTCATACGCACCATCCCTGGGAAGGGTTATCGGTTTCTCGGCGCCGGATGAGTTCACGTCATGACAGGGCGTTATTCGGAGCGTAGACCGACGTTGTGGCAGCTCTCAGCGGGCGCACCCGCGGGGGCGCCAACCCATCGACCGAACCGCCTCGGGCGTTGATCGTCATGAACGAGATCCTCGGGAATCTTCTTACCCTGACGCTTCAGCACGGACGGTATGAGACACGGCGTACGACGGACGCCGCGGAATGTCGAGAGCTCGTGGACGACTGGTCGCCGCATCTGGCGTTCATTGACCTGGACCTGTATGAACCGTTCATCGACCTTGTCGGGCGAGGCTTGACGCACGGCCACATCCCAATCCTCGCGTTCACCCGTCGGCGCGACACCGGTGTGAAGCTCAGCGCCTACGAGCGCGGGGCGGACGACATCCTGGAGGTCCCGTTCACGCTCGACGAGATCGTGGCCCGGCCCTTCGCCCTTATGCGGAGGGCCCACGGCATTGCCGTCACGATCGTGCCCAAAATCCACCTCGACGGCCTCGAGGTCGACCTCATCGAACAGCGCGTCAGCGTAGGCGGCCGCGTGCTGAATCTCACGCCGATCCAGCAGACCCTCCTCTACCTTCTTGCCGCCAACGCCGGGAAAGCCCTGACCCGCGAGGACCTCCTCGCGACGATCTGGGGCGGTGAATTCGAGATCGAGAGCAACGTCGTCGACCGGCACATCCGCGAGCTCCGGGTGAAGCTCGGAGACGAGTGGCGCGCGCCCCGGTATATCGAGACGGTGCCGGGAGCGGGCTACCGCTTCAAGGCGCAAGTGAGCGTCAGCACCGCGGCCGAGTAGTAAAGCGCGGACGCAATTAGGGCGAACGTGAAGTGCGGTAATGACGTTCGGCCACCGCGGTGATGCACTAGGTGACGGCGACAAATCGGTTTCGGCCACGCGCGCTGGGGGAGGCCCGACCTGTCGACACGTGACATCGTTCATTGGGTGTGCGACTCGCCTGACCATCGGGCACTGAGTTCGCGTCACGCGAGTGGTGGGCTGACGATCCATGAGGGGGCGTGGGCGTACTGCGATGGAGCAAGCGCGAACGATGCTCACAAGTGGTCCGCGACCGGAGGTGTTCCGCTCGAATCGCTCGTTCGCTGGACTGTTCCGAATGGAGCTACGACGAAGAACGGGGAGCCGGTCGCACTGACCGCGACGAACGGAAGTCCGAAAATTTCGAGGAAGACGGCCGGAGGACGCCGGACTTAGCTCACTGGGGAGGGGGCGAGGTCATGAATGGAGAGCTTTCACCGGGCACGTACCGCGCGAAGAACGGCGATCTGATCCATTGCCGCGATGACTTCAAGGGGCACAGTCAGATCGAGGTCGAGCACCGCGACGGCTCGACGACATGGGCGGACCTCACAGCCATCCTTGACGCGGTCCGGGTGTCGGACGACCCGGACTGGCCACTGCGCCATCCACGTTTTGTCGGCGTGCTCCGTTTCGATTAGCTAACGTCCGCGCGGAGACGGCGTGGAATATCAGCTTCGCCACTATCGGATTCGCACGGGCTGCATGGATGCCTTTCTCGATGCGTGGGTGCGCGGCGTCTATCCACTCCGGCAAAAGTTCGGATTCACGTTCGTGGGCGCCTGGCGTGTCGAAGGTGCGGACGAGTTTGTTTGGATCATCGGCTACGACGGACCGAAGGGTTTCGCCGCCGCGGACAAGGATTACTACGCCTCAGAGGAACGAAAGCGCATGTCACCGGATCCTGCTCAGTTCATCGAGGCGCCGATCAACCGGATGATCAGAAGCGTGCTCGCGACCTAGCGGATCACGTGCCGAAGATATGCACGCTGACCGCAATCGGCGCTGGCGCTCGGCTAGTCCTCGCGCGCGGGCAGCGCCGCTCCGATCACGTCACGGATCGAAGCGAGGCCGCGCTCTTTGACGTAGGCGGCGAGGCCCTCGATGACCTTCAGGGGCGCAAGGGGGTCGGCGAACGTCGCCGTTCCGACCTGGACTGCCGACGCTCCGGCCATGAGGAACTCGAGCGCATCCTGAGCACTCGTGACGCCGCCCGCGCCGATGATCGGGATCCCGACCGCCTGAGCGACCTGATAGGTGATATGCACGGCGATCGGTCGGATCGCCGGCCCCGAGAGTCCGCCGCTTCCGGTTCCGAGGATTGGACGGCGCCGGCGCGTGTCGATACGCATGCCGAGCACGGTGTTGATCGCGGTAAGCCCGTCCGCGCCCGCTTCCTCGCACGCCCGCGCGACCGCGACGACGTCCGGCGCGTTCGGGGTCAGCTTGACGATCACGGGCAGATCCGTCTCCGCCTTGACGGCGCGCGTCACCTCGGCGGCAAGGTCCGGATCGCAGCCGAACAGCATGCCGCCCTTGACGTTAGGGCACGACACGTTGAGCTCGTACGCGACGACCCCGGGCGTGCCGGTCATCTCGTGCACCACATACACGTAGTCGTCGACGCTGTACCCGGCGACGTTCACGATGACCGCGACTCCGAGCTCAGCCCACGCCTTTCCATACTTGCGGGCGACTTCGAGAGCACCCGGATTCTCAAGACCGATCGAATTCAAGATTCCTGATGGCGTCTCGGCAATTCGGTATTGCGGATTGCCAGGTCGAGCCGCCGGGGTCGTCCCCTTATTGACGAACGCGCCGAGTCTCGAGACATCGATGAGCTCGGCGTACTCGACGCCCTGGCCGAATGTCCCCGACGCTGTCATCACCGGATTCTTCAAACGAAGGCCGCGCGCGGATAGCGTGCAGCTTTCACAGCGCGGGGGTCCTCCTCGCTCGGCCCCTCGTGGGATCGTGATGTTCCGCGCGCTAGGGGCCGCTCGCTCGGAAGACCCCCACGCTGCTCCGCATTTGCCATCGCTTGCCGGAGTTGGTCGCCCAGCTCCGTAGGCGCGCGGTCATCGTCTGGTTCGCCGGTCGCCGCTTCTGTGACGTTCGCGTCGTCGAGTTCGGCGAGCTCGGTTGCGTCCTCTTCGGACTCGCCGTCGGCG
>DASPWX010000102.1:0-12922 GCA_035637615.1 Bathyarchaeia archaeon | reverse complement strand
AATTCCTGACCGCAGTCTTTGCAGGTCAGAGTCTTGTCAGAGAAGCTCAATTTGAAGCTTCCTCCCTTTGTTGTTCGCGCCGCCTTGAGGACTCGCCAGGACTTGGGAGGAAGTGCCTCACTTGACCCGCGTAGTAACTCTCGCCGCCGCTGCCCCTTTGGGGCATCTCAAGCCTAACAGTTCAACGCTGGTCGGGGAAGGTATGTGGATAAGCTTCGCCGAGCCATTCGTCGTACCACTCGCCGGAGCGGAAAAACGAATGACGGAAAAGACCCATTTGTGTGTAGCCAGCCTTTTCATTCGCTCGACGCGATCCGCGGTTCGCGTGCGCGATCCAGTTGTGCACGCGATGCAAGCGCAGTTCGCGCCATGCGAAATCGGTTCGGAGCCTGATCGCTTCGCTCGCGATGCCGCGGCCGAACAGATCGTGGCGTCCGATGAAGATGCCGCTCTCACCATCGCGTCGCACCCAGTCGATGTCGAAGATCGCGGTGAAGCCGACGGGCTCGTCGAGATACGCGATCGTCCAGTTGACCGAAGTGGTGCTGTCGGAGAACTCCTTGTAGCGTTTCGTGGCGCTCTCGTCGGTGACCTCGCCGAAGCGCGGACCCCAGAAACGCCCGACCTCCGGCTGCAGCATCCATGGGCCGTGCAGCTTGAAGTTCTCGAGCGTCATGGGCACGAGCGTTACGCCGTTCTTTCCGACGAGCATCGGCCCAAGCATCAGCGCGTCGCGTCCGCTGCGAGCGGCGGGTATTCACGCTCCGCGCTCCAACGCTCCTGCCAGGTCTCCTTGTCTATCCGGAGCCGTAGATCGTCGACATATGCCCCGTCCCGATAGTCCACATCGTGACCGTGCGCGAACTCGGTGTATCCAAGCTTCGTCACGATCTCGAGTGCGGCGGCGTTGTCGGCACGGAATTCGGCTGTGGCGAGGCGGAGGTCGAGGTAATCGAAGAGATAGCGGTGCAGCGCGAGGGCCGCGTCAAAGCCCAGTCCCTTACCCCATTCGTCGGGCTCGATCACGAAGTGGATCACGTCGAAAACGTTCCCCATCGGCCAGAGATGACCGAACGTGAAACCGACGAGCTTCGCGTCCCTGTCGATCGACCAGAGGATCGACTGCTTCTCCTTCGCGATCTCCTTGAAGCGCTCCTTCCACGTCGCCGGCATCGCCGGCTCGTACCAGACGCGATGCGCGCGGCGCACGCGCACGTCCGCCATCCAGCCGTTGTAGGCATCGAGGTCCGCCTCGACGGGAAGACGAAGCGTGGTCGCCTTCCCGCGGATCGTCCCGCCAAGTGCCATAAGAGCGAGTCTAGGAACTCATTCGCCGCCGAGGGCGCGCGTTACCGGTATGAGCCGCCCCACGGCCGGCTGGGCTTGCCGACCGCAACTGGGTCCCGCGACTCCCTAGAGGTTGCACGCCTCAAGAGCCGCGATGGCCGCGGGGACCTCGGTCAGGGAAGCAATCTCACGGTCAGGGATCACGCGGCCGGGATCTGCGCGCCCTTCCCGATTTAGCCAGATGCACCGGAGGCCCGCGTTGTGGGCACCCAACACATCGCGCTCGAGGCTGTCGCCGATCGCGATTGCGTCGTCTACGTGGACGCCGAGTCGTTTTAGCGCAGTTGTGAAGATGCGAGGATCGGGTTTACCGAAGCCCACTTCCCCCGAGGCAATCGTCACATCGAAGAACGGTTCAAGTCCCGCGGCCCGAAGCTTCGTGCGCTGCACGTCGTCTGGTCCGTTGGTGAGCACAGCGAGGGTGAAGGAGCGTACGACCTCCTGAAGCATCGGGATCGCGTCGCCGTAGGGCGGACAGTGTGTCCTCTGGTGCGCGCGGAACGCGGTGTCCAGCTCCGCCCCGAGGTCTCGGACGAGGCGATCCTCGACGAATAAGCGCAGGGCGTCGGTCCAGCATCGCTCCCGGTAACGCGGCGCCCACTTTCGAAGCAGCGCGAACTCGGTCCGCTCACCGGGAAACTCGCTCAGGAGGCTCGTCGGCGAGCCGATACCCAGCATCGCGCAAAAGTCGAAGGTTTCTGATTCACGCCAGAGGTCCTCCGCTGATCGGAAGACTGCTACGCGAAATTCCGTGAGGTCGAATGAGTGACGCCTGGCGACCTCTCCGCACGCGGCGGAAAACGCGAGCTCGTAGTTCGCCATCTCCGGAACGAGCGTGTTATCGAGATCGAAGAGAAGCGCTTTGAGTGGCATTCAGCGCTGGGACCCTTCGATCTCGTCCGACGTTCCCGCACCGACTGGTTCATCCGCCGCGTCGGTCGCGGGATCGAGACGGTTCGCGAAGCGATCGCTCACTTCACGATCGGCAGCCGTACCGCGAACTCGGCACCGCCGCCCTCGACGTTCGAGGCCCCGATCGAACCACCGTGTGCTTGCGCGATCGCCTGCGCGATCGCGAGCCCGAGGCCGGCACCGTCGCGTTGCGCGTTCTCGCCGCGATAGAACCGCTGGAAGAGCCGTGTCTGTGCGCCCTGCGGCAGACCCGAGCCCGCGTCGCGCACGCGAACCAACACGGCTCCATCGTCTCGGCTGCCGCGGACGTGGACGGTCGTCCCTCGCGGCGAGTGTTTCACGGCGTTATCGAGCACGTTGAGGAAGAGCTGCGCGAGCTTGTCGGGATCGCCTCGCAGAGAAGGCAATGCCTCTGCACCCTCGACGTCGAACGACACGCCGGCATCCTTCGCCTGCACCTCGAGCGCGGCGACGGCGCTCTCGAGCAAGCGCGCCGGCACAACATCTTCGCGCGCCATCGATTGAGCGCCCGACTCGAGTCGCGCGACCTGCAGGAGTCCCTCGACCATCCGGACGAGCCGGCGTGCCTCGCGGTGGATGATCTCCGCCACGTGCGAGACGGCATCGCCGCGCGCCTCTCCCTCCACGATCGCCTGCGCGAATCCCTGGATCGATGTGAGGGGCGTGCGGAGCTCGTGCGAGATGTCGGCGAGGAACGCCTGCTCGCTCCCACGCGAGCGTTGGATCTCGCCGGCCATCTCATTGAACGCAGTGCCCATCTCGGCGACCTCGCTCGGTCCGGCGAGCGGGACCCGCGTGCCATAGTCCCCACCCGCGAATCGCCTGACCCCGCCGACGAGATCGCGGAGGGGTCGGGTGATCGTTCGCGCCAGCAGCGCGGCGACGAGGACGGCGAATGCGAGCGCGACGAGACCGCTGAGGGCGAGCGACGGCAATAGC
Source organism: Bathyarchaeia archaeon (assembly GCA_035637615.1). Lineage (GTDB taxonomy): Bacteria > Chloroflexota > Limnocylindria > P2-11E > P2-11E > 3-1-20CM-2-70-9. The sequence continues at coordinate 9,703 of DASPWX010000102.1, read as the reverse complement.
GCGCGGAGCGTGTCGGTCAAGACGGCCCGGGGTCGCGCCACGACGATGAAACCGAGGCCAACCCCGCCCGCGGCGGCCTGCCGCAGCTGCTGGCGGACGAAGATCCACTGGTCGGCGCCTTCGTTGAACTCGCCGATGTTCGATGCTGAGGGCTGGGGGAGGATCGAACCGACCAGCCTCCCGTCGCTATCAATCACCACACGGCGCGCAGCCGTCGCAATCAGAAGCCGCGCGTTCGCGGCATGCGCCTGCTCGGTCAGCGCATCGACGATCTCGCGCGGCTGCTGTCCCGCGCGTACTCCGGTCTGGATCGCGGTGAGGAACGGCGCGGAAAGCTCCTCGAGATGGACGCGCGTCTGGTCATCTTCGTACCGGAGCAGAAGCCCCGAGATCGTGACCGCGGCGACCGCGAGGCCCACCACGACGACCGCGAGATATGACAGGAAAAGCCGGGTCGCGATGCTGCGGGGCATCGCTTAGGTCATCGGCGCCACGAGCTTGTATCCAACGCCCCACACGGTCTCGATTTTCGCGTCGGCGTCGGCCAGCTTGTCGCGCAGCTGCTTTACGTGGACGTCCACCGTGCGCGTCTCGCCTGGATACGCGAAGCCCCAGACGTCCTCGAGGAGGCGGTCGCGGGTCAGGACGATCCCCGGCTGCCGGCAGAACGCTTCGAGGAGCTCAAACTCCTTCGCGCGGAGAGACACCTCGCGGTCACTGACGTGCACCTCGTGACGCGCCGGATCAATGCGTACGTTTCCCACAACCAGCGTGCGGCCGCCGCCCGGCATCCCCGATGTTCGCCGCAGGATCGCGCGCACGCGGGCGACGAGCTCTTTGGGGTTGAACGGTTTGGTCATGTAGTCGTCCATGCCCGACTCGAGCGCGTCGATCTTCTGGACGTCCTCCGCACGCGCGGTCAGCGCGAGCACCGGCGTGTCTGCGTGCTTACGGATCTCGCGCAGCAGATCGAGGCCGTTCGCGTCCGGGAGGCCAAGATCGAGGATGACGAGCGCGGGCTTCTCCTCGTCGAACTTCAGCCTCGCCTCGGCTGCCGTGCGCGCGTGCGCCACGATGAACTCGGCGTTCCGCAGGTAGAGCATGACCAGCTCGGCCACCGAGGGATCGTCCTCGACCACAACGATGCGCGCGGTCACGGGCTAAATGCTACGGGCGGCGGGCCCCCGAACTTGTGAAGGTTCGGTTCCTTTCGGATCCTCGTTCCGCACTTCTGCGATGGATGCGTCGGCGCGAGGGACCGCGCTGGTCCGCTCAGTAGTAGCGGTCGGGCATCATCCGTAGGCATGTCGCTCCGTGACGAGATCGCCGAGCAGCCGCGGGTGGTCCGCAGGCTGCTGGACGAAGGCTGGCCCGAGGCGCGCACGCTCGGCCGCGCGCTCGCCGGAGTCGAGCACATCACCCTCGTCGCGCGCGGCTCGTCCGACAACGCCGCGACCTACGGGAAGTACCTGTTCGAGAGTGTCGCCGGGGTCGTCACGGCCCTCGCGGCGCCGTCGCTCGTGACGCGTTACGGAGCGCCGCCCTCATACGCGCGCGGCGCGGTCATCGGCATCTCGCAGTCCGGCGCGTCCCCCGATGTCGCTGCCGTGGTCGCCGAGGGTCGACGTTCGGGCGCCGTCACGATCGCGTTCACCAATCGACCTCAGTCGAAGCTCGGTCGCGCGGCCGAGCACGTCTTCGCGCTTCGCGCCGGCGCCGAACGCGAAGTCGCCGCGACGAAGACGTACACCGCGACGTGCGTGGGGCTGGCGCTCCTCGCGGCAACGACCGCCGAAGCCCGCGGCCGCAGCGCCCTGTCGCTGGCGGGCCTCGAGGAGGCCGTCCAGGAGGCGGTCGATGCGGGGGCCGACGCGGCGCGGTTGGCGCGTGCGATCGGGCGCGCCCCGATGGTGATCGTGCTCGGACGCGGTTATCTCTACCCGGCGGCGCTCGAGACCGCGCTCAAGATCAAGGAGCTCGCCCGCGTCTGGGCTGAGCCGTACTCCAGCGCTGATTTCGCGCATGGTCCGCGGACGCTTCTCCGGCCTCGGACCCCTGTGCTCCTCCTCACCTCACGCGGCGCGACGGAGGGCGAAGCGCGCCTGCTCGTGACCTCGCTCGCTGGAAAGGGCGCGCGGGTCTATGCGATCACGAACGATGAGCGTGTGGCCGAGAAGGCTCGCGACGCAGTGCTCTTGCGCGCGCCGCTCTCCGAAACGCTTGTCCCGATCAGCTTCGTCGTCGCGGGGCAGCAGCTCGCCGTCGCACTCGCGCGCCGCCACGCGCGCGACCCGGAGCGGCCCGCCGGCCTCGCGAAGGTGACACGGACCTTGTGACCGGCGCCCGCTTGGGCGGCTTTGCAGGCGGCTTCTGCTTGGGGGCGTCCTGCGCCTGGAACTCGACCGACAACCGGTAGCCGTACGCGGCGGCGACCCGCGCGAGCGAGCGAAGCGACGGCAGGTAACGCGGATCCTCCATACGACGCAGCTGCGTCTGCGAGGTGCCGAGCCTGCGGGCCGCGGCGCGCTCGGAGAGCCCCGCGGTGCGCCGGAGCTTGCCGACCGCCTCTGCGACGGCCGAGGCGAGCGGATCCGGGCGCTGGGGTTCTTCGGGGGGCGGTGCAACCGGGGTTGGTGTCGGCTGTTCGGGCATGGAGCGCACATCCTAGAACGGCATTTCGCACCGAGCGAAACGCCTGAAAATTACGGGTCAGGTCGCCGCGAAGATATCTAACAGATCGCGTTGTGCCGTGTCGTATGCGAAGAGGATCGCGCCCTCGCATCCAGCATCTTCCGCGGCATGCACTTGCGCCCGAAGCAACGCGCGCTCGCCCGCGAATGCCATGAGACCTCCCCACATGCGCGTCTTGGGCGCGGCGGCGCGTGCTTTGGTCAGCAGGCGCGCGACCTCCGCGGTCTCGCGCCGGTATGCCATCGGGCAGAGCAGATCGACGAGGCCGGCCCGCGCCCACTCCGGCCATCGCTGGAGGACGCGATCGCGGGCGACGTCTGGATCGGGGAACACGGCAGCGGAGATGACCAGCCCCGGCCGCGCGGCGCGAAGACGCTTCGCGCCCTCCGCAACGAGCGCCGTCACCGCAGCGTGGTCGTCGGGCGAATCGGCGTAGGTGACCTGCGGGTAGCGCACATAGTCGTAATGGAACCCCTCGACGCGATAACGCGACACGATGTCCGTGAAGACGGCGAGCGTGTGCTCGCGCGCCTCCGCGTTCTTCGGATCGGTGTAGATCCCCTCCCAGTCGCTGCCACCTACGGGGTCGAGATATTTCACGCCTGCCGACCTCAGGAGCCACTCCGGATGCCGTCGGACGAGATGCTCCGGCGACGTCGGGAGCACGCCCTCCGGGCTCGACCACACGAAGAAGACGTTGCCCCACGCGTGTACGCGCACGCCCACCGCAGCACCGGCACGAACGAGATGCGCCAGAGGGTCGAACTCACCCGTCAGCGATTCGGCGCGCGGCTCGAGCGTCGAGTGGTAGTACGCGTCACCCCGACCGCGGACCTGGACGACGACATCGTGGATCCCTCGCGTCGCGGCGTCCGCCATGAGGTCGTCGATCGCACTCTGCGTCGTAATCTTGTCGCGCACGACCCAGAGCGCCTTATCCAATCAGCGCGTCTCTCGCAGCGTCGATGTTCTCCGGCCGCGAGTCGACCGGGATCGTGCAGCCTCCAGCGCCAAGCCACCGCCGGCTCGCGGTCATTGCGGCGCCTTCGTGGGCCTCTCGCCTTGCGAGCGCTGCGGTGCCCGCAACAAGAGCCTCGTCCGAGAATCCGCCGATAGCGCCACGTGACGGGACCGCGGCGAGGAAGGCGGCCAGATCGGGGTTCCCCGGAAGTCGCGGGTTCCACGAGACCGCGGCCACCGGGTAGCGCGCGAGCTCGACCACACGGGCACGGGGCCCGCATACATGAAGCACGTTGAGCGCCGCGCCGCGCGCGCCGGCGAGAACGCGCAGGTCGTAGGCCGTGCCGAAGCGCCGGTATTCGCCTTCATCGAGAGTGTCGCGGCGAGCCCAGAGTGTCGTCGCGAGGAAGATGCCGTCGGCGTACTCGGTGCAGGCCGCGGCCAGCTCGGCGAACGTCTCGGCCACCGCGTCGAGTGCGGCGACCACGCCATCGGTGCGCGTGCGCAGATCTGTGAGCAGGCGCTCTGCTCCGCCCAGGCGCTCGAGGACACCGAGTGGCGTGAAGATCGTCGCGACGAGCGGCGTGTCGGGAAGGACCTCGCGCACCAGACGCAGGCCGTAGAGGAGCTCCTGGAACGCGGGCTCGCGCACCGATTTGCGTCCGATGCCCGCCCAATCCTCGGGCTTGCGCACGGCATAACGCTCGAGCACTGGATGCCCGTCCTTTCCGTAGCGGTAACGCGTGCCCCACGGCTCGGCGTGGTAATGCGCGCGCGGGTTGTACTTGATCAGGTCGAGCTGGTGCCGCTTGGTGAACGCGATCGTCGTCTCGGCGAGCTTCGCCGGACCCTCGTTCTCGTCCGGATAGAAGTGGCGCCAGACCGCGAACGGCACGCGGTCGACGCTCTGCCCGCCGAGCGCTCCCGTCACGCGTTCGCGAGAGTTCACAGAGCGGCGAACGTCGTCAGCGCGATGTGCTCGCGCTCGATCGCGTCACGGATGCGACGATCGGTGAGCACTGCAAGCTCGAGCGGCCGCTCGCGCGCGTAGGCGGAGGTTGCGACGAGCTCGGCGTCGGGTTCCCCGGGGTGGCACATGAGCTCCGTGACGCCGTCCTCGACCCGCGCGATGAGCGCCAGCAGGTCGTCCAACCCGATGTGCCCCGGATGCTGGAATTCGCGGGTGAAGTGGTCCGGCGTCCGCACGCCCTTCGCACGGTACTCGTCGCGCTGCCCCGGCGTGTGCGTGCGGGCCGCCGCTCCGGTCTCGCGCGCGAGCTCGGCGACCGCCCAGGAAAGCGCGGGGTGATCGTGGACCCAGTGGTGTGTGTCGATATGCGTCGGCTCGCGGCCGGCGAGCTCGCGGGCGCGGGCGTACTGCGCGCGGTATTCCGTGAGGGCCTCGGTGCGGTCGATCGGGCGGACGAGCAGTTCGGACGGACGCCAGAACGACCCATTCTCGCGCACGAGGGAGCGGATGCGCGCGGGGTTCGAAAGCGGCCTTGCATAGGTGAGGACGAGGTGCACACCGAGGTCGAGAGTCGGTGTCGCTCGCGCGAGCGAGGCCGCGTGCGCGGTGCCCGGCGCGTTCGTCATCAACGTGGTGCTTGTAACGATGCCGTCGCGGTGCGCGCGCACGATCCCGTGGTTGACGCCCTCGGACCGACCGAAGTCGTCCGCGTTGACGATTAGGAGACGGGCCAACGGTCCTCGATCGCGGCGCGCACATGCCAGCCCCACGTCTCGAGCCGGCGCTTGGCCTCGTCCGCCGGCACGTGCGCCTCCTGCTCGACGAGACGGATCGCGCGCTGGCGCAGCTTCTCGTTCGTGGGACGCAGATCGACCATCAAATCGTCGCGCGTTCGCCCGAGCTTCACCATCGACGTCGTCGACAGCATGTTGAGTACGAGCTTCGTCGCGGTGCCGGCCTTCATGCGGCTCGACCCGGCGATGACCTCCGGACCGACCTCGATCACGATCGCGACGTCCGCCGCACGAGCGAGCGCGGAGTCCGGCGTGCAGGTGATCGCGATCGTCGCGGCCGCGTGGAGATCGCGCTTTGCTCCTTCGATCGCGTCGACGACATACGGTGCCCGCCCGCTTGCCGAAATGCCGACGACGACGTCGCCCGCCTTCATCTGCTGGGCAAGGTCTCGTAGTCCCAACGGCGCATCCTCCGCGCCTTCGATCGACATGCGAAGGGCGTGGTCCCCGCCCGCGATGATGCCGGTCACGACCTCCGGTTCCACACCGAACGTCGGCGGCATCTCGCTCGCATCGAGAACGCCGAGCCGGCCGCTCGTGCCTGCGCCGACGTAAAACAAACGATGCCCGCTCGCGAGCGCCGGGACGATGAGATCGACGGCGCGCTCCACCTGGGGGATCGCGGCGCGGACCGCCGCCGCGATGGTCGCGTCCTCGCCGTTTATGAGCTCCAGGATCTGACGCGTCGACATCTTGCCGAGGCCGCGCGCGCGCGGATTGCGCGACTCGGTCTGCCGCTCCATCACGCGCCCCAGGCGAGCCGCATGGCGAGGCGAGCGGCACCCATCGCGGGCTCTTCACGGACCGGCTCGACCGCGGCAGCCGGCAGCATCCTGAGAAGCTCGCCGCGCACGGCGCGCTCGAGGGAGGCGACGGATTCGAACGCGCCACCCGCGAGATAGACCGGACCCTCGGTCATACGCAGTCCCGTCGCGACCGTCGACGCGGCACGCGCGAGGGCGTGGGCGCCGCGCTGGACGATGGAGATGGCGATCGCGTCCGCTTCGGCGGCGGCGCGTCCCACGGCCCACACCGCAGCGACGATCGCGGGTGCGGGGTGGGGCCTGCCGTAGAGCTGGGGGATCACATCCATGAACGTCTCGACGCCGAGATCGCGCAGGAGATGCGCGGTGATCGCCGTTCCCGCGCCGCGTCCGTCGGTGTGATGCGCCGCCGCGCGCAGGCCTTCGAGCCCGAGCCAGACGCCGGACCCCTCGTCGCCGATGAGATAACCCCAGCCACCGGCGCGCTGCTCCGCGCCCTCGTCGTTTCGGCCGAAGGCGATCGAACCGGTGCCCGCGATCAGCACGACGCCGCAGCCCATCGGGTTGCCGGCGTAGAGGGCGGCGATGGCGTCGTGGGTCACGTCGATGCGGACCGCCGGGCCGACGAGCTGCGTAAGGATCGCCCGGCCGCGCTCTCGGTCGGCGGGACGATCGCCGCCCGAGCACGAGAGCACGACGGCGACGGGGACCGCGCCGGCGAGAGACTCGGCGAGTGCCGCGCCGATGGATCCCGCCGGATCGGGCGAGGACAGCAGATTCGCGCCGCCGCCCGCGCCGCGCCCGATGACGCCCCCTTCGCGATCGACCGCGAACGCGCGCGTCTTCGATCCCCCGGCGTCGATGCCCACGACGAGCGGTCCGGACATCAGGGTTGGTGAATCGCTCCGCCCGAGACGGCACGCGACGCGCCGGTCGCTCTGGGCAGGATGTTGGGCTTTCCCTGCATGCGATAGGCCCCGAGGATCGCGAAGGCCACCGCTTCGCGCGCCGTGACCGGGATCCCCAGCTCGTCGCTTGTCCGCACCGGCGTCGGGGCGACAGCAGCGCGCAGCGCGTTCACGAGCGTCGCGTTGCGCGCGCCGCCGCCCGCGACGATGAGCTCGCGCCACGTCGTACCCCCGGGTGTCTCGCGCTTGAGCCCGTCGGCGACCGTCCGTGCGGTGAGCGCGATCGCGGTCGCGAGCGCGTCGTCGCGCGTGCCTCCGTTGTGCGTGACCCGTCGGGCGAGCTCGTCCGCGAACGGCTGCCCGAAATCCTCGCGCCCGGTGCTCTTCGGAGCTCGCTTCGCGAAGTACTCGTTGCTGAAAGCCCAGCCCAGAGCCCGCTCGTCGACGCGTCCCCGCGCCGCGCCGCCTCCGGCCTCGTCGAACCTCTTGCCGTCGCGCTGGGCGATGAGGTCGCTCAGGATGTTCGCGGGGCCGGTGTCGAACGCGATCACGCTGTCGGCCTCGGCTCTGGGGATGAGCGTGAGGTTCGCGATACCGCCGAGATTCAGCAGCGCGACAGGCGCGCGTTTGCCAAACAGGATGAAGTCGGCGAACGGTACGAGCGGCGCGCCCTCGCCACCCGCCGCGATGTTCGCGCTGCGGAAGTCCGTGATCGTCGGCACGCCGGTGCGGAGCGCGACCCGCGACGCGTCGCCGAGCTGGAGTGTCGCGCGCTTTGGGAGGTGCGCGACGGTCTGTCCATGCATCGCGATGACCGCCGGGAACGCCGCGAGCGTGGGAACGAACGCGACCGCGGCCTCGGCGTACGCGTCACCGATCGCGACGTGCAGCGCGGCGAGCTCCGCTGCGCCCACCGCTTCGCCAGATGCGGCGGCAAGGATCCGTTTCCGCAGGGCCTCGTCGTAGTCACGGTGCCCTGTCGAGATCACCTTGATGTCGTCGCCGTCGACGTCGACGGCGGCGATGTCGATCCCGTCCACGGACGTGCCGGACATCATTCCGATCGCGATCACATGCTGATTCTGCCGTGCTGTCCGGTTTCAGTGAGCCGGCGCGTAATCATCATGTGGCCGAGACCAACGTGGTGCTGGGATCCCGTGCCAGCATCGCGACCGTGACGCCAGAGGAGCTCTGCGCGACGTACGCGGAGCGGGTGTGTCGGTTCGCGGCCGTCGTTGCCGGCCGGGACGGAGATCCGGAGGAGATCGCGCAGGAAGCCCTGCTGAAGGCGATCACGAAGCTCGACCGCTTCGATCCGCGGCGTGGCTCGATGGAAGGCTGGCTCTGGCGCATCGTCGCCAACACCGCAAAGGACGCGACGCGGAAGGCTCGGCTTCGCGCACTGTTGACCGATCGGCTTAGGCACCGCCAGCCGGCGGTCGTGGATCTCGAGGCAGTTGCGGTCGAGCGCCTCTCGGCGGGCGAGCTCCTTGGGTCAATCGCGCGCCTCTCCCCGCGTGACCGGCAGCTGCTCGGACTCCGTTTTGTCGCGGACCTTGATACGGCCTCAGTCGGACAGATCGTCGGCTTGAGCGCCGAGTCCGCCCGCCGCGCGATCGGTCGCGCTCTTGACCGCCTGCGCGTTCTCGTCAGTGGAGGTGTGAGATGACCGAGTCTTCGAGCGACATCTTGGCGCGTCGCATCGCGACGCTGGAGATCCCCGTCGACCCGAGTCGCGTGACCCAGCGCGTCCTCGCCGCTCGTCGCAAGCCGCAAGGTGGGTCACTTCCCTGGCGGGTCGTTGCTGCGGTTCCGCTTGCGCTTCTTCTGATCAGTGCCGCGGCCAGTTACTACGCGCCGGTGTTCGCCCAGGTGCTGGCGGATGCTCCGATCGCCGGCTCGATCAGCGGGCTCATGCTCCGCCAGTTCGGCCTCGCGGGAATGCCGCATCGCGTGAGCCTCTTTGGCGACAGAGTCACATCCGCTGGATACACCGCGGAGCTCGTGGGTGGATACGCCGACGCCGGCCGGACGATCCTCTTCGTGCGCGTCGACCCACCCGCACGCATCCTGGCGCCGTTCGGAGATATCAGCTTGTCCGATCAATTCGGTCATACCTATCGGATGGTCGGTGGGACCTCGAACATCACCAGCGGGGAGAATGCGCTTCTCTTTCAGCCGATCGAAGGACTGGCAGCGAGGGTTGGCGCTCGCCTGCACGTAACGTTCACGGCCATCGAGGAGGGACTCCCTCCGGGGTCGAAGACGATCGCTGGGCGGTGGGATCTGACCGCGACCCTCGCCGTCGACGAAGGCCGCGACCTACCCACGCCCGATCCAATACAGCTCGGTACGGCACGGCTCGAGTTCACGCGAGTTCGCGCCTTGCCGGTTGGCGTGCTGGCCGAGTTCAAGATCGAGCCGGTCGACATCGATTCGTTCGATCGCCGGATCCCCGACGGCCTCAAAGGACGCCCCGCGTTCAGGATGACTCTCGTGGATGAAGGTGGCCACGAGTCACAAGTCCTTCAGGGAGGGTCCTCCGGCAACGGAACCGACCGGTCGCACGTGACGATCGTCGGCAGCTCGCTCTGGGAAGCGGTCGGCCCCGGAAAC
>DASPWX010000101.1:0-10209 GCA_035637615.1 Bathyarchaeia archaeon | reverse complement strand
CAGCGACGAGGAGGTGCTCGAAGGGTGCGGCACTCTCGCCAGCACCGAGGGCGTTCTCGCGGAGCCAGCGGGTGGCGTCGTCGTCGCGACCGCGAGAGCCCTGGCCTCCCGCGGCGCGTTCGCAGACGACGAGTCGGTCGTTCTCTACATCACCGGCAACGGCTACAAAGGGACGCTCGCGGCTGGCTCATTGCTACCGGCGATCGCCCCGGACGCGGACACATTCCGCGCGACATACGCGGAGGTGCTCGCATGACCGTCACCGTTCGTCTCGCCGCACCGCTGCGCGCTGCCGCCGGCGGAAACACGACGCTCGACTTCGACGTCACCGATCTTCCGCAGCTCGCAAGCGAGATCGCGGACCGCTATCCCGAGCTCGCCGCGCGCGTACTGCGGGACGGGACGTTCGGTCGCTTCGTGAACGTCTTCATCGACGGCGAGGACGCGCGATTCCTCACGGAGAGCGATCTGCGGGGCAAGCGTACCGTCGAGATCCTGCCCGCGATGAGCGGCGGCGCGGTCGCGCCGCTGCCCGAGCGCGCACGCCGCGACGAGCACGAGGTCTACGGCTCGTTCATCGACGAAACGATCGGGATCGTCGCGCGGCAAACGCGCGACACCGTGTCGTTCGCGGTCGGGTCGCCGTCCCGCGAGGCGCTCGATCTCGTCGGTGCGGACGATCTCGCGGCAACCGTGCTCCGGCGCGAAGGGGCAACGGCGCTGGGGTACGGCATCACCGAAGGCGAGCCGGACCTGCGCGACGTCATCGCCTCGGCCGCACGCGAACGCGGTGTCGCGGCCGACGCGAGCACGGTGCTGGTGAGCGCCGGCGCGCTCCAGGCGATCGACCTCGCGTGCCGCGTCTATCTGCGAGCCGGCGACGTTGTAGTAGCCGAGTCCCCGGCTTTCGCGAACGCGCTCTCGGCGTTCCGCAACCACGGCGCACGCGTACTCGAGGTGCCCGTCGACGGCGAGGGCCTCGACGTTGCGGAAGCCGCGCGGCGCATCCGCAAGCTCGGGGTGCGTCCGCGGATGTTCTTCGTGGTCCCGAATTTTCAGAATCCGACCGGGGAGACGCTCTCGTTCGAGCGGCGTGAGGCGCTGCTCGCGCTCGCCGCGAGCCATGACGCGGTCGTGGTCGAGGACGACCCCTACGCAGCGCTGCGGTATCGCGGCGACGACCTGCCTCCGCTCGCGGCCCTCGGTGGCGCGGAGGTCGTCTCGATCGGGACTTTCTCCAAGACGTTCCTGCCGGGCCTGCGCGTCGGGTGGGTGATCGCGCATACGGACGTGATCGCGCGGATGTCGCGCGCGAAGCAGACGATGGACTCGAGCACCGGGACCCTCGCGCAGCGGATCGTTTTGGAGTTTCACCGGCGTGGCGGCGCCGACGCCCACATCGGACGGCTCCGCCAGCTTTACCGCGAGAAACAGGACCGAGCGCGTGCCGCGCTCGCCCGCGAGCTTGCCGGGACGGGCATCGCGTGGAACGACCCCGACGGCGGGTTCTACTTCTGGGTGCGCCTGCCCCGGCACGTGAGGGCCCGCGCGCTGCTCGACGTCGCGCTCGAGGAAGGGGTCGCGTTCGTTCCCGGCGATGCGTTCGCGATCGATGCCGACCACACGACTGCGTTCCGCTTCTCGATCAGCGCGCCCACACCGGATCGCATCGATGAAGGCGTGCGGCGGCTTCGCCGGGCGTTCGATCGCCTCGCGTAGCGACCATACTTTTCGCGTGGGCAGCAGCACGCTGAGCGAGAAGGTCTGGGAGCGGCACGTCGTGCGGCGTGCCGCAGGCGAGCCGGACCTTCTCTACGTCGATCTGCATCTGGTCCACGAGGTCACGAGCCCGCAGGCCTTCGAGGGCCTGCGCATCGCGAAGCGGCGCGTCCGCAGGCCGGAGCTCATCCTCGCGACGATGGACCACAACGTCCCGACCAACGATGAGCCGGCGGAGGACATCTCGGCGCGCCAGATCGAGGCGATGGCCCGTAACGCCCGCGAATTCGGTATCCGCTGCTACCCGACAGGCGATCCTGACCAGGGCATCGTCCACGTCATCTCCCCGCAGCTGGGGCTGACCCAGCCCGGGATGACGATCGTGTGCGGCGACAGTCACACCTCCACGCATGGTGCGCTCGGCGCGCTCGCCTGGGGCATCGGCACCAGCGAGATCGAGCACGTCCTCGCGACACAGACGATCGCGCAGACGAAGCCAGGCACGATGGCGGTGACCGTCGAGGGAGTGCTGCCCGCGGACTGCGCGGCGAAGGACGTGATCCTCGGCATCGTCGCACGGATCGGCACGGCGGGCGGGACGGGCAACGTCATCGAGTACCGGGGTGCCGCGATCCGCGCGCTCTCGATGGAGGGCCGCCTGACGATCTGCAACATGTCGATCGAGGCAGGCGCCCGCGCGGGCATGGTCGCGCCGGACGACGTGACGTTCGCGTGGCTCGAGGGTCGTCCGTTCGCGCCGAAGGACGCGCTCTGGGAAGCGGCTCTGGACGATTGGCGATCGCTCGCCACCGACGCGGGGGCGACCTTCGATCGCGAGATCACGATCGACGCGACCACGCTTCGGCCCTATGTCACGTGGGGCACCAATCCGGCGCAGTCGGTGACGATCGACGGCGCGGTGCCGGACCCCGACGAGCTGCCCGCGGAGACGCGCGAGAGCGCGCGACGCGCGCTCCGTTATCAGGACCTCGCGCCCGGGACGCCGGTTCGCGACATCGCGGTCGACGCGGTGTTCATCGGATCGTGCACGAACGCGCGGCTCGAGGACCTCCGTCTCGCGAGCGAGGTCGTTCGTGGGCGCAGGGTGCGCTCCGGCCTGCGCGCTCTCGTCGTGCCCGGATCGATGCGCGTGAAGGCGGACGCCGAGCGCGAGGGTCTCGATCGGATCTTCCGCGACGCCGGCTTCGAGTGGCGGGACGCGGGCTGCTCAATGTGCCTCGGGATGAATCCCGACGTGCTTCGACCAGGCGAGCGGTGCGCGTCCACGTCGAACCGCAACTTCGAGGGCCGTCAGGGCCCCGGCGGGCGCACGCACCTCGTCTCGCCGGCGGTCGCGGCGGCGACCGCCATCGCCGGACACTTCGCCCTGCCGGCGGACCTTTAGATGGAGCCAACCCGACTGGTCACCGGTCGCGCGCTTCCGCTCGGTCGCGCGAACGTGGACACCGACCAGATCATCCCGAGCCACTGGTTGAAGCGGATAGAGCGCACGGGTTACGGGCTCGGCCTCTTCGAGGCGTGGCGCAAGGATCCGTCGTTCGTCCTCAACGACGATCGCTATCTCGGGGCCAACATCCTGATCGCCGGCGCGAACTTCGGCTGCGGCTCATCCCGCGAGCACGCGGTCTGGGCGCTCCAGGAAGTCGGATTTCGCGCGGTGATCGCGCCGACGATCGCGGACATCTTCAAGAGCAACGCCATCAAAAATGGAATCGTGCCGGTCGAGCTGAAGCCCGACGCAGTCTCGCGGCTGCTCGCCGCCGTTGAGGCCGATGCGAACACGACGATCACGGTCGACGTCGCGGCTCGGACCGTCGCCGCACCCGGAGTGAAGGCGTCGTTCCCGCTCGCCGACTTTTTTCAGACGTACCTTCTCGAGGGACTCGACGAGATCGCACTTACCCTGCGGCACGAGCGGGACATCGCGGCATACGAGGCCAAGCGTGCGGAGTGGCTACCTCGAGTCCGGTAGCGCTTCTGAGATAGGGTCGCGCGGTGCGCCCATTTCGCTTCGCCACCATGGTGACGCGCGGCCGGTCAGCGGAGCACTGGCGCGAGGTCGCGCGGCGGGCCGAGGGGCTCGGCTACGACACCCTTCTCATGCCTGATCACATCACCGATCAGCTCGCGCCGATGCCGGCGCTCGCCGCGGTGGCAGCAGCGACGACCACGCTTCGGGTCGGAAGCTTCGTCTTCGACAACGATTACCGGAATCCCGTGATGCTCGCCAAGGAGGCAACGACGCTCGACCTTCTTTCAGATGGTCGCCTTGAGTTCGGGATCGGGGCCGGTTGGAGCAGGCGCGATTACCAGCAGCTCGGTATCCCCTACGACACCCCGAAGGTCCGCGTCGATCGAATGGAGGAAGCGGTCGTCCTGATGAAGCGGCTCTGGACGGAAGGAAAGGTGACGCACGAAGGGCCGCACTATCGCGTGCGCGACGCGACCGTCCTGCCACGGCCGACACAACATCCGCACCCGCCCTTGATGATCGGCGCGAGCGGCCCGCGGATGCTGCGGATCGCTGCGCGCGAGGCGCAGATCGTGGCGTTCGTCCCGTCGCTGAATCGCCTCGGCGTGTCGACCCTCCGGTCGCTCATGACCGGCTCCGTCGAGAAGCGCATCGCGATACTCCGCCGCGCGCCGCGATTCTCGGAGCTCGAGCTCAACGTCATCGTCTTCGACGCGGCGGTCACCGACCGGGCGCGGTCCATCGTCGATGGGCTGACGGCGCGCCTCAAATCGGCGGCGACGGCCGTCGTCGAATCGCCGTTCCTTCTGTACGGATCGACCTCGTCGATCGTCGAGGATCTCCTCCGCCAGCGCGAGCGCCTCGGGATCAGCTACATCGCCCTCCCGGGAAGGGCGATGAGAGGTTTCGGGCCCGTCGTCGCGGCGCTTCGGGGCAAGTGACACCTGCGGCATCCGCTCTGCAGCGATCGCCGCTCGTGTTAGATCTCAAATGCCACGAGTGCGGTCAAAGCTTCAAGACCCCCGCGGAGCTCGAGGAACACACCGATCGCCTCCACCTCATCAGCAAGAAGGGTGGCGACGCGGTCGCGCCTGATCCGCCGAACGAGAGCCGCCGCCGTTAACTAGGTCCGGGTCGGAAGCGGTGTGGCCGGAACCGACGGCACAACCGTCGGGACCGGGGTCAGCGGCAGCGTGACGGTGGGCACCGGTGTCAGGGTCGGCGGTTGGGTCGGTGCGGTCGTGCGCGGAACGGGCGAGACGGAGATCGAGGGCGACGCGCTCGACGATGGCGAGGGCGATGTCGACGGGCTCGCCGAGGGCGCCGCCACCTGCTGCGAGGAGATAACGGCGGCGCCGAGAAGAAGCAGCGCGACGAGCGCGACCGCGGCGAAGACCGTGAATACGGTCGACCAGCGGTCCGCCGGCCGACGTACCGCTGCCCCGCGTGGGGGCCGCGCCGCCGCGTTCGCTTCGGCAGGCGGTCGCTCCAGCTGCGCCGTCGCGTCGGGGTCGGTGCGTGGCGGTTTTTCTTGCACATGGAACACAACCGCACGCGCCGTGCCGAACGGTCGGACGCTCGAACGGTCGGCCGCTACGCGTGACGCAGAACGCTGGCGACCTGGTTTCCGAGCACCGCGAGCGCGACGATCAGGATGACTGCGAGGAACATGACGCGCACGAGATAGTCGACAAGACCTTCTCCGCTTGTGTTCTTCCCCATGTCCGGTGAACGGACCGATCGCGGGCGCCGTGTCTCCCCCGAACGGGGGATGGGACTAGGTAGGCCTAGACGAAGCGCTCCGCGCGCCACTCGATGCCGAGCTCGCTCGGAGGGGCCATGTAGCCGAGGAGCGCGGAGGATGCGACGACCGCCGGGCTCGCGAGGTACCCGAGACCGCCGACGCCCATGCGGTTGGTCCAGTTGCGGTTGAACGAAGTGATCGCGCTCTCGCCTTTCTTGAGCGCGTCGGGGCCCTGACCGAAACACGGCCCGCACCAGGATTCGCGGATCTCGGCGCCGGCGGCCCGGAAAACGTCGGCGATCGACTCGCCGCCGAGCCGCGGATCCTTCTTCTCGATGTCGCGCTTGACGCCGCCCGAGCCCGGAAACACCACGAACTCCTTGACCGCGCGGGACGTGCCCTTCGCGCGCGCGGCGCGAAGCACGAGCGCCGCCTCGAGAAGATCGCCGTATCCACCGTTCGTGCATGAGCCGATGAACGCTTTGTCGAAGCTCACCCGCTCGCGCGCGATCTCCGTCGCCGGGAACGCGTTGGCCGGGCTGAACGGCTTCGCGATCAGCGGCACGACGTCGGAGAGATCGAGCGTCTCGTCGATCTCGTATCGCGCGTCCGCGCCCGGCGCGAAGCGCGGGTAGGGAAGCTCAGTCGCGCCTTTCTCGCGGTACCACGCGTACGTGAGGTCGTCCGGCGCGAAGATGCCGTTCAGCGCTTCGCCTTCGGCCATCATGTTCGCGATCGTGTTGCGGTAGCTCATCGGCAGCTGCATCTTCTGATCGACGAACTCGACGCTCATGCCCTGCGCCTGCTGCTGGCCCCAGCGCGCGAGGAGCGCGAGGACGACGTCCTTCCCGCTCACCCACGGCTGCAGCTTCCCCGTCAACACGACGCGGCGCTGCTTCGCAACGGTGAAGTACACGTACCCGGTCGCCCATCCGAACCCCAGCGTGGTCGAGCCCACGCCGTAGCCGAGCGCGCCGTAGGCGCCGTACGCGCGGCTGTGCGAGTCGGCGCCGGGGATGAGCGCGCCCGGTAGGACGAGCTTCTGTTCGGGGAAGTAAAAGTGGAAAATCCCGTCGCCCGGCGTCGCGTAGTGCGGCTTCCCGATGCCGTGCCGCTCCGCGAACTCGCGCCCGATGCCGGTCTGCTTGTCGTCGGCGTCGCGATGGTTGAACACAAAATGATCATTTGCGATCGCGATCTGGCGCGGACGGATGGTGTCGCCGCCGGTGATCGCGTTGAACGTGTGGATGGAGAACGGGGCCGTACCGTCGGAGGCAGGCAGGAGATCGGCGTACACGCGCAACGTCGCGCCCGGTCGCACCGCTGCGTCCTTGTCGACGCGGTGCGTCCACAGGATCTGCTCCGTCGACGTGAGTCGTCGCGCGGTGGCCGCGTCCGGCCAGGCGACCTCGGGCGGACGACGAACGGATCCCGGGAACTCGCGACGGCCGATCTTGATGATCCCGCCCGAGCGGCGGATCTCCTCTTCTTGCGGCGAGAGCGCGGCCGGCTCGTAGGTCTTGCCGCGGGTCTCGTTGGTCAATTTCCGCGTCTTGGGATCGAATGAGAACGCGTCACCTTCCTGCGCGTCCTCGACGGCCTCGCGGCTCTGGACGACGGTGAGTCCGAGGTTCAGCGCGTTGCGGCGGAAGATGTCGCCCATTGCAGCTCCGCACACGATGACCATCTCGCGACCAGCCTCGTCGGCCACTCCCTTCAGGCCGGCGGGGCTCATTTCACGGGAGCTCCCGATAGCGAAGCGGTCGCCGGCGATGATGAAGGTCTCGCCGCCATGGACGCGCTCGCGGAAGCTCGGCATGAGGTACCGGAAGGATCCCGCCTTCCAGCGGGCGTCGAGGGTGTCGAGGCTCTCCGAGACGCAGTCGTCGGCGGGTGTGATCTGGTCCGTGTCGATGGCGTCGAGCTTCTTTCCCGGCACCTTCGGGTCCCAGAAGATCAGGGCCTTCCCCCGGATGAGCTTGCCCTCGGCCGGGCCCAAGGAGCCTTCCGCCGTCCCTGGCTCGCCAACGCGCCCGCCTGGAATGAGGCGGGCCCCTTCGATCGCCTGCATCCCTCAATGGTGTCACGCCCCCGCCCTCCGCCTATGAGACCATGCCCGACCGATGTGTTGCGTCCTGGCGCTCCTTGCGTTCCTCGGACCGCGTCTTGTTCTTTTTCTGCTCTGGGTCTTTACGACCTATCTGAACCGGGCCTTCGATACGTTCCTTCTGCCGTTCCTCGGATTCTTGTTCCTGCCCTGGACGACGATCGCGTTCGCGATCGCGCAGAACGAATTTGGCGGAGCGAATGGCATCGGGCTGCTCGTGATCGCGCTCGGGTTACTCGCGGATATTGGGGTGCTCGGCGGAGGAAGTCGCAGCCGGAGGTAGATCCGTCCACCCGCAGCCGAGCGTTCGCGTGTCCGTGAGTCATTAGGCATCGTGCCTATGCTCCGCGCAGCAGATCGGCCTCGGCACGTCGAGCGCTTTCTGCAATGGGGGAGGAATCAATGCGAAGGTCCTTGTTCGTCGCGTTGGGCGTTGCGATCGCTTTCGTGCTCGGCGGGCAGACGGCATATGGCGCTGCGCCGATGCGTATCGTGCAACTCCCGGTCCACGACACGATCCCGGCCGGAGCGGTCTGTCCGTTCGCCGTAGCCGTTGACTCGGTGACCATCAACGAGAAAGCGACGGTGTGGTCGGGCGGCCGCGTGATCCTCACCGGCAATTCGGTCGAACGGATTACCAATCTTGCGACCGGGAAATCCGTGGTCGTGAACGTCTCAGGCCCATTCACCCTTACCAGCGCGGGCGGCGTCGACACCTTTATGGCGACGGGCCGGAATCTGTTCGGGTTGCGCAGCGGTGACCTCGGGCCGGGCCAACCAGGTGCCCTGCTACTTACGACGGGGCTCGTCATCTTCACGCAGAGTCCATCCGGGGTCACGTTCACTCATGTCGGAGGGACGACCGAGAACCTCTGCCAGACGCTGAGCTAGGGCAAGAGCCGAAGGCGCCAGTTCTGTCCGACGAGCTTCTTCCCGAAGCTCGTGTGACGCTCGCTTTCGACAAGCTCGAAACCAGCACGTTCGTAGATGCGGCGGGCCGCGACCAGGACGTCGTTCGTCCACAGCACGAGGTCGCGATAGCCCGCCGCGCGCGCGAAGCCGATGCATTCATCGACGAGTCGTGAGCCGACGCCGAGACCACGTGCCCACGGCTCGACAAGAAGGAGGCGCAGCTTCGCGACGGTCTTGGTCTTCTTGACGCAGAACACGCACCCGGCACGCTTGCCGTCGACCTCCGCGATCCAGCAGCGCTCGCGCGTGGGGTCGATGTGCCTGATGAACTTCGCGACGATGTCGGCCACCAGCGCTTCGAACGTCTGGTCCCAGCCGTATTCCTCGTAGTAGAGCGCGCCGTGCCGCTCCACGACCCAGCCCATGTCACCGGGTCGGTGGGCACGGAGCGCGATCTTCGATTTCGGGTCCTGACCCGGCTGGAGCGCCCGCTCGATCACGCGCATCGACTCCACCAGACGGTCCTGTTCGGCCCTCGAGACGTCCCTGAGCATCGCGCCGATCTGTTCACGCGCGCGCGCCTCGAGAGGCGCGACCGTCGCCTTTCCACGCGCAGTCAGCCGCAGAATCGCTTTGCGCCCGTCATCCTTCGCGCGGCTCCGCGCGAGCAGTCCGCGGCCCGCGAAGCCGCGGATGATCCGCGAGAGGTATCCCGCGTCGATTCCCAGGGTCCGCCCGAGCTCTGTCGCCGTGATTGCCCCGTCATGTGCGAGCTCGTAAAGAACGCGAACCTCAGTGAGGGAGAAGCGGCTCGAGAGATAGCCCTCCTCCAGAGCGCCGATGCGGCTCGTGTAGAAGCGGTTGAACTCGCGGACGGCCGCGACGCGGTGCGCGATGGTGCTCACCATTCCGGGACAGGATAGTTGACTCCGTCAACTATTTACGCCTGCGCAGGACCGCTCGGTCGTGTGAGAAGTGGATCCGATCGGCGTTCAACTCGCGCAGCCGCTCGATGCTGGGGTCGGCGGGCCCGGTCGCGAACGAGCGCGCGTCTTGCGCCGCCTGTCCGACGATCAGAACGAGACCGTCGCCCGCGCGCACGGTGACCGACTGATGTCCAGGCGTGTGTCCCGGCGTTGCGAGGACGCTGATCCCGTCGACGATCTCGCGGTCGCCCTCGACGGCTTCGTAGCGAGCCTCAGGGAAGTCGACCCAATCGACGACGGTGTGCCCCTCGCGCAGGGCGAGGTCGAGCTCCGCCTGTTGTACGTGGATCGGCACGCCCGGGAAAGAGCGGTTCTGTCCGCAGTGATCGAAATGCAGATGCGTATTGACGATCGCGCGGACCGCATCGGGATCTAGCTTCGAGGCGCTCAGGGCCTCACGAACATCCCGGACGCGCGGGCGGTAATTCTCGGCCACCCATTCGTCGCCCTCGCCCACGCCGGTGTCGACGAGGACGATCCCGTCGCGATGGCGGATCGCGAACGCGAGGACCGGACCATCCTGCCCCGCGAGGGGATGCGATGCAGGGTAGGTGACGTCGGCGAGATGGAGGGGGATCACATCGTCCGGCGTCATCGCGAGGTCCATCGTGCCTCTTTCGCTACAGAAGGCCTCGAAAGACCGCCCGGCGGGCATCTCACACGGGGATGAGACGTTACGTTTTATCGACATGGTTCAGTCGCGGCGTGCTTCCAGCCTTAATGTTTGGTTGGCCCTCGGCATCGTCTA
>DASPWX010000100.1:0-25485 GCA_035637615.1 Bathyarchaeia archaeon | reverse complement strand
AACCCCGGGTGCATGCTCCAGATCGGGGCCGGTCTGCGCGCGGCCGGGTCGACCGCGCGCGTCGTGCACCTCGCCCGTTTTCTGGACGACCCCGACGTCGCTGCGGCGGGCGACCCCTAGCACGCGCGTCAAGGGGACAAGCCCGTTTCGGTGCGAGCAGACGGGCGCGTTTCATGCGAAAATATGTGCAGACATGAGTGTTTCCCGATCGACCTATCGACACCGGCTTAGCGGCGAGGACGTTCGAAAGACCCGCATCCTGATCACCAAGGACGCTTGGAAGCTCTTCCCAGGACCCGGCGAGCGTGTGGCTCTCCGCATCGGCGCGCGGCGCTTCGACGCGGAGATCAAGAGCGAGCGCTGTGAATGCGTGCCTCCCGAGCACGAGCACTACCACCTGATCTGCCCTGCGCTCAAGGGACAGACAGGCTTCAAGAACGGCGCTCTCGTCGTCATCGCGAAGGACTCCGACGGCGGCTACCGCTTCGTAGAGGAGCGCGGCTAAACTCCCGCACGTGGCGTCGTCGCCCACGTACATCCTCATCCACGTGTTCGGAACGGTCCGCGACGAGCTCGATCGAGCCGATCGCGGAAAGCGCACGTATTCCGGGTGGCTCCGGCAGTACGTCGCCGAGACCCCGAAGAGGCTCACAGAGATCGCCTATCTGCTCGACCAGCTCACGGAGAACGGCTGGAAGGTGGTCGGCTCGCCCTACGACTGCGACGTCATGCTCGAGCGTGACGTGAGCCGCGACCAGGCCGAACAAGACATCCGGCGCGCTGAATTCTGGGACCGCCTTGTCCAGATCGCGTCGGCCGACGACGATGGCCACATCGTCTGGCGGGATCACCCTGAGGGTGCACCTTCACGTCCTCGACGTCGCCGCCGAGTGCGCCGACCTCCAACGAGGGAGCAAGGCAGCTAGAGCCTCACCGGTCGAGCGAGGCCCATGGGGCGCGGGTCCTGTCCCCGGCTTGGGGCCGTGCGCTCGCCGCACCCTCCCGGCCTTTCGCGTCGCTCGCTCCGCTCACTCCGCGTGGCCGGTGCCCGGGGCACCCGCGGCTCGCGCACAACCCTCTCGCCGGTGCCACCCGCGGCCCACAACTCCCGCTCCGCCGCTCGCCGCTAGCCTTCGGTTTTAATGCCACATCCGCTCGGTGATGAGCTAACGGAACTGCATGTGCATCTCGGTGGCGCCGTCGATCCCGCCGCGATGTGGGGAATCGCGCATGACCAGGGAATTCGCTTGCCGACCAAGGATTACTGGGAGTTCGTGGATCTCATCACGGTACGTAAGCAATCGAAGAAGTCGTTCGAGGACTTTCTAGCCCTTTATCACTGGACCGAGCTCATTCAATCGAGCCCGCTGGCGGTCGAGCAGTCCGTCTACGAGGTGGTCGGTGGTGCCTACCGTAAGGCGAACATCACGACTCTCGAGCTCCGCTATAACCCCATGAAACGGAATCGCGGCGGGGAGCGCGATCTCGACCACATTATCAATGCGTCCATCCGCGGCCTCGATCGTGCCCTTCTCGACTACCCGGTGAAGGCCGGGCTGATCTTCTGCCTCGACCGGACCTTCGACGAGAACTTGAACTCGATCATTCTCGAGAAGGCGATCGCATACCGGCACCGCGGCGTCGTCGGCATCGACATCGCCGGCGGCAAGAACCCGGACTTCCACTACCGGGATTACGCAGCGCTCTTCAAGAAGGCTCGCAAGGCGGGGCTCGGCGTGACCGTTCATGCCGGCGAGGACGAGGACTGGGAGAGCGTCGACGAGGTGCTCCAGTACCTCGAACCGGATCGGATCGGCCACGGGATCCACGCGGCGCGCAACGCCGCGCTCTGCAAGCGGCTCGCCGAGCGGGGCGTGCTCCTTGAGATCTGTGCCTCCTCCAACCTCGACTCCAAGGTGGTCAAAGACGCCGACGAGCTCGGTGAGTACATCGCTGCCTTCAAGCGACACAAGGTGCGGTTCTCCTTCAACACGGACGGCCCCGAGATGCTCGAGACCACGCTCCGTGACGAGCTGCGTCTTGCTGTTCGAAGCGGCTGGGTGACGAAGGACGAGCTGGCGGAGTGCGGCGCATGGGCGAAGGAGGCGTCGTTCTTGTCCATGCCGCGGAACGGTCGCTCATGACGCAGGGTCTCTGGCGACTCCTCCTCATCTGCGCGGTCGCCGCCGCCGGCGAGACGATCGCCTACCAGCTCGAGTTGTTCGACGACGTCACGTTGGTTGGCTTTGTGTTTGGCGCGGTCGCGTACTTTCTCACGCAAGGCCAGGGTCGTCCACGGCCCGGAGGCGGTCGGCGCGGCGAGATCAAGTATTGGCGCGGGCGGCAAATCGATGATGACGAAGGTCCCCGAAAGCTGAACTAGCCAGGCTTCCGTGCCCGTACCACAGAGGCGGCAACCCACGGTCCACCAAACCACATGCGCGGCCCGAGCGAGCGTCGCTCAACGTCAACCATCCCGCGCTCCCGCAGTCGCGTCTCGTACTCGCCGGTCGCTTTGATGTCCGCGATGAGGACCCGGCCGCCTCGCCGGAGCACGCGTCCGGCCTCGTCGATCGCCTTCGCGCGAGCGGCAGCATCCGGAATGTTGTGGATCGCCAGGCTGCTGAGGACCACATCGAAGGTCTCGTCCTTGTAGGGCAGCGCGCGCATATCGCCGGTCCGCAGATCGACGCGATCCGCGACGCCCTCTAGGTCGGCGTTGCGTTGGGTGACCTCGAGCGCGTTCCCTGATTGATCCGAGGTCTTCCAGAGGTCGATGCCCTCGACCCGACCGCGCGGCAAGAGCCTGGCGGCCATGAGAAGAACGGCCCCTCGCCCGCAGCCCATATCGAGGACGCGCTCGTCGCCCCGAAGGCCGAGCGACAGCAAGAGGTCCCTCCAGACCGCGAACTTCCCGGACCGCGACGCGTAGAGATAGTCGGCAAGGCTCGCCGCTAACGCGAGCCCGATGTTCGGGGCGGTTGTGGCGAGGATGGGGATGGAAAGCGAAGAACCGATGAAGAAGACGGCGAACGCGGCGACGATCCCGACTCCCATCCACAACGGAACGTAGGGAGCGTCGATGCCGTATTGGCCTCGCCGGCGATCCAGATCCGCCGCTTCGGCCGTGGTCACGCCACCGACTCTAACCCCCATGATTTCGCTGTGGCGTATGCGTTCACGC
Organism: Bathyarchaeia archaeon; assembly: GCA_035637615.1. GTDB lineage: Bacteria > Chloroflexota > Limnocylindria > P2-11E > P2-11E > 3-1-20CM-2-70-9. Next base: position 22,301 of record DASPWX010000100.1, on the reverse strand, counting down.
GGCTGCGTGAAGAGGATTTGAACCTTATCCGCCGCTGGCTCCTCGAGCCGCACGTAAGACGATGGTGGGACGACGGCGTGAAGATGCCGTATCCGGAAGCGGAGATCGAGGAGTATCGCGACGCGATGCAAGGGAAAGATCCGACGTATCGCTACGTGGCCACGATCGACGATCGGCCCGCGGGGATGTTCCAGCACTACCGGATCTCAGACTCGCCCGACTACGCCGACGTTTTGGCCCTCGACGAGGACGCCGTCGGCGTCGACTGCTTCATCGGCGAGGCGGACCTCATCGGACGCGGCCACGGCCCACTGATGCTCCGCGAGTTCCTACGCGATGTGGCATTCCCATTTCACCGCATCGGCGTCTGCGTGATCGGACCATCGGTGAACAACGCCCCGGCCATCCGTGCGTACGAGAAGGCGGGATTTCGGCCTCTGAAGCAAGTCGCGGTTCCGGGTGAGCCGGATCCCGAGTTCCTCATGAGGCTCACCGTCGACGATCTGCATTCGCTGCAGAGGTGATGCACTCAATCTCGCGACGCCGAGGCTCGACATCTGGGATGATTCAGGACGATGGGTCTGCTCGAAGGGAAGAAAGCGCTCGTCATGGGCGTCGGCAACAAGCGCAGCATCGCGTGGGGGATCGCCACCGCGTTTCAACGCGAGGGCGCGGAGCTGGCGTTCAATTGGCCAAACGACCGTCTGAAGGAGAACGTACTCGAGCTCGTCGCGACGTTGCCGAACCATGAGTCCATACCCGTCGGTGCCTGCGACGTCTCGAAGCAAGACGAAATCGACAAGTTCTTTGCCGAGATCGATCGCAGGTGGGGCAAGCTCGACATCCTCGTGCATTCGATCGCGTTTGCCGCCATCGAGGACCTCAAGGGCCGATTCCATGAGATCAGCCGCGACGGCCTGAAGACGGCGATCGACATCAGCGCCTATTCGCTCGTCGCGCTCAGCCGCGCCGCGCTGCCGCTCTTTGACAAAGCCGGGGGCGGATCCGTCATGAGCCTGACCTACAACGCGGTGGACCGCGTCGTGCCGAGCTACAACTCGATGGCCATGGCGAAGGCCGTCCTCGAGGCGGAGACGCGATACCTGGCGGCGGATCTTGGCCCGCACAACGTCCGTGTGAACGCCATCTCCGCCGGACCGCTCAAGACGCTCGCCGGCAGCGCGGTGCGCGGCGTCTCGCAGGCGCGCGATCTCATGGTCGAAAAGGCACCGCTTCGCCGGAACATCACCCAGGAAGAGGTCGGAAATGTCGCCGTCTTCCTCGCGTCGGACTGGTCCCGTGCGGTGACGGGCGACACGATCTTCGCGGACAACGGATTCAACATCCTCGGCGTCACTGAATAGCGAGGTCGTAGCCGCGCTCCCGCGACCGAGATGTTGCGTTGCTCGGTGAGTCTTTTGATGCGCACGAACGCCGGATAGCGCGGTCGGCGAAAAGCCGGACGCGCGTCACACGCGAAGGCCGGGCAAGACGCCAGTCTCGCGCAATTGCCTGACGTTCGGCAGCTCCGCGCCGATCGTCGTCGAGGGGCCATGGCCGGGGTAGACCTTTGTTGTCGCGGGAAGTCCGAGCACGCGTTCGAGGCTGCGCTCCATCTGCTCGCGATCGCCGCCGGGGAGGTCCCAGCGGCCGGTGTTTCCTTTGAAGAGGACGTCGCCCGAGAAGAGCACGCCTTCGGGCTCGATGTAGAAGCAGGTCGAGCCCTCGGTGTGGCCGGGCGTGTGGAGCGCGGTCAGCGCGAGATCGGCGACGTACGTGAGCGGCCCTTCGTCGAAGAGGTCGTCAGCGTCACACGGCGGGATCGGCAGGGAGATCGAGGCAGGCGGACGTTTCGGCCCGAGCCGATATTCATCGAGACGGTGGATCGCGAGCCGCGCCCGCGTCGCCTCCTTGACGGCGGCGTTGCCGTAGATGTGGTCGGGATGCCCATGCGTGTTCAGGATCTCGACGAGCCGGAGGCTCCGTTCCTTCACGGCATCGATGACCTGGCGTTCGCCCATTGCCGGATCGATCACGAGGGCGTCGCCTCGATCGTCGATGACGATGTACGTGCCGTTGTCGTACGGCGGAACGCGCCACTCGAGGATCCGCATCGATCGAGCGTACCCAGTAAAGTTGGTCCGTGCGCGAGATCCCGATCGAGAACACCGCGCCGCCGATCGCCGTCACGCAAGGCCGGCCCGCCCTCCTCGCGTCGCGGCACATGGTCAGCTCGTGCCACTACCTCGCGACGTTCGCGGGAGCGCGCATGTTCGAGAGGGGCGGCAATGCGATCGATGCTGGGGTCGCTGCGGGCATCGCGCTCAACGTTCTGGAGCGCCACCTCACCGACTTCGGCGGAGTCGCCCCGATCATCGTCTTCCGGCCGGGGATGGACGCCCCCGAGACGATCGACGGGCTCGGCCACTGGCCCGCGTCGCTGAACCTCGATACCTACCGCGCGACGCACGGGGACGACATGCCGATCGGCGTGGCTCGATCCGTGACACCCGCGGCGGCGGACGCGTGGCTCACGGCACTCGCGCGTCACGGCCGGCTGTCCCTTGCCGAGGTCCTCGCCCCGTCGATCGAGCTCTGCGACGGATTTCCGGTCTATCCGCGGCTGGCCGCGGCCATCGAGAGGCTGGCCGAGCGTCTTCGCGAGTGGCCGACCAGTGCCGCGGTCTTCCTGCCAAACGACCGCCCGCCCCGGGTGGGGGAGATCCTCGTCCAGCGCGATCTCGGCGCGCTATTCCGGCGCCTCGCGGCGATCGAGCGGACGCATCAGAGCGAGGGGCGCTCGAACGCGATCATGGCGGCACGCGATTCCATTTATCAAGGGGACATCGCCGACCAGATCGCGGACTTCATGCGCGAGGCCGGCGGTGCGATCACCAGGGAGGACCTTCGCGCACAACGCGTGCGCATCGAGACGCCGGCGCGTTCCTCGTATCGCGGTATCGACGTCTACGCATGCGGTCCGTGGTCGCAGGGACCGCTCGTGCCGATGACGCTCAATCTCCTCGAGGGCTACGACGTCGCGGCGATGGAGCCGGGCACTCTTGAGTTCCTGCATCGCTACGTCGAGGCGTTCAAGCTCGCGGCTGCGGACCGCGAGGGCTTCTTCGGCGATCCCGAGCAGGTCGACGTCCCGATCGAAGGCCTGCTCGACAAGGGCTATGCGGCGGTGCGTCGCCGGCTGATCGACGACGCTCGCGCGCATCCCGAGCTGCCCGAGCCGGGTGATCCGTGGCGATTCGAAGGGCGTGCCGGGCATGCCGGCTATCGGCCGCGCATCGCCGAGGGCGTGGGAGCCCCGGACACCTCGTTCGCGTGCGCCATGGATGCCGAAGGGAATGCCTTCGCCGCCACCCCATCCGACCCCGCGCTCGGCGCTCCGCTCGTGCGCGGCCTCGGCATGATCGTCTCGACCCGCGGCGCGCAGCTCTGGACCACACCCGGCCATCCTTCGGCGATCGCGCCCGGGAAGCGGCCGCGCCTCACGCCGAACCCCGCCCTCCTCATGAAGGACGGGCGCGCTCTCATGCCCTTCGGATGTCCGGGCGAGGACGCGCAGTGCCAGGCGATGGTCCAGGTCGTCTGCAACATCGTCGACTTCGGGATGAACACGCAGGCCGCCATCGAGGCGCCGCGGGTGATCTCGCGCTCGTTTCCGTGGACATTCCACCCGCACGCGTATGAACCCGGGGTGCTGACCGTGGAAGGTCGCATCCCGCCCGATGTGCGAGAGGGCCTCGCCCGTCGCGGGCATGTCATCCGCACGCTGCCGGACTTCTCGCCGGCAGCCGCGGGGGTGTGCGCGGTCCGGCGCCTCGAGACGGGCACGCTCGAAGGTGGTGCCGATCCGCGGCGGGAGAGCTACGTGGCGGGCTGGTGACCTGAACGTCCGAACAACACGAGACCCTCCGGTGCGCGGAGGGTCTCGTGCGGACTGTGACCGACGCCTAGTTGTTCGTTTCGTTCTCGTTCAGGCTCGTCGCCGGGATCAGAATGATCGACGACGCGCTCGCATTCCAGCCGGCAATGTCCCCCACGTTGCACGCCAGTTGGACGGTGTACGAGGTAGCGATAGACGGGTTCAGTGCGATTGGGCGCTGAAGATTCGCCACGAAGACACCACCCGCTGTCTCGCTCCATGAGTCGACCCCTAAGGTCGTGCCGCCCGCCGGCGTGACGCTCAACTGGCAGAAGGCATTGTCGTCCACTGCCCCCTGCATGCCGTTGTTCAGATTCGTTTGGCCCCTCAGATTGGTTTTCGCCAGCGCGACGTAGTTCCCGGGCGGCACATTCGGGAGCGTGAGGACGACCAGGAACGATGAGTTCGGGCTCGCCGGGCCATTGTTGCGGTGGACAGCCAAGACGTTCGTAACGCCGTTCGGTCCGGCCGGTCCGGCTGATCCGGTCGCGCCGGTTGGGCCGGCCGGTCCGGCCGGTCCAGCAGGGCCTTGCTGGTTGATGACGACCAAATCTTCAGCTGGGCCGCACTCCTCGCCCAAACTGGTATCGAGGGCCCGCACCGGGTGTGGGCTGTCCTTGGAAATGCAAAGGCTGATCTGGCCGTTGCTATCGACGAACCACGCGAGAGCAGATACGCCCGAGAGGACCAGGCATGCGATCGCTAACGCGGCGACCTTCTGTTTGAATCCGAAGAGGCGCGTCATTCGAAGCTTCATTTGTTTCTCCTGGGTGCTCTATTCATGGGTCTGCTGATCTGCGATCGAGGCTCGTGTCAGACCGATCGATCACTAGGCATCACCCCCGCCTTAGATCGCGGGGCCGCGGCACGCTGACCGGACGGCATACGAAGCTCAAATTGGCCCATCGCCGCGGGACGCTATTTGTGTCGGATTGAAGAGTTGTGTGTCCTTCTATTGACCTGATCGTGACTTCGTCGTCACACGGCCGACGCATGCGTGGCACGTTTTGCCTCGAGGTCATCGTCCTCGCGCGCCGACCCCTTTCAAGGCGACCGACATGCGCCTTCAACCCCACGCTTTTCGACCTGGTCGGAGACCGACCAGGCGGCCTTGTTCGGCCGCGGCGCTAGGCTCTCAGCGAGCCATGGACAACCGCGAGCGCGCTTGGCGCGCGGAGTTCCCGATCACAGAGCGCTTCAATTACCTGAACAACTGCTCCCTGACGCCGCTCCACCGCCGCGGGCGGGAGCGGATCGAGCGGTTCCTCTCGGAGTGGACCGAGCAAGGCGGACGCGCCTGGTACGACCACTGGATCGGCGAGTACGAGGCGTTCCGTGCGGACCTCGCTGGCGTACTCGGCGCCTCGCTCGATGAGATCGCGATCGAGCCGAACGTATCCGCGGCTCTCGTGGGCATCGCGAGCACGTTCGACTATGCCAAGCGGCCGAAGGTGATCGTGTCCGATCTCGACTTCCCGACCGATGGTCATGCCTTCCTCGCCGTCGCTGACCGTGGCGCGCGCGTCGAGTTCGTGCGCAGCCCGGACAAGGTGCGCGTGCCGCTCGAGCTCTTCGAGCGCGCCGTGGACAACCGCACCGCCGCCGTGTGCACCGGGCACGTGTACTTCACGACCGGTTGGATCCAGGACGTCCGCGCGCTCGCCGAGATCTGTCACCGCAAGGGCGCGGCCCTCGTCGTCGATGCCTACCAGTCGATCGGCGCAATTCCCTTCAACGTGACGTCGAGCGGCGTCGACTATCTCGTAGGCGGCACGCTCAAATGGCTGATGGGTGGTCCGGGGATCGCGTTCCTCTACGCCCGCGGCAGCGTCGCCGAGCGCGCGCGCCCGAGCGCGGTCGGCTGGTGGGGAGTGAAGGAGCCGTTCGCGTTCGATGTCGAGCACCTCGACTACGGCATCGGGGCGCGCCGCTTCGAGTACGGAACACCGGCCGTCGCCGCGATCTACGCGGCGCGCGCCGGCATCGAGCTTCTCGCCGAGATCGGGATCGATACGGTCCGCGAGCGGCACATGCTTCTGTCGCAACGCCTCGTCGAGGGTGCCCTCGAGCAGGGCTGGACGATCCGCTGCCCGCGCGATGCCGAGGAACGCACGCCGATCGTCACGCTGGAGCATCCGGATCCCGCATCGGCGGTGACGACGCTCCGCGCGGCGGGAGTCATCTGCGACAACCGTCCCGGTCTGATACGTCTATCGCCCCACTATTTCAATACCCTCGAGGAGATGGACCGCGCTCTCGCGCTGCTCGAACCGCTCCGCGCCGCGCACGCTGTCGCCTGACGAGACCGCTCCATCCCGTCCGGATCCTTGCCTGGACGGTCCTCATCGCGCTCCTCGCCGCACCGACCTACGCGTTGCGCCTGAGCGGGACGCCGATCGCTCTGAAGCCTGACGATTTCTTCAAATACTCGACTGCCATCGCCGCGATCTCGGTCGATGCGGTCCTCCTGGTCGTCGTCCTGCTGATCGCGCGCGGACTCCCGCTTCGCGACACGTTCGCCCTGCGTGCCCCCACCTCGTGGCGGCGCGCATTGGTCATCGGCGCGGCGACGCTGATCGCCGCGTACGCGATCTCGTTCATCGAAGCGGGACTCGTGTCCGGCACCGGCCGAGAGCAGGGCGTCCCGGAGTTCTGGGATCCCGCGCGCATCGGCGCGTGGGCCGCGAATCTCTTCGCGATCGCGGTCTTCGTGCCGATCTTCGAAGAATCGCTCTGCCGCGGCCTGGGCTACTACCTCTTCGAGCCTCTCGGCGCACCCGTCGCCGTCATGCTCACCGCCCTCGCCTTCACGTTCGCGCACGGAGTCATCGTCGACATCCCGGTCATCCTCGCGACCGGCATCGGTTTGGGCTACCTGCGCGCATCGACCGGCAGCATCTATCCGTGTATCGCGCTACACGCCTTCTTCAACGGGTTCGCTCTCGTGATCGCGGCCCTCGTCGCTCAGGGTTAAGCCCGACGTATCGCGGCAACCGCCGCGATGAGATCCCCGCCCGGGTCGACGAAACCGCTCCGCCGCGCTGCGACGCATTCTCCCGCGAGCACATGCGCGCGTAGACGTTGCTCTGGCAGGAGCGGATCGGCGAGATTTGCGGGGTCGTGGTCGATCCCGTACGCATCTTTGATCCGCCTCCGCGTCTCCGCCCACCGCACGATCGCATCGCGATCCGACTCGGCCAGCGCGCCATAGACGGCGACGTCATTCAGCGCGTCGCGGTAACGGAGCAGCCTTCGGCGTTCCGTTCCGCGCGGGTGCTCGCGGGCCAGCGCGATCTCTTTCGTGTCGGTCACCGGTCTCATCGTACGGACCGGGATCAGGTCGGGGGCGTCTCGCGGATGACTTCGGGAACCGTTCTGACTGGCTGTTACCGTGTTTGGCATGGCAGTCACGGCGACCGGTGTCTACCTCGCGTTCGACGGAGGTCCAGACAGGTCCCGCGCCGACGATGCGGGGATCGGTCCCTACGACGAGATCGTCCTGCGCGGTGCCCGTGCAGTCGGAGAGCGCGCCGGACTCGGCAAGGTCATCGCGCTTCGCAGCTCGGCCGGAAGCTGGCGCGACGCCGACTCCTCTTCGAGCGGATCGGATCAGACGAGCGGGACGAGACACGGCAACCTCCGCATAAGCGCGGGAAATGCCGGGATCCTCGTCCGCTTTTCCGACGATGAGGTCGCCGGCCAGGTTCCTGTTCCCGACCTCGGTCCGTTCGCGCAGGTTCTCGTCGGAACGCACGAGGTGCGCGGAGACGAGGAGACGCTGGCGGTGCGGGTGTCACGGATATCACCGTGGCAGATGACCGACAAGGCTGGCCCGGAGTTCCAGGGCGCGATCAGAGAGGCACTCGTTTTCGTGGCGAGCGGGCATTCGTTCGGGAATCGTCCGCGACAGGCCGTGGTGACCGGCGAGCCTCCCCCGTCGCGGGCCGAGTCGCCGAAGGCGGATGTCCCGAAGCCAGCAAACGCGCCGGCACCAGTGGACGATGAAGCCGGGCCGTCGGTCTGGGTCGATCGGGTCCGGACGGCGCCGAAAATCTACATCTCGCGCCCCGATCCGAAGCGCTAGACGCTCTCGCTCGCGCTGACCGTGCGGGCGGCCCCAAGGTAGAGGACGATCGCAGCGGCGCCCATCGCGAACACCGGCGAGAAATACGCCAGCAGATCGAACGGCCCGATGAGGCTCGTACCGCGCGCCTGCAGAACCTGACTCACGAAGAGGGGTAACGACAAGAGGACGTACTCGGCCTCCACCACCAGCGCAGCGATCGCCAGCGTTCGCCACGTTCGCGACGCCCGGCGGAGGATCACGTACCCCATGGCGACCCCCGCGCCGATCGCAAGGAGCAGAAGAAACAGTGGCCACACGGGCGACCCGACGGTGGCGGGTCCGAGGATGAGGTTGAGGACCGCGCCGCCGAGGCTTTCAACAAGCGCGAAGACCCCGGCCGCCTCGAACGTTGGATTTCGGTCGCCCGGGCCGGTCGTTAGCCACCGAGCGAGCGCGAACGCGAGCGCCACACCGAGCAGCTGTGGCCAGAGTGCGATGAGGTAGCTGGCGATGGAGCAGACCGCGAAGGCTTGTCCCTCGCCGAACTCGCCGCAGAAGCGGAACTGACCCGGCAGACCGAGGAGCCTCTCCATGAACACAACTCCCACGTAGCCGGCGACCCCCGCGCGCCCGCCGGAAACCCAGGCGACCGCGAGCGCGGCGGCGGTCCCGGCGAGGCGCGCGACCTCGAACGGCGCGGGAAGCGGGGTCTCGCGGGTCGTCGAGCGGAGAAGCAACGAAACAAGGATCGTCACGAGCGCCGAGACAAGGAGTCCGGCCCCGAACGCCGCCAGCACCGACCAAAAAACAGGGGCGCGCGCGACACGCGGATGCGGTAAGCCGCGCGCGAGCGTGACGACTTCAGGGAACTCGCGTCGCAGTCCGTCGAGCATCGCGCCCCTATTCTGGCTTTATGGGCTTGGAGACTGGTACCGAGCGCGACGTCCTGGTCCTGGCGAAGACCATCGCGGCGAACGAGTTTCCGGTCGAGCGTCCTGGCGTCATCGCGCAGGACCGCGCGAGCGGCGCGCTTCTACGCCTCGCGCCGTTTCCGTGGAAGGGCGCCGACACCGACCCGCCGGTCCAGCGCTGGGCGTGGCTCCAGCTGGGCGCCTTACGGGACGAGCGCGATCCTCGACCGGAGACCCACACCGTGCAGGGAGAGATCCTCCCGACGGGCTACGTCGAGGCGAAAGAGGGGTGGCGCCTGCGATGGCCTTTCGTCCGGCCGCACCTGCGTGGGTCGGTCGAGGCGCTCGTCGAGCTGTCGCGCGCTCGCATCGCGACGATGGGATTCGTTCGACCCGGGCAGGAGATCGATGTCGTCCAGCTTCCGCTGCGCCTGCGGTTTCGTTGCGCGAGCGACGAGTGCGACACCACGCACGAGCTCCCGGTGCTCGACTGGGAGCTTCACTCGCTCGCGCAAGCGACGCGTTCTCGGTACGGGCCCTCCTGGGCCACGAAGTTCCGCGAGACATGGGGCGCCGGTCTGGCCGAACGCTACGACGTGCATCTTTTGCTCTCGGCGTACGCGCAGGCACCGACCAAGCTCTACGTGGCCGGACTCTTCTATCCGCCGAGAGTGGCTGAGGACGCACACGAGCATGTGCACCACGTCGAGCACCGTCGCCACGTCGGCTAAGTCAGACTTTCCCGGCGAGCTCCCTGGGCGTGTCGTGTCGCTCGAGGCCGAGCTCGCCCGGCTTGCCCCCGTACCCATGCGGGAAAATCCGCAGCAGCAGGTAGGTGCCGGTGGTCGGGTCGTCCGAGCGTTCGACGACGAGCGACGGTCCCCAGCGCGAGTCGAAGCGCTCGCCGACATCCGGCTTTGTCTTTGCGAACTCGAAGCCTTCTTTGTCCCACTGGAGCACCGCGTAGCTCCGAACCACGCGCTCCTCGTCCCCGCCTTCGTCCGGACGCCAGCGATGCTCTGCCGGATGCTCTCGCTGACAGACCGCGGGCGAACCCGAGTGGAGTAAGACCCACTTATAGACGTCGGCATCCTTCGACTGGGCACCCTGGGGATACGCTTCTCGGTGCAGCTTTTCGCCGACGGTGCAGAGGTAGTAGAAAAGCATGTCGGGAGCAGGATAGCCAGACATGGAGCCACGCACGATCACGGTCGAAGGCCTCCGGACACGCGTTCTCGTCGAGGACGGCGGCGCGAATCGCGAGCCGATCGTGCTCGTTCACGGCGTCGGTGGCTGGGCCGAGAACTGGCGACCGGTCATGCCTGCCCTGGCCTCGACCGGACGTCAGGTCATCGCACTCGACCTCCCCGGCTTTGGACAGAGTGAAGCCCCACGGCGGGTCCGCTACTTCGGGCCTGATGAAGCTTTCTATCCACGCTTCGTCATCGCCGCGATGGACGTCCTCGGGATCGAACGCGCGCACATCGCAGGGAACTCGATGGGCGGTGCGATCGCGTACATGACGGCCGTGACCGCGCCGCTCCGGACACGCTCGATCGTCCTCGTGGCGCCTGGGGGTCTGGGACGCGATGTCGCCTTCTTCCTGCGGGCCTGCTCGCTGCCCGGGTTCGGTCTTGTGGCGCGGCTGCCCCGACCGCGCGGCGCCGCGCGGAACGTTCTGCGCACGTGCTTTTACGACGCGAGGCGGATCACACCCGAGCTCTACGAGGAGGCGGAGCGGTACGGCAACAGCTCGTTCCCGGAATTCGTGCGCGCGCTTTCCGCGGGCGTGGGTATCCGCGGCGTTCGGCGCTCATTGCGCGAGGCATGGGTCGCGCGCTCCGCGCTCTATACCGGCCCGGCCCTGGTGGTGTGGGGCCGCGAGGACTTCGTGCTTCCGCTGCGGCATCTGGCCGACGTCCACGCCACGCTGCGGCAGGCGCAGGTCGCGCTGATCGACCACTGTGGGCATATGCCCCAGGCGGAGCGCCCCGATGAGTTCCTCGCCGCGACGCTTCCATTCCTCGATCAGGCGGAGCAAGCCGCGGCGGCCTAGTGGCAGGGAACTGGCACCATTGAAGGCGGATGAAGACGGGCACCCGCCCCGACATCGCGGTCACCACTCCTAAAGCGAAGCTCCGCCTCAGCGCTCAGGACGTCCTCGCCGATTACCGGCTCGCCGTTCGCAGCCGGGCGGCGAGCGAGCTGTCGAGGCGCGAAGTCCTCGTCGGAAAGGCTCCCTTTGGCATCTCCGGCGAGGGTAAGGAGGTCGCCCAGCTGGGAATGGCGCACGCCTTCAGGCCGGGTGACTGGCGATCCGGGTACTACCGGGACCAGACTTTCATGTTCGCGGTCGGCCTGGCCGATCTTTCCCAGTATTTCGCGCAGCTCTACGCGGATCCCGACGTCGTCCGCGACCCGAACTCCGCCGGTCGCCAGATGCTCAGCCACTTCGCGACGCGCACGCTCGACGAACGAGGGCGCTTCAAGGACCTGCTCGCGACGGGGCAGTCCGCGTCGGAGCTGTCCCCCGTGGCGGCGCAGATGCCTCGTTCGGTCGGTCTGGCTTGGGCATCACGGCTGTATCGCGAATCGCCGGCGGCACGTTCGGTCGCGCGCGGCTTCTCCCGCGCCGGCGAGGAGGTCTGCTTCGCGACGATCGGGAACGCGGGGACCAGCGAAGGCGTGTTCTGGGAGAGCCTGAACGCGGCGGGAGTCCTGCAGATCCCTCTGGTGATCTCTGTATGGGACGACGGCTATGGGATCTCGGTGCCCAACGAGTTCCAGACGACGAAGGGCTCGATCTCCGCGGTGCTCCAAGGATTCCGGCGGGAGCAGAACGGGACGGGCATCGACCTGTACACCGTGAGGGGCCACGACTACGTCGCGTGCTGCGACGTCTACCAGCTCGCGGCCGAGCGCGCCCGCCGCGAGCACATCCCGGCTGTCATCCACGTGACCGAGATGACACAACCGCAGGGACACTCCACGAGCGGCTCGCACGAGCGCTATAAATCCAAGGACCGTCTCCGGTTCGAGATCGAGTTCGATCCGATCCGCCGAATGCGGGAGTGGATCATTCGCGAAGAAATAGCGGATGCGGCGACGCTCGACGAGCTCGAGCGGGTGAGCCGCACGGATGTCGAACGCACCCGCGAAGAGGCCTGGGAGGCGTATCAGGAGCCGATCCGCGCCGAGACCGAACAGGCTCTCGCGGTCCTCGAGGCGGCGGCCGCGGAAGGCCAGACCGATCTCGACGCGCTCGTCGAGGAGCTGCGCACCACCGACTCTCCGAGCCGGCGGCTCATCGCATCGACGGCGCGCCGCGCGCTCGCCGCACTTCGCGGTGGCGGAGGATCCGCGCGTGATGACCTCGCCGCGTTCGTCGAGTCGTACGCGAAGCACAACGACGAGCTTTTCAACTCGCACCTCTACAGCCGTTCGGCGGAGTCTCCCCTCCGGATCGGCTCGGTCGCGCCGGCGTATCCCGGCGACGCCGAGGTGGTGGACGGCCGGATGGTGCTCCTGCGGTGCTTCGACGCGAACCTGGAGCGCGACCCGCGGATCCTCATCCTCGGCGAGGACGTCGGAAAGCTCGGCGACGTCAACCTCGTCTTCGAGGGACTGCAGGCAAAGCACGGCGAGCAGCGCGTTATCGACACCGGCATACGCGAGGCGACGATCCTGGGGCAGGGGATCGGCGCGGCCCTTCGGGGACTCCGGCCGGTCGTGGACATCCAGTACGTCGACTACCTGCTCTACGCGCTCGAGCTCGCGTCCGACGACCTCGCGACGCTGCACTGGCGCACCGGCGGTGGCCAGAAGGCGCCGGTCCTCATCCGCACGAAGGGCCATCGGCTGCAGGGCATCTGGCACACCGGATCGCCGATGGCGACGATCGTCTCGTCGCTGCGCGGGCTCCATGTCGCGGTGCCGCGCGACATGACGCGCGCGGCCGGCCTCTACAACACGCTGCTGCGCGGCGACGACCCCGCGCTTCTCATCGAGGTGCTCTCGGGCTATCGGCTGAAGGAACGTCTGCCGGAGAACGTCGGTGAGTTCACGATCCCGCTCGGCGTCACCGAAACGCTCCGCTCGGGCTCGGACGTCACGCTTGTCACCTACGGCGCCCTCTGCCGGATCGCGATGGAGGCCGCGGAGGATCTCGCCAGCGTAGGTATCGAGACCGAGATCATCGATGTGCAGACGCTGCTCCCGTTCGATCGCGATCACGCCATCGCCGAATCCGTGGAGAAGACCCGCGCGCTGCTCGTCGTAGACGAGGACGTGCCGGGTGGCGCGTCGGCGTACATCGTGCGCGAGGTCGTCGAGACTCAGGGCGCGATCGATCACCTGGACGTCGGGCCGCGGACGCTCACGGGAGCCGCGAACCGTGTCGCCGTCGGCAACGATGGAGACTACTTCTCGAAGCCGAATCGCGAGGACATCTTCGAGACGGTCTACGCGATCATGCGCGAGCGCCGCCCCGACGATTTCCCGCCGATCATGCCGGAGCGCCGCTCGTGATCAAGACGAACGTCCAGGCGGTGCACGACACCCTCCAAACCGAGTTCCGGCGGGATGAGCGGCTCATCCTTCTCGGCGAGGACGTCGGCGTGCGTGGCGGGGTATTCCGCGTCTCGGACGGCCTCATCGAGGAGTTCGGGGCCGATCGGATCATCGACACGCCGGTCGCCGAGTCGAGCATCGTGGGCGTCGCCATCGGCGCAGCACTCGGCGGTCTCATCCCGATCGCGGAGATGCAGTTCGCGGATTTCAGCGCCCCGGCCTTCGAGCAGATAGTCGACGAGGCCGCCCGCATGCGCTACCGGTCAAACGGCGCCTGGGGAGTTCCGATGGTGATCCGCATGCCGTGGGGCGGGGCGATTCACGGTGCGCTCTATCACTCCCAATCGGTCGAGGCCTTCTACGCTCACGTGCCCGGACTCAAGGTCGTCGTGCCGTCGACGCCGTACGACATCACCGGCATGCTGCGAAGCGCGATCCGCGATCCCGATCCGGTGATCTTCCTCGAACACAAGGCGACCTACCGTTCGGTGAAGGGCGATGTTCCGGAGGGCGACTACACCGTTCCCCTGGGACCGGCCGACGTGAAGCGCGAGGGCACCGACATCACGGTCTACGCCTACGGCCTCATGCTGCATCACTCGCTCGCCGCGGCCGAGACCCTCGCCGCCGACGGTATCTCCGCGAATGTCGTGGATATCCGGAGCCTCCGCCCCCTCGACGTGGAAACCATCCTGCGGGAAGCGCGGAAGACCGGAAAATGTTTGGTTGTTTATGAAGACAACCGCATGTTCGGCGCCGGCGCCGAGATTGCCGCATTGGTCGCCGAGGAGGCCTTCAGCGATCTGGATGCTCCGGTGATGCGCATCGGCGGTCCAGAGGTGCCCGCGATGCCGTACAACAAACCACAGGAAGACTGGTTCATGCCCGATCCGGCGAAGATCGCGGCCAAGATGCGCGAGCTGGCCGCGTACTAGGAGAGATCAAACTTGACACGAGCGAGGACTGGCTTTGGCAGGACGAGCGAGACCACCCGCCGGGGGCGTCTCCGGCGAAGCTGGAGATTGATCAATGGCTTTTGAGCTGAAGATGCCCAAGCTCGGCGAGTCCGTCACCGAAGGCACGATCGGGAAGTGGCTCAAGCAGCCCGGCGACAAGGTGAATAAGTACGACCTCCTCGTCGAGGTCCAGACAGACAAGGTGAACACGGAGATCCCGTCGCCCGTCGCCGGGACTCTCAAGGAGGTCAAGGTCGAAGAAGGCCAGACCGTCCCGATCGGGACGCTCCTCGCTGTCTTTGACACCGCCGATGGGGAAGCCGCGGCGACTACCCCTCAAGCCCCGGCGGCACCGCCGCGCGCACCACAGCCGCAGGCTGCGGAACCGCAGCCGACTGCGGCTCAACCACCGAAACCCTCTCAACCCGGCGGAGCCCAGGCCCCGACGGGCCCGGGCGCCCCCGCCGGGCGGGGGCCCTCGGTGGTTGAGCCGCCCAGACCAGCTCAGGCTCCCGCTCCGGCGCGCGCGGCTTCTTCATCACCTCAAAGTCCGTCCCCCGCGCCCCAATCCTCGGCGGCGCCGACCGTCACCGCGGAGCGCCCCGATCTCTCCGATGTGAGAGCGACGCCGGCGGTGAGGAAGCTCGCGAGCGAGCAGGGCATCGACATATCGGCGATCGAGGGCACCGGTCTCGGTGGGCGCGTGTCGCGCAAGGATGTCGAAGACTTCATCGCGCAGCGCGGGGCGTCGCAACAGCAGGCCGCGACGCGTGTCGTCCAGGCACAACCCCAAGCATCATCGCAGACGGCTCCCGCGCGCCAGGCGCCCGTCCCTTCGCTCGCCGGCGACGAGCTTGTGCCCCTCTCGCAGATGCGGCGGGCGATCGCGAACAACATGGTCCAGGCCTGGAGCGCTCCGCACGCGCATGCCGTGATGGAGGTCGACATGACCGACCTCATGCGCTACCGGGAGCGCGTCAAGGGCGAATTCCAGGAGCGCGAGGGGTTCGACCTATCGCCCGCCGCGTTCATCGCAAAAGCAGTCGTCGAGGCGCTCCGCACGGTGCCGTCCGTCAACTCGAGCTGGACGGATCAAGGACTCATTCGGCACCGCGAGCTCAATCTCGGCTACGCGGTCGCGCTTGGCGATGACGGCCTCATCGTGCCGGTCATCAAGGACGCCGACGGCAAGAGTCTGGCGGGCCTGATGCGCTCCATCCGCGACGTCGTCGATCGCGCGAAGGCGCGACGGCTCACTTTGGACGATCTTTCCGGCGGCACCTTCACACTCAACAACACCGGTCCGCTCGGCACGGTCGTCTCTAGCCCGATCGTCCCGCCGGGCCAGGCCGCGATCCTTTCGTCGGAATCGATTCGCAAGCGGCTTGTCGTCACGGATGAGGACGCGATCGCGATCCGGCAGATGATGAACATCGTCATCGGCTTCGACCACCGTGTCGTCGATGGATCGACGGCCGCGCGCTTCCTCACGGCCGTCCGCGACTGGCTTCAGTCCACGGGCACGTCGGTCCCGGTGTACTAGTGGCCGACCTCGCGCCGATCAAGTTCGAGATGCCCGGCGACGTCGAGCGGCCGCGCTCGCGCGGGCGCAGCGCCGCGAACACCGTCGTCCCGATCGACCGCGCTCGTCCCGAGTGGCTCAAGGTCCGTCTTCCGATGGGCCCGGAGTACGAGACCCTCCGGCGGCTCATGCGATCGAAGTCGCTTCACACGGTCTGCGAGGAGGCCCACTGCCCGAACATGGCCGAGTGCTGGGGCGCGGGCACCGCGACCTTCATGATCCTCGGCGACACGTGCACACGCTCGTGCGGCTTCTGCGCGGTGAAGACCGGTCGTCCAGGCAGCGTCGATCTCGACGAGCCGGCCCGCGTGGGCGCCGCGGTTG
Organism: Bathyarchaeia archaeon; assembly: GCA_035637615.1. Taxonomy (GTDB): domain Bacteria; phylum Chloroflexota; class Limnocylindria; order P2-11E; family P2-11E; genus 3-1-20CM-2-70-9. Next base: position 5,956 of record DASPWX010000100.1, on the reverse strand, counting down.
CGCAGATGGCGCTCGGCCACGCCGTCGTTACGAGCGTGAACCGCGACGAGCTCGTCGACGGCGGCGCTGCGCTCTTCGCCGCGACCATCCGCGAGATCCGCGCCCAGTCACCGGGAACGACCGTCGAGGTGCTCATCCCGGACTTCACCGGGGACCCCGCCGCTCTCGACGCGGTGCTCGCCGAGCGCCCGGAGATCCTGAATCACAACGTTGAGACGGTCGAGCGCCTGTATCCGCGCGTCCGACCGCAGGCCCGCTATCCACGGTCGCTCGAGGTGCTCCGCCGCACGAAGGAGCGAGCGCCTGACCTCGTCTGCAAGAGCGGCATCATGGTTGGACTCGGCGAGACCCAGGAAGAAGTGCTCGGGACGATGCGCGATATCGCCGCGCAGGGGACCGATGTGCTGACGGTCGGCCAGTATCTACGGCCGTCGCCGACGCATCTGCCGATCGAGCGCTACTGGACGCCCGCTGAGTTCGCGTCGCTTCATGACGAGGGGATGACGATGGGCTTCCGCCATGTCGAGTCGGGACCGCTCGTGCGTTCTTCCTATCACGCGGAGCGACACGTGGCCCTTGGGTAGATCGCTGCACGCGACGTGGCTCGGGCGCGTCCCGTACGTGGACGCATGGCGAATGCAGGAGGCGGTCGCGACGCGCGTGCGCAACGGAGGAGCCGAACGCCTGTTGCTGCTCGAGCACGATCCCGTCTACACGATCGGGCGCCGAGGAACGACGGACCACCTTCTCGTCGGTCCGGAAGTTCTCCGTGCGTCGGGGGCCTCCGTGTATCGCGTGGATCGCGGCGGCGACATCACATACCACGGCCCCGGCCAGCTCGTCGGTTACCCCATCACCGGGCTTGCGGAGGGCGCCGACCTCGTGGGGTACGTCCGTGCGATCGAGGAGGCCTTGCGCGACGCGCTCGCAAGTTACGGGGTCGCGTCGCGTACCGAGCGGGGCAAGACCGGGGTGTGGGTTGACCTGCCCGATGGGCGGCCAGCGAAGATCGGCGCGATCGGCGTGCGCGTCTCGCGCGGCGTGACAACGCACGGCTTCGCGCTCAACGTGTCTACCGATCTTGCCGCGTTCGATCGAGTCCTTCCCTGCGGCTTTCAGCACGAGGTCGCGTCCCTCGAGCGGCTCGGCGTGTCGGCGCACGTGGCGGAGGTGGGAGAGCGATGCAGTCGTGCGCTCGCCGATCACCTGGGGCGGGATCTGATCATCGATACGTCGGTCGAACCGCCACGTGACGCGGAAATCCCCACGAACGCACCCGTTCGCGCAGCGGTCGACCTCCTTGCGGAGCCGCTCCCGGCCTAGGCTCCGCGGGTTGCTGATGGGGACTCATGCGTTTGCAGTAGTCGGCCACCATGCGGCCGTATGGTCCTGGGAAAGCCACCACCCGGTCGGGTGACCGAACGCGCTATGGAGACACGACGAACTCGACATAGCGTTAGGGCTACGGTGGGAATGAAATTTAGCAAACCAGCGATCACACGGACCCTCGGTGACGAGCCGATGGTGAACCTCGACGCGTTGGCGCTCACCCAGCGCATCGGAAGCATCTCGCACGCCGAGAAGCCGGTGACCTCCCCGATCTACCAGTCGCTCGCCGAACGGCAGCAGCCATACGAGGCGAAGTGGCGGAGGGCCCTCAGGCCTCGCTAGCCGACGCGCTCGCCATCGCCGCTCGCTATTTGCTCTTCTTGCCGATCGTGCGGATGAACGTCTCAATCGGGATGGCCGAGAGCGTCTCGATCTGTACGGTGCCTCGGGCGCCGAGTCCCACGGAGACACGCGAGATCGTCTCGTTGTCCTTCGCCTCGACGATGTTGACGAAGTCGTAACGACCGAGCGTCGCGTACTGCGCGACGACGCGCGCCCCCATGGCCTCGATCTCTTCGTTGACTTTCTTGATGCGCCGCGGGTTCGATTGCAGCGTCTTCACGCCGGCCGCGGTCACCTTCGTGAGAAGGACGTATGTCGCCACGATGCTCCCTCCAGCCCCATACTCGAACGCGAGCATATGCCGACGTTCACTCGGGCTCAGGCTGAAGCCCTCCTCCCGAAAGTGCGCCCCCTCCTCGAAGACCTTCAGCGACGCAAGGCGTCATACGACCGGCGTCCCACCGATCCCGTCGCGAAGGAGATCAACGCCCTGCTCCTCGAGATCGCGCACCTCGGCGTCGACGTGAAGGACCCCGATCAGGGGCTCATCGACTTCCCAGCGATGCGCCGCGGACGCGAGGTGTTGCTCTGCTGGAAGCTTGGCGAAGGCGATCGCATCAGCTACTGGCACGACGTCGAGACGGGATTCGCGGGCCGGAAGCTCATCGAAGACTAGGGGCTGTCGCAACGCGCGACGCGACCCCTTTGTCGCGACATGTGGCGCTGATCGTCCGGCCCAACGTTACCGACAGTCCTACCGCGCGCGGGCTTCGCCCGACGTTAATCAGACGAGTCGATGCAACGAAAGGGGGGTCTGACGGTCGAACCAATCGGCTCGTAATAGGGAGGAGAGGGGCGGGAGGTCCTCGTGGGACGAGTCCTATCCGCACTCATCACGATCGCGATCGCTTCCGCACCGGCGGTCGTAGCCGGGACCTACGTCGTCGCTCCAGCGGTCACCACGACCGCGACCGTCGACAGCGGCGCCGCGAAGACGGCCACCAGCGCGAGCCTGACCACGACGCAACAGGCCGCGACGACCACAACCGCGAGCACCGCGACTACCGCGACCATCGCCACGGCGACTGTTGCAACGACCGGCAATGGCGCTCCGAACGGTGCGCACTACAACCTCAACATCATCGGCGTCTCCAAAGACAAGACCGCGACGATGACGGTCGGCGACGGGCACCGCATCTTCGTCCAGCTCAACGGCGGAGAGGACGCCGTCAGTCTGAACGGCAAGCTCGCCAATCAGTTGAACAAGGTCAACAAGATCTTGCTGCAGCCGGCGCCTGCCGGTGAGAGCTTCCAGGTCTTGGACGCCAACGCGACCGACAGCAACGGTGCACTCTTTCAGCTTCCGGCCGATGTCTCAGCGACATGGACCGTGTGGGCTCGAGCGCTCGGCAAGCCGGGCGGCAAGTCAAACACCACCACTTGCGCGACGACCGCCGGCGTCGACGGCGTATTCGGCACCGCGGACGACGAACTGATCTGCTCCCTCTCGACGCTCTCGATGGAACGGACGAAGGGAAAGCAGACCTTCGTGAATGCCTCGGCGGAGCTGCTCTTCATCACGATCACGGTCGACCCCACCGCGAACACCGCTCTCGCGACCTGCCTCGGCGTGACCACGGCAACCGATGTCACGCTTTCGCTCTTCAACGGTTGCCTTCAGAACTACTTCTGGAATTACGACAACCAGGGTCTCAAGCTGCTGCAGCTGCGGTTCTATCCCATGAGTGGGGTGGGCGGCTGACGGTCAGCGCCATGACGGGCTGATTTCCACGATCTCGCGCGAGGCCGGGCACCAGCACCCGGCCTCGCGCACATTTGTGCGACAGCGTTCGCACGTTTTGACGACGTCTTCGCACGTTTGGAGGACAGACACGCACGACGTGTTCTGTCTAAATCTCGCGGTTGGAGAGTCACGACCTTGCCTGGGCAGCGGGATTCTTCGATGGCGAGGGGTGGGCCAATCGGAGTGGCCGCGGTGTCCACTCGCGGATCAATCAGGCGGGGCTCGACGGCGTCCCCGAGGTGCTCACCAAGTTCAAGAGGATCGTCGACGTTGGCCGCATTCACGGCCCGGTAATCGTCGAGGGCAGGCAGCCGCTCTACTACTGGGAAGCCACATCGCGACCGGACCTTCTCCGAGTCGTCGACCGGATCGGTCCGTGGCTCTGCGTGGTCAAACGCGCGGAGTTCGGGCGAACGTTGGGAACGTTGCCGGCTCAGGTGTGGCCGGGTTCGATGAGCGAGGAGCTCGCGTGGGCCGGCGGCTTCTTTGACGGTGAAGGATCGACATATCTCGAGAAGCACCGGACCCATCCCGGGTACATGGTGCCGAGACTCTATGTTCCTCAGTGCGCGGAGGTCGGAATCGCCCCCGAGCTCGTCCGTTTGAAGTCGGCGTTGGGTGAGATTGGTGCGATCTCGGGTCTGAGACCCGGTAAGGGGAACTCCAAACCTCACAGGCGTTGGCGTGTCTCGACTCCGACCGATGTACAGCTGGGACTTCATCTGCTGTGGCCCTTCATCGGTGTCGTCAAGAGAACCCAAGCGCAACGTGTCTTGCAGACCATCCACTCGCAGCGCGATTTGCCCCGTGGGAATCCGGCCTTCGGTGTGGCCGGCGCGCGCTATTGCCTGCGGGGCCACGACAAGTGGAACGCGCGCATTCGGCCGTTCAAAGGCCGAGGAAAAAACGCGGAAGATCCGATGAATCACCTGCACCAATGTCTGGCATGCGTCCGCGAGGACGCGCGCGCGAAGAGAAACAAAAAGCGACGGCCATGAGCCGTCGCTTTCGTCTGTCTCCTAGTAGGTTACTTGTTGAAGTAGTTCTTGTTGATCTCGATGTAGTTCTTCCACTTGTCGGGCACAGCATCTTCAGGGAAGATGGCGCTCACCGGACACACCGACTCACACGCACCGCAATCAATGCATTCATCCGGATGAATGAAGTACATGTTGTCTGCATCAGTTGTATATATGCAGTCAACAGGACAGACATCAAGGCATGATGCGTCCTTCACGCCGATGCACGGTTCCGTGATCACGTAGGCCATTTCTGATTCGCTCTCCCGTTTCGAACATGTGGAAAGAATCGCGTGATCTTTTCTCAGCCTATCATCGCGCGACGTGAGTAGCGAAATCGCCGAGTTCCCATTGCCGGCCGACGTGACCGAGGAAGAACGTGCTACCGCGAAGCGCGAGATCGGCAAGTACACGAAGGTCCTCGGCGAGGAACCGCGCGTCATCCGTTTTGCCGGTAGAACGATCGGTCAGACAGGGCCGGTCTGGCACTTTCAATACACGCGGCTTTACGAGCTCCCCAAGGGTTATCTGGTAGCCGCGCACGATCTGCACGAAGGGATCAAGGTCGCCTACGCCGAGCGGCCGGAGGAACTTCCCAAAGCGTTCGACAACGATCTCGTCCGCGAGTTCGTCGAGGACGAGCTCCGCTACCGCAAGATCATCGGATCCGAGCACGCCCGAGCCGAGTAGCCGCTCGCGCAAATCGGCGCGTCCGCCGAAACGGCAGCCTCAGGGGGCACCCGACGAGCCGGCGCGTGCCCGGTGCTCCGACCCGCCACCGGCAGCGCTTCTCCGCGGGATCGCGCAGTTCAACGCGGGAGAGTTCTTCGAGCAGCACGAAACACTCGAGCTCTTGTGGCGGGATACAGCCGCGCCGGTACGCCATCTGTATCACGGCATCCTTCAGGTCGGCGTCGGCTTTCACCACTGGCGTGGCGGCAATTTCCACGGCGCGTCGGTGCTTCTCGAAGAGGGAATCGAACGTCTCCGCCCGTTCGTGCCAAGTTGCCAGACGATCGATGTCACGGGGCTCATCGCCGACGCGACCGCCGCGCGGGAGGAGCTTCTCGCCCTCGGTCCCGGGCGGATGGGTGAGTTCGACCTCGCGAGCGCCCCGCAGGTACGCTTCGCGCGATGACCGAAGGCGCGCGCGAGTGGGCCAAGCGGCTCGGCGCGGTCGGTGTCTGGACGCACGATGTCGAGCGAATGTCTGCCGCGGACGCACGGGACTACGTGCACGCGATCGAGTCGTTCGGGTTTAAAGCGCTCTGGGTACCGGAGAGTCTCGGCAGTAAGGAGGCCTTTGCTCACGCGAGCCTCCTCTTGGGCGCGACGACGAATCTCGTTATCGCGACCGGCATCGCCAACATCTGGGCGCGCGACCCCGTCGCGATGGCGAACGGAGCCCGCACTTTGGTCGACGCTTACCCCGGCCGCTTTCTGCTCGGGCTCGGCGTGAGCC
>DASPWX010000099.1:0-3570 GCA_035637615.1 Bathyarchaeia archaeon | reverse complement strand
CGGGATCACCGGACCGCTGTGATTCGGATGACTCGGACGGCGCGAACGGATCGCGAGGCGCGGACGGGCGGGTGGCCCTCGACGAGCATCTGCGCCCAGCGCGCCCATGCGCGTCGCGCATCGTGGAAGGCGGGCGCGCGTAGCCAGCCGCGAGGAGAGGGCTACCCGCCCGGCCGCGCCATCCGCGCTGGTGCCTTCGCGTGACGACTCCCAGAGGTCCGCAGCCCTTCGCTGGACAGGAGAAGAGACTCCGATTGCTCGCTTTTGTCAGGCAGGACTCGGTGGTGCGGGTCGACAAGCGCGTCGAGGACACCGCGATGGTCTGGCCGCACCTTCTGGTGATCGAGTTCATCGCGGCGATGCTCTGGTCGATCGGCCTCTTCGTCATCGCCGCCGCGTTCAACGCACCGCTCCAGGACCACGCCACCCCCGACTGCACGCCGAACCCGTCGAAAGCGCCGTGGTACCTGCTCAATCTTCAGGAGCTCCTGCTCCACATGGACAAGGGACTCGCCGGCGTGGTCGTCCCGACCGTCTGGCTCACGTTCATGGCGGTGATCCCATACATCGACCGGAGCCGCGAGGGTGTCGGCATCTACTTCACGAGCGCAAACGGGAAGCGAATCACGATCTTCGCGGCGGTCTTTGCGACAGTCGGGACGTTTTCGTTGATCCTGCTCGACGCGTTCCTGAAGGGCCACGGATACATCGAGTTCGCGACCGAGCATTTCCCGGGCGGCAAACAGCTCCTGCCGAACTACCTCATCCCGATCGGCGTGATGATCGGCCTCTCCGTGCTCCTCGTGCTGATCGTGAAGCGGCTGTACGCGGCCAACACGCGCGAGTGGATGATCGCCGTCTACACCGGATTCGTCGCCGTGTACCTCGTGCTCACGGTCGTGGGTACCTCCATGCGTGGCCCCGGTATGGATCTCTTCCCTCCGTGGGCCGTGCCGTCGACGCACCAGTGCCTTGAGCCGAACATATGATCCGGCCGCACACCGACTCGACTTTTCAAGGGCTCGTCGGCCGCATCAAGCGGCGGCAGCTTTTTCGGCTGGGATTCCTGGCCGGCACGCTGCTCGCGGTCACCGAGATCACCGCACTCACCGTCCCCTTCATTAAGGTGAACAAGATCCTCGGCCTCGGCGCGAAGATCGCCGTCGGTACCAAGGTCAGCGTCCTCGATACGTTCAAGACGACGAATGACGTACCGATCCTGAACCTCGAGGGGAAGTTCTTTCTCATCCATGCGCCCGGCGGGATCATCGCCGCGTACCGCAAATGCACCCATCTCGGCTGCAGCGTGCCGTGGAACGCGGCCGAGGACCAATTCCACTGCCCCTGCCACGGCTCGCTTTATGACAAGCACACCGCGGTCGTGAAAGGCGGTCCCGCTCCGAAACCGCTGCAACTCTTCCACATCGTGGCCGACGCGACCGGCACGCTCATCGTCGACACGAATCCGCTCAACGTCGTGGACCGGCAGGCAAATGTCTGGGATCCGAAGCACCTCGCCGAGGCGGGGATTTCCGAGACGTAGATGCAGCTCGACCTGAACTTCGTCCTCGCCGTGGCCAGCATTCTCATGTTTGCCGGCTTCCTCGCGTTCTTCGGCTACCTCATCTTTCACCAGCAGTCATTGGAGCCACCCGACAAGACGGGCGCGGAGCTCATCGAGCAGCACTACGCGGCCGGCGAGACCATCGAGCAGCCGACGCCCTACTACGTCGCGCCGATCCCGGCCGCGCCCGACCCGCTCGAGATCAGCGCGAACCTCGATCGGAAAATCCTTGTCGGGGCCGGCATGCTCTTCGCCGTCTTCGCGCTCGTCGGTGGGTACTTCTTCACGATCTTCGTCGTCCGCGCCGACGCGAGCTCGGAGCGCTGGCGCGACAAGGTCGCCTCGCAGCAGCAGCTCGACAAGTCGATCGAGCGCGGCCGCAACCTCTACGCCAATTTCTGCTTCGACTGCCACGGCAAGACCGGTCTCGGCAGCACCGATCCGACGCGAAAGGACCTGCCCGGCCTTCCGTTGAACAAGCCCGGGTTCAAGTACGACAACATCAAGAGCGATCCCACCAAGCTGAAGGCCGTGGAGGACCTCCTCACGCTCACGATTTCGCGCGGCCGCGCGAAGCCGCCGGGCTCGATCTCCATGCCCGCGTGGAGCGACCACGAGGGCGGCTCGCTGAACGACGAGCAAATCCAGCAGCTTGTGAGCTTCATCATGTTCGGCACCGACCAGGACTGGGCCGACATCGTGACCGTCCGCCAGCACACCTCGGGTGCCGAGGACGGGCATCTGCCGCTCGAGCCGAACCCGCCGAAGCCGCCGGTATTCACAGGGATCGAGCTCGGCAAGCAGCTCACGCTGGGCAACCCGCAGGCGGCGTGTGTGACGTGCCACAGCTTCGATCCGAACACGCCGAGCACCCTGCCGACGGCGCCGAACCTCGGCCACTACGGCACGGAAGGGCCGCTCAACGCCGAGAACAAAGCGAAGCTGGCCGCCGGAGACTCCGATTACCTGCTGCACTGGATCCAGAACCCGCCAGCGGTCAAGCCTGGCGTCGTGATGCCGGCATTCGGCACCGCCGCGGGCGGTTCCCTCAGCGACGAGCAGATCCGAGCGATCATCGAGTATCTTCAGAGCCTGAAGTGATCGCCGAAGTCAGCGAAGCCAACGAGTTCTACATGGTCCTTGTGACTGTGTTCATCCTGATCGCGGCCATGTACTTCCTGCAGAAGTGGTGGACCAGCTATCGGTAGGTGAGCGGCCTCCGCTCCCTCGGCAGAAGACCCTCGCGCTTCTCGTCGGTCGAGTCACCACGATCAAGCTCGCTTACTGGGCCGCGCTGACGCTAGTCGAGCTTGCACTGCCACGGGTTTTAGACCGAGGATTTACCGAGCGATTTCCGCTCTCAATCGCGCTGGCTGCGGTCATCACGGCGATCGCAGTGGCGTGGGCGCGGTGGCAAGCGCGTGTCGTCGACCGACGGGCTGGCGGCATCGAGCGCGGCTTGGCAACTATCGCGACATCATTCGTGGCCGCCTCGGTCGTCGCGTCGCCGGCGAGCCTGCCGCTGCTTCTCATCGAGCGTGCGCGCTCGCTCGAAGGATGCGCACCGGGCATTTCGTGCCACCTCGAGGCAATCTTGTTATGGGTCGCACTCTTTGCGGTCGGCTTCGTACTCATTCCGGCCGTATTCGCAATCTCACTACGCAGACCGCACTAGGCTCGCTTGTACGCCGACCTGACGACGTGTGGCAATCTACGGCCCGGTGGCTGGGAAACGTGTGCTCGTTGTCGATGACGACCCCGACATCCGGGAGCTTCTGTTCACGGCGCTCGAGGACGAGGGCTTCGAGGTCGTTCCCGCAGGGAATGGTCAGGAAGCGCTCGCGATCATCAAGACGTTCCGTCCTGACGTGATCGTGCTCGACCTCATGATGCCGGTCATGGACGGATGGCAATTCGCCCACGAGCTCCGCGCGCGCGACGAAGGCGACGAGGACATTCCGCTCGTACTTCTCTCGGCGGCGCGCGATCTGCAAACACACGCCAAG
>DASPWX010000098.1:0-4290 GCA_035637615.1 Bathyarchaeia archaeon | reverse complement strand
CTGTTCTGGGCGGTCGAGCTCGACAACGCCGAGAACAAGAAGTTCGTCGCCGACTTCCAAAAGGCGTACCCGCTGCTTCCCGACGTCTTCGCGGTGCAGCAGTACGACGGCATGCGCGCCCTCGACGAGGCGCTGCGGAAGCTCGACGGGGACAGCTCAGATAAGGACAAGCTCGTCAAAGCGCTCGAGGACGTGAGCTTCAAGAGCCCGCGCGGGGACTTCACCTTCGACAAGAGCACCCACAATCCGATCCAGGACATCTACATCCGCGAGGTCAAGACGCAGAACGGGCAGACGGTGAACACGATCAGCGACAAGGTCGCAAAGGTGACCGACCCCGGGAAATAGCTAGCCTCTAGGAGTGAGCCCCGAGCTCGTATTTCAGCAGGCGCTGAACGGTCTCTCGTTCGGCGCCTTGCTTTTCATCCTCGCCTCGGGCCTATCCCTCGTGTTCGGGATGATGGATGTCGTCAACCTCGCGCACGGGGCGTTCTACATGCTGGGTGCGTACATCGCGCTCTCGGTCGTCCAATCCACCGGCTCGTTCTGGCTCGCGATGCTCGCGGCGCCGCTCGCGCTCGGCCTGCTTGGCTTCATCCTCGAGCCGCTGCTTCTGCGGCGCCTCCGCGGTCGGCACCTCGACCAGGTCCTGCTGACGATCGGGGTCTCGCTCGTGATCGTCGACGTCATCGGCCAGGTCTGGGGACGCGAAGTGCGATCCCTCTCGGCGCCGGCCGGACTCGACGGATCGGTCACGTTGATAGGCGGCGTCTATCCGATCTATCGACTGTTCGTGATGGGATTCGGTGTCGCGCTCGCCGCCGCGATGGCGGTGGTCTACCGCCGGACGCGCGTCGGCATGCTCATCCGCGCCGGCGTCCAGGACGCTGAAATGCTCGGGGCGCTCGGCGTGAACACGAATCGGCTCTTCGCGTCGACGTTCGCGACGGGCGCCGCGCTCGCCGGCCTTGCCGGAGTCATCGCGGCGCCGGTGTTCGGCGTACAACCGGGGATGGACGTCGATCCGGGTCTCCTCTACTCGCTCGTCGTCGTGGTCGTCGGCGGATTGGGCACCCTCTCCGGTGCGGTCGCGGGGAGCGTGCTCGTCGGACCTGCGGACACCTTCGGCAAGGTCCTCTTCCAGGACGTCGCCCTCGCGGTCATCTTCGCGATCGTCGCGCTCGTGCTTCTCCTGAAGCCGACCGGTCTGCTCGGCCGGATCCGCGTCGCGCGGTGAGACCCGTGCTGCGTTGGGCGCTCGTCGGTGCGGCCGCGGTCGCTCTTGTGACGTTCCCGTACTGGAGCGCGCCCTGGGTGTCGCGCTTCGCGACCACCCTGCTGCGCGATGCCCTCATCCTGGCGATCTTCGCGCTCTCGCTCGATCTGCTCGTGGGGCGTGCCGGTATGCCGTCGCTCGGTCATGCCGCGTTCTTCGGTGCGGGCGCGTACGCCGCGGGCATCACGGGCCAACGTCTCGCGACCGACCAGCTGCCGGTCACGCTGGGCGCAGCGGCGCTCGTCGGCGCGCTGCTCGCGCTCGTCATCGGCGTCCTCGTCGTCCGCTCCGAGGGCATTTTCTTTCTGATGCTGACCCTCGCGCTCGCACAGATCGTCTTCGCGATCGCATTTCAGTGGACGGCGGTGACCGGCGGTTCGAATGGGCTGTCCGGCGTCGGCCGTCCGATGCTCGCGAGCCTCGATTTCAGCGCGCCCGATCTCATGTACGTCCTCGTGGCCATGACGTTCGTGCTGGCAGCGCTCGTGATCTGGGGCCTCGCGCGGTCGCCCTACGGCCGAGCCTTGATCGGCGTTCGCGAGAACGAACGCCGCATGCGCGCGCTCGGATACGACACCGCGCGCCTTCGCCTCTCGGCGTTCGTGATCGCCGGCACCATCGCCGGGATCGCGGGCGCCCTGTCCGCGTACTCGACGCGGTTCGTCTCCGCGCAGGATGCCGGACTCGCAAACTCGGTCCGCGCCTTCGTCACGGTTCTCGTGGGTGGCGCGGGATCCCTCGGCGGACCGATCGTCGGGTCCGCTCTCGTCACGCTGATCGAGCGCGTCGTGCCGTCGCTCCTACCGACGGACCTTCGCATATCGGATGCGATCCTGGGGCTGGTCTTCATCGCGTTCGTACTCTTCGCGAGGCAGGGCATGGTTGGGCTCGGCCGGTCCACCTGGCTGCGGGTGAGCCGCCGATGATCGAGATCCGCGACCTCCGCCGCGTCTTCGGCGGCGTCGTTGCTCTGGACGGCGTCTCCCTCACGATTGCGGAAGGCGAGCGCCGCGCGGTGATCGGACCGAACGGTGCGGGGAAGACCACGCTGATCAACACGCTCGCCGGCGAGACCGTGCCGACGGGCGGCAGCGTCCGGCTCGCCGGGCGAGACATCACGCGACTTCGTCCCTGGCAGCGGGCGCGCCTCGGGCTTGCGCACGTCTATCAACGGACGGAGCTGTTTCCATCGCTCTCCGCTCGCGACAACGTCGCTCTCGCGGTCGCCGCACGCCGTGGCCCGTATCGCGTATTTGGCTCGGTTCCCCGCGCCGAGCACGCCGAGGGCGGAGCGGTGCTCGAGCGTGTTGGTCTCGCCGGCCGCGAGGGCGCTCCAGCGCGCGACCTTTCCCACGGTGAGCGCCGTCAGCTCGAGCTCGCGGTCGCGCTCGCGCAACGGCCACGAGTCCTGCTTCTCGACGAACCGACGGCGGGCATGTCGCCACTGGAGACCGCACGGATCACCGAGCTCATCGCCGGTCTGGATCGCGCGCTCACGATCCTTATCGTCGAGCACGACATGGACGTCGTCTTCCGGCTCGCCGATCGCGTGACCGTCCTGCACGAGGGTCGCGTGATCGCGGATGGCACCGCTGCGGATGTGCGCGGCGATCTGCGGGTCCACGACGTGTACCTCGGAAAAGCGGTCACCGTCGCGTGAGTCCGCCGGCTCTCGCGGTCCACGGGCTCCATGCCTACTACGGCGAGAGCCACATCCTGCAGGGCGTCGATCTCGAGGTCGCGCCGGGCGAAGCCGTCTCGCTCATCGGCCGGAACGGCGCGGGAAAAACGACGACGATCGCCGCGATCGCGGGCTTCGTGCGCCCGCGAGGCGGGAGCATCACCGTCAGCGGCGCCGATCTCACCGGCGCGCCGCCGCACGAGGTCGCCCGCGCTGGTGTCGCGCTCGTACCCCAGGGCCGCCGCATCTTCGGTGATCTCACCGTCGGCGAGAACATCGCGGTCGCGGCGCGGCCGAGCCCGAACGGATGGGACGAGACCCGGGTGCTGGGGCTCTTCCCGGTACTCGGCCGCCGCCGCGCCGTGCGTGGCGACCAGCTTTCGGGCGGCGAGCAGCAGATGCTCGCGATCGCCCGAGCGCTCGTGCGAAATCCGACCGTGCTCCTCCTCGACGAGCCCTCCGAAGGCCTCGCGCCGAAGCTCGTTGAGCAGGTTGGCGAGATCCTCACGACGCTCCGGTCGACCGGTCTTGCCCTCCTGCTCGTCGAGCAGAACCTCGGGCTCGCGACGCACGTCGGTCAGCGCGTGCTCGTCATGAACAAGGGCACGATCGTCTTCTCTGGCACGCCGGCGGAGCTAGCCGCAGATCGCGAGGTCGAGGCGCGGTACCTCGGCGTATGAGGGAGCGACCACACAGCGGCCTTCCATTCGCGGACGCAAGTAGCGTCGCTCGGCCGGCCGACGACGATCGTTTCATGCACGAGGCGCTCACGGAAGCGCGTCGGGCGGGGGAGCATGGCGACGTCCCGATCGGCGCCGCGATCGTGCGGGACGGTGCGGTCGTCACGCGAGCCGGGAACCGCCGCGAGATCGACGCCGACCCGACTGCGCACGCCGAGGTCATTGCGATCCGCGAAGCGGCGCGCGCGCTCGGCCGTTGGCGGCTCTCGGATTGCGCGTTGTACGTCACCGTGGAGCCGTGCGCGATGTGCGCCGGTGCGGCCGTGCTCGCGCGGATCGCGCTCGTCGTCTTCGGTGCGCCGGACGAGAAGGCCGGTGCCGTGCGATCCAACGCGGAGCTGCTCGATGCGACCTGGACCAACCACCGCCCGCGCTGGCGGTTCTACCCATTGCTGCGTGACGAAGTCGACCGGTTGCTCCGCGAGTTCTTCGCGACGCAGCGGAGCGGCCGCTCGGAAGCGGACTAGGGCGGCCTAGCCGCCGACGGTCACGTCGCGCGATCGCAGCCGCCAGTACGCCAGGACGAGGAAGATCACGCAGTAGACCCCGAGCACGATCGCGGCCTGCGTTGGGTCGGGGAGAGTCGATGCAGT
>DASPWX010000097.1:0-4200 GCA_035637615.1 Bathyarchaeia archaeon | reverse complement strand
GCGAAGAAGAAGCTCAAGAAGCCGAACGCTCTTCGTCGCATCGTCGGCGCGATCGACGCCGCCGGACGCGACGCCGATCTCGCGCGACGCAGTGCGAGTGATCCCGCCTTCCGGCGCGGCATCAAGGACGACCGCCGCGGGACGCTCTCGAAGTTCAGCACCGTCAAGCACGCGCTCGCCGACCGCGAGCGCATCGAGAGGGCGAAGAAGAAGACTTAGCCGGCCCGCGACCTCTTCGCACTAAGCGAGGCGTCGCGGGTCCTGTCCTGGCTTCGCGGGTCTCTCCCTCAGCGCACCCTCCCCGCCTTGCAGCTCACTTCGTTCGCTGCGGGCGGGTCCCCGGGGCACCCGCGCTTCGTGAGAGACCCGCTGCGCCGTGCCACCCGCGACGGGCCCCGGGCGTCAGCGCGCTAAGTCGGTCGCGAGGCCTCGAAAGTCAGTACCTACTCGTACGACGATGTCCGCCGCGGTCGTCTCGCTTCCGGAGAGCGTGTCGACGGGCAGTCCTCCAAGTTGTGCCGCGAGCGCGTTCGCTGTGTAGCGCTTCGAGCCGTTCCGCACGAGCACGGCGGAGCGGGCGGTCGCGCCATCGCTCACGGTCGAGACGGTGAACGCGCGCTCCGCGAGGCGGTCCGCAATGCTTTGGGCGACTCCCGTCCGCGCTCCTGCGTTACGCACTTCTACGGATGCACCTTCTGATTTCACTTGCGGGTCGTAGAAGAGGGCGGCTGCGAGATCCCGGATCTTCGCGCGGTCGGGGATCAGGTAGAAGCCACCGTCGCCGCCGGAAGACTGGAGCTCGCAGTGCGGATAGCTTCCGCCGCAGGGATACAGCACCTCGCTTCGTATGGCGTCGCCGTCGATCCCGGTACCGAACCGGGCCAACGGCAGGATGTTCGCCGGGTCGAAGTTCGTCTGCACCGCGCTGCCGACACGATCGAGGAGCCCCGGTAGACCACGGAGGAAGTCGCCCTCCGAGATACGCGTCCGCAGCGCCGAAAGAACAAGCTGCTGCCGCTGCGCGCGGCTGTAGTCGTTCGTGTCGTGCCGTGACCGGGCGAACCGCAGGGCGCTCCCGCCGTCCATGAGCTGGGGGCCGGCCGGGATGTCCAGCCGCTCGACACCGTAGTCCGGTGTCGGATATGACTCGTCCCGCACCGGCCGCTTGACGTCGATCACCACGCCGCCGACGGCATCGACGATTTTCGTGAACGCGTCAAAGTCGACGAGCGCATACGCGTTGAGCCGGATACCGAGCAGGTCCTCGACGACCCTTCGCGTCAGGTCGTATCCGCCATAGGCATAGGCGGCGTTGATCTTGTCGGTGAACACGCCCGGACGGTCGATGTACACGTCGCGTGGGATCGAGAGCATCGCCGCGGTCTTGTTCACCGGATCGAGGCTGAGAACGATCATCGTGTCGGTGTTCTGCGTCGTTGAGTCACTGCGAGAGTCGATGCCAAGGAGCAGCACATTGAGACGCTCCGTCCCCGTCCATGCTGGCGGTGACGAGTCCTGACCGGAGCTCGTGCTGACGATCGGCGGATTCGCGAGCGGAGCGAAGATCTTTGTCGCGAGTCCGGCCCATGGCGCCGATCCGCGATAGGCCGTCGCGTAGAACGCGACGAGCGCGACGGAGACCAGGCCGAGCGCGAGGTAGTCGACGACGTGCCGACCGCGGAGCGATCCCATTCCGCGGAGCTTTCCGGCGAAGGCGTCGGCAACGACGAAGAGGTGGTACATGAAGAACGCGGCCGCGACGAGGAAGGTGACCGCTGCGGCGTTGCGGAGGACGAAGCTCGTGAGTGGGTCGGCGATCGCGACGAAGGCGCCGACGAGGAGCACGGTGAGGATAGGAATGAGGAGGATGAGAACGCCGCGAGTCCATCGACCGAGATACATCTGACCGAGGCCCGGCAGTAGGAACGACAGGATCGCGGCGAAACCCGGAGAGCCCTTCACCTTCGGCACCGAAAGCGAGCGGGCGCGCGGTAGGGCGGCCGACGACGCTCCCCGATTCGACACCGAACCTCTAGCGTACGAGACTCGGAGTCCCCTAGATGGAGCGCCCGCTTCCGGCTGACTCCGCCACGCTGCGCGGCGCTCGCGCGGTGGGGATCGTCTGCGCGACGCTGTTCATCCTCCCGGTGATCCTTTCGATCGCGTTCCCGTCGGCGTTCCTCTTCCCGCCGTACAACCGGATCTACGAACGGATGATCGCGGCGGTCCTCCTGGCCTTCGGTCTCGGCCTCCTGCTCGCGCTGCGCGATCCGGTCCGGAACGCCGGCGTGTTCGCGGTCGTCGGCCTCGCGACCGGACTCCTCGACGGCGCGGTGATCTACGCGCTCGTGGTCGACCGCGCCGACCCACTGCACTGGGTCGCGCAGGTTCCCATCCTGGCCGCGATCACGGCGACGCTCGTGGTCACGTACACGCGCCTTCGTCGCCCGAACCCGATCGTCGTGCGGATCGTCGTGGCGGCCGTCGTGCTCCTGCCGTTCGCGTTCTACCTCCACGATCTCGCGTACGCCGCGTTCGTCGCGAATCGCTAGCGTTCTGCTCATGCCGCCCATCGTGCAAGTCACTGACCTGCGGAAGCGCTACGGCGACATCGAGGCTGTCCGCGGCATCAGCTTCTTCGTCGAGCCCGGTGAGGTGTTCGGTCTGCTCGGCCCGAACGGAGCGGGGAAGACCACGACTGTCGAGATACTCGAAGGACTGCGGCGAGCCGACGGCGGCTCGGCCACGGTCGCCGGCGTCGACGTGTTCCGCGACCCCTCGGGTGTGAAGCGCCGCATTGGGGTGCAGCTGCAGGCGAGCGCGTTTCCGGATCACCTGACCGCCCGTGAGACGGTGCGCTTCTTCGCGGCGTGCTACGACCTCGTCGTCGACGAGGTGGCGCTCCTGCGCTCCGTCGAGCTCGAGGAGCGCGCGAACCAGCCTCAGGACAAGCTGTCCGGTGGACAGCGTCAGCGGCTGTCGATCGCGACGGCCCTTGTGAACAAGCCGCAGGTCCTCTTCCTCGACGAGCCGACGACCGGGCTCGACCCGCAGGCCCGCCGCAATCTCTGGGACCTCATCCGAGACATCCAGGGTCGCGGCACCACCGTCTTCCTCACCACGCACTACCTCGACGAGGCTGAGATCCTCTGCGACCGCGTCGCGATCATGGAGCAGGGAAACATCGTCGCGCTCGACCCGCCCCGCAAGCTCATCGACGATCTCCTCGCGCGCGGTTTCAGCAAGCCGGTCCTTCAGCAGAAGGCGAATCTCGAAGACGTGTTCCTCGACCTCACCGGCCACGAGCTGCGCGAAGCGTGAGACAAACCGTCCGTCTCTTCGGGCTGCTGCTCCGCGGCTATGTGCGCGATCGGACGGCGCTCTTCTTCAGCCTCGTCGTCCCCCTGATGCTCATGGTCATCTTCGGTTATCTCAACCTCGGCGACTTCGGCCGGGTATCGATAGCGATCGACGATCAGGCGAAGAACCAGGCCAGCAGGCAGCTCGTCGACATCCTGAAGGGCATAAGCACGCTGAACCTCAGCGAGCAGAGCACCGAAGACGCGCTCACGCATCTGAAACGTACCGAGCTGGACATGCTTGTCGTGATCCCGAGCGACTTCGTCATCGCGCCGGCCCGGCCCGGGCAGACCGTGCCGCAGCTCACCGTGTACGGAGACGATGCGCGTCCGCAACAGGTCGCGGTGGGGAGGCAGATTATCGCCCAGGTCATCGATCGGCTCTCGTTCGCAGTGACGCAGACCGCACCGGTGATCGCGGTGAAGGACGAGACGGTGCAGGGCGTGCGCCTTCGGTATGTGGACTTTCTCGTCCCGGGGATCCTCGGCGTGAACATCATGCAGCTCGCGATCTTCTCGGTCGCGTTCGCGCTCGTCGCCGACAAGCAGCGCGGCGTGCTGCGCCGGATCATGGCCACGCCGGTGCGGGTCACGAGCTTGCTCGCCGCGCACGTGATGACGCGTCTCGTCATCGCAGCGGGCCAGGTCGCGGTCCTCCTACTCGTTGCTCTCGTCCTATTCAACGTCACGATCGTGGGCGGTCTCGGCCCGCTCGTGGTCGTCGCGCTCATAGGAACGATCCTCTTCCTCACGATCGGCTTCGCGCTGGCAGGTTGGGCCACGACGGAGAATCAGGTGCCGGCGATCGCGCAGCTCATCACGCTGCCGCAGTTCTTCTTTT
>DASPWX010000096.1:0-10853 GCA_035637615.1 Bathyarchaeia archaeon | reverse complement strand
CCGGATCTCTTCCTGCGCTGCCAGGAGCAGCTCGGCGTCGACATCCGCGACTGCTACGTGGTCGGCGATGCCGTGTGGGATCTGCTCGCGGCGCGTCGCGCGGGCATGTTGAGCGTCGGATTGCTCTCGGGCGGCTATGGATGGGACGAGCTGACCTCCGCTGGAGCCTTCCGCGTCTACCGCGATCCAGCAGATCTACACAGATCGATTGACGAGTTAGGGATCGTGTAGCGGCAAAGGCGCGGACGGGCCGAGGGCGAGGCCGAGGGTGGCACGGCGCAGCGGTTTCTCGCGAAGCGCGGGTGCCCCGGGGACCCGCCGGCAGCGAACGAACGTGAGCTGCAGGGCGGGGAGGGTGCGCTGAGCGAGAGACCGCGTAGCCGGGACAGGACCCTCGGCCCCCATCTCGGGCTACGCGGCGGCTTCGGTGTGTCCCGCCATCAACAGCCCGAGCCGTTCTTCGGTAGCCGAGGTCGCATCTAAGACGGCGACGATGCGTCCCTCGAACATTACGGCGATCCGATCGGAGAGCGCGCGGATCTCGTCGAGCTCCGATGAGACGAGGAGGATCGCCGCCCCCTGCCCGCGCTGCTCGAGGAGACGTTCATGCACGTACTCCGTCGCGGCAATGTCGAGCCCGCGCGTCGGTTGCGAGACGACGATGAGCTTCGGGCGCTCCGAGAGCTCTCGCCCGAGCACGACCTTCTGCTGATTGCCGCCGGAGAGGTTGCCGACGATCGCGCGGGGATTCGGCGGGCGCACGTCGTACTCGACGGCAAGGCGCCCGCCCGCTTTGAGGATCGCCGCGGGATCGAGGACTCCGTTCACCGCATAGGGCGCGCGGTCCTGCTTGCCGAGGATGAAATCGTCGGCGACGGTGAACGCGAGGACGAGCCCCTCAACGCGACGATCCTCGGGGACATACGCCACGCCACGCGCTCGCGTGCGCTTGGGATCGTCTCGTGAGATGTCGACGCCGCCGATGCGGATCGTGCCGGCCGCCACTTTGCGCAAGCCGAGCAGGCACTGGGCGAGCTCGCTCTGTCCGTTACCGCCAACGCCGGCGATCCCGAGGATCTCGCCCGACCGGATCTCGAAGTCCACCCCGCCCAGCGCTGGGGTGCCGCGATCGCTCCGTGCCTCGAGGCCGCGCACGTCGAGTACGACCTCGGTGCGCGGCGGGGTCGCCCGCGCTTTGAGCTGCTTCATCTCGCGTCCGACCATCGCGCGTGCGATCTCCGCCGGCGTGGTCTGCTTCGTGACGAGCTCGCCGGCGTTGCGGCCTCCCCGCAGCACCGTGATGCGGTCGGTGACCGCCATCACCTCGCGAAGCTTGTGCGTGATGAGGATGAGCGTCTTGCCCTCTTCGCGGAGCGTCCGCACGATCGCGAAGAGCTCGTCCACCTCCTGAGGGGTGAGCACGGCGGTCGGCTCGTCGAATATCAGGAGCTCGGATCCGCGATAGAGGACCTTGAGGATCTCGACGCGCTGCTGGAGTCCGAGCGGTATGTCCTCCACGCGGGCTCCGGGCTCGACCGCGATGGCGAAGCGCTCCTCGAGATCGCGAACGCGCTTTTCTATGGCCCGGTCGTCGAGGACCGGACCGCCGCGCTCGTCGCCGAGGACGACGTTCTCGGCAACGGTGAGCGGCGGTATGAGCATGAAGTGCTGGTGGATCATCCCGATCCCGAGCGCGATTGCGTCGCGCGGTCCGCTGATGCGGACGTCGCGCCCGCGATAGCGGATCGTCCCGGAGTCCGGGTGATAAAGGCCATAGAGGACGTTCATCAGGGTCGTCTTGCCTGCGCCGTTCTCGCCGACGAGCGCGTGGATCTCGCCCTCGTTTACCACGAGGTCGACTCCATCGAGCGCCTGTAGATCTCCAAAGCGCTTGCGGATGCCACGCATCTCGAGAAGCGGCACGCGCTCGGTGCCCACCGCGGTCGCCCCGGCGGTACGCGAACGCTCGGGGCGTGGCTCGATCATGCGTGCCCCTCGGTCTCGTAGGGAATCCCGTCCGCGCCAGGCGGGCGCGACCGGCCGACGAACCCTGCGACCGCGAGGATCGTGAGGACGTACGGCAGCGTCGAGAGGAGCTGCACCGGAACGCGAACGTCACCGATCGACGCCCCCTGGAGTGAGAACGACAGCGCTGTGCCGTACCCGAAGATGAGCGAGGCCACGAGCGCGCCGACCGGTGTCCAGCGTCCGAAGATCATCGCCGCGAGACCGATGAAACCGCGTCCGCCGGTCATGCCGTCGGTGAACGAGTGCGCGACCGAGAGCGAGAGGTACGCGCCCCCGAGCGCCGCGAGCATCCCGGAGGCGATCACCGCCCAGTACCGGGTTTGCCGCACCGCGATACCGACAGTCTCGGCGGCGCGAGGGTGCTCGCCAACGGCACGCAAGCGCAGGCCCGGCACGGTCCGAAAGAGGAAGACCTGGATCAGCACAACAAGCGCGAGACCGGCCCAGACGATCGCGTTCTGGTGCGCGATGACGTCGCCGATGAACGGAACGGCGGCCAGCGGTGCGATCTCGATGTCGGGCACGCCCGCAAGATCCGACGGTGTTCCGGTCGTTCCGTAGAACTGGTAGTCGAGATAGCTCGTGAGCCCGAGCGCCAGGATGTTGAGCGCCATCCCCGACACGATCTGGTCGCTGCGGAGATGGATCGCGGCAACGGCATGGATCGCCGCCAGCCCCGCGCCGACGGCCATCGCGGCCACGAGCGCCACGACCACGCTGTGCGACTGATCGGCAGCGACGACGCCGAAGAACGCTCCCACGAGCATGCAGCCCTCGAGCGCGATGTTGACCACCCCAGCCCGCTCGGACACGACGCCGCCGAGTGCCGCCAG
This sequence comes from Bathyarchaeia archaeon, assembly GCA_035637615.1. Taxonomy (GTDB): domain Bacteria; phylum Chloroflexota; class Limnocylindria; order P2-11E; family P2-11E; genus 3-1-20CM-2-70-9. The sequence goes on along the minus strand of DASPWX010000096.1, from coordinate 7,992 downwards.
GAGGATCGGCGTCGCGAGTCGCAACGTGGCCGCGAGGACTCCGGCGCCGATGAGCTGGTCGACGGTCACGCGATGGCCTCGAGCGGCTTGCGTGCCCGCCGGCGTGCGGTCAGCACGCGAACGATGAGCTCGGCGGCGATGACGAAGAGGACGACCGCCTCGATGACCGAAACCAGCTGCGCCGAGACGCCGGCGTTGGCCTGCATGATCGAGCCCCCGCGCGCGAACGCGCCAAACAGCAGCGCCGCGAGCGCGATTCCAATGGGTGAGTTCTTCCCGAGGAGCGCGACCGCGATCGCGTCGAAGCCGTATCCCGATGAGAATCCATCGAAGACCCGGTGGAAGACACCCGTGACCTGGATCATTCCCGCCATGCCGGCGAAGCCCCCCGCGATGGCCATCGCGATCACCGTCCGTGTGCGCGGATCGATGCCCGCCTGCGCGGCTGCGCGAGCTCCCAGGCCGACCGCGCGAAGCTCGTACCCGAGTGGGGTTCGCCAGAGGAGAAACCAGAACACGACGACCGCGGCGATCGCCAGAAAGATTCCGGCGTGAAGTCGGGTGAGCGGGACGAGCTCGTTGGGGATGATGATGGGGAGCACCGCGCCCGCGCCGATCGGCGCTGAGGCTGGGGTCCCGAGCGCGTTCGGCGCCGTCATCGGTCCGTTCTGCAGGAGCCAATGCATCACGAACACAACGATGTAGTTCTGCATGATCGTCGTGATGACCTCGTTCACCCCGCGCGCCGCCTTGAGGTAGCCAGCGATCGCGGCCCATCCGGCTCCGGCGCCGATCCCCGCGGCCAGGACCATCGGGAAAAGCAGGAATCCGGGAAGATCCGCGAAGCGCGCCCCAACGGCGCCGGCCGCGACCGCTCCGATGAGGAGCTGGCTCTCAGCTCCGATGTTGAAAAGCCCCGTGCGAAACGCCACCGCGACCGCGAGTCCCGCGAGAACCAGCGGAATGGTCTGGATGAGCGTCTCGGTGATGTCGTACGGGCTACCGAAGGCGCCCCGGAAGAGATCGACGTATGCGGCGATGGGATCGTGACCGGAGAGAAGGACAAATATCGCGCCGATCGCGAGCGCGAAGATCACGGAGGCGACGGGCACGGCAGGCCCTCTCGCCCACTGCGCGGTCGGCTGGCGCACCGACGGGGCCGTTGCCGGCCCCGTCGGAGTTGCCTGCGGTTCGCTCGCCAACGAGCTGCCTGTTACTTGACGGTGAGGTCTGTCTTGGGCTTGATCGCGCCGCTCTTGATGTCCGCGAGCGCTTTGTCAGCCGCCGCCTTCGCGTCGGCCGGAACGACCGGGTCGAGCTTGCCGTAGGCGATGCCGTCGTTCGTCGCGCTGAAGAAGTTGTCGCCCGCCTTGAAGGAGCCGCTCTTCACCGCGTTCGACGTGTCGTAGACCGCTTTGTCCACGCGCTTCATCGCGCTCGTGATGACGGTCCCAGGCGCAACATCGATCTGATCAACGTCGACACCGATTGCGTAGACGCCCTTCTCCTTCGCGGCCGCGATGTAGCCGAGGCCCGAGCCACCGGCGACCTGGAAGAGGATGTCGCAGTTCTTGCTGATGTGATTCAGCCCCACTTCCTTGCCCTTCTGCTGGTCAACGAAGTCGTTGCTGTACCCGTTGAGGATGGTGGCGCTTGGGTCGATCGTCGTGATGGCGTCCTGATAGCCAGCGATGTAGTGGTCGACCGGTGGGATCGGAATGCCGCCCATCGAGCAGAGCGTGTTGTGGGTCGCCTTGCCGACCTTGTTCTTCGCCATCGTCGCCGCGATCACGCCGACGAGGTAACCGGCTTCCTGCTCCTTGAAGAACAGGTTCGCCACGTTCGGGAGATTCTCGGTATTGCCGGCGGCATTGGCCGGCGCGCCGTCAATGATCGCGAACTTCACATTCGGGAATTGCTTCGCCACGGTCCACGCCGCGTTCTGCATGAGGAAGCCGACCGCGATCACGAGGTCGTAGTTCTGTTGCGCGAAAGTCGTGAGGTTCGGGACGTAGTCCTCCTGCTTTTTCGACTCGATGACGCTTGTCTTGAGGCCGAAGTCCTTCTCGGCGTTGAGGCGGCCCGTGTTGGCTGCCTGGTTGAAGCTCTTGTCGTTCAGCCCGCCGACGTCCGTGACGAGTCCAATCTGGACCTGCTTTCCGGTCGCAGTCGGCGACGCGCTGGTCCCGCCGCTGCCCCCGCCGCCGCAGGCTGCGACGATCGTCGTCGCGAGAACGAGATACGCAAGCACGCGTTTCATGAGCTACCTACCCCCTCTAATGTCGCGTGCCGCGGGCGAGGCCACGGCGCGACGAGCGAATTCTAGGGCCGCTCCGCCGCTTTGCGGTCCGCTCAGGCCAGCACGCTCCAGAGGACGTAACCGATGAACACAACGTAGAGGCTTCCGCCGAGCATCAGCGACGAGAGCGGGAGGGCGCCCTGGCGCGCGCGGAGGCGCAGCTGCACGTAGATGAGCAGACCGGAGATCAAAGCGAAGACGGCCGCCACCGTTCCGAATTGCCCCAGCTGCCACGGCGTGAGAAGGACGCCGATCGTGACCGGGAAGGTCGACTGAAAAACCATGGCGCCTGTGACGTTGCCGAGCGCGATCACGTCCTTGTTGTCGCGCGTCCAGATGAGCGAGTTCGCGGCCTCCGGGAGCTCGGTCGCGAGGGGCGCGAGGATCAGCGCGACGAGGAGGGTGTTGAAGTGCATCGCATGTGAGAAGTCCTCGACAAAGTCGGCGAAGAAGCGTGCGCCGAGCACGATCATGGCGAACGCCACGATCGTCTGGGTCAGGACGAGCCAGAGCGGCGGTGTGGCGTCCCGCAAAGTGACGCCGGCCCTCCCCAGGAGGTTCATGAACGTGAGCTGGTCGAAGGCCTCCCGCTCCTCCATCTCCTCCTCGATGTCCTCGGCGGTCCGCCGCGGGGCGCGCAGCACGAGGTACAGGTACAGGAAATACGCGGGCAGGAAGACCCAGCCCAGATACCCCTTCAGGAAATGGAGGTCCGGCGGAAGCAGGGCCAAGCCCAGCGCGATCGCGTAGAGAACGAGAAAGAACGAAAGGTCTCGCAGGGCGTGCGGCGCATCCACGTGGAGCGTGTCGCGCTTGCGCTTCTTGCGGAGCACGAACGCCGTGACGCCGATGAGAAGCATGACGAGCGTGCCGAGCATGAACGGCGCGCCGAGGATGGCGCCGACTCCGATCTCGTCCGAATCGGCGGTGCTGGTGAAGAGGATCGCGACGACCGGGATCAGTGTCTCCGGGGTCGCCGTTCCGAGCGCCGCCAGGATGCTCCCGGTCGCACCCTCACTGATCCGGAGCTTCAGCCCCAGCCACTCGACGCCGTTCGTGAAGACCTCGGCGCCGACAAGGATCAGGACGAACGCGCCCACGATCAGGGCGATATCCCAGGCAGTCATGGCGCCCGCACTCTAGGGGTGGGCGACGGCTGCGGGTGGCGCGGCGCCTCGACGGCGCGCGCGGATGGTGCGCACCAGCGGGATGAGCACGAGGACGACGGCCGCGAGGAGCAGCACCGTCGAGAGGCCGCTGTTGAAGAAGTAGAGCGGGCTGCCGTGACCCGCGATGAGCGCCTTGCGGAGCTCTCGCTCGGTCGAGTCTCCGAGCACAAGCGCGACGACGAGCGGCGCGAGCGGGTACTTCATCTTGCGCAGCCAGTAACCGATCAGCCCGAAGATCACCGTGATGAAGACGTCGAGAATGCTGTTGTTCAGCGAGTACGAGCCGATGATCGAGATGACGACGATGAAGGGCGTGATGATCGCGTAGGGCACCCGCATGATCATCGCCAGGAGAGGCACCGCGAGAAGGCAGAGGATGAAGGTCAAGAGGTGCCCGAGATAGATGCTCGCGATGAGTCCCCAAACGAAGTCCGGATGCTGGATGAAAAGCACCGGTCCGGGCTGGAGTCCCCAGATGAAGAGTCCGGCCATGATCACCGCGGAGGTCGGTGAACCAGGTATCCCGAGCGTGATCATCGGAACGAGTGAGGCCACACCGGCGGCGTCCGCCGCCGACTGCGGACCCATGATCCCTGAGATTTCTCCTTTTCCGAAGTTCTCCTTGTTGCTCGAGTACTGACGCGCGAGACCGTAGCCGAGGAAGGATGCCGCGGTCGCGCCGTGGCCCGGCAGAACGCCAAAGAAGAATCCGATGATCGCGTTCGACAACACGAGGCGAAGCCGCTTGCGAAGCTCGCGGATGGCTTCGAAGACGTCGGTCAGCCCAAGTCGCGCGGAGATGTTCTCCACGTAGCCGATGCCCTGCTCCTCGGCCGAGGCCAGGATCTCGCCGATCCCGAAGAGGCCGATCGTCACGGGGACGAAGCTGATGCCGGACAGAAGTGAGACCTGGCCGAAGTTCAGGCGCTGCTCTCCGGTGATCGTGTCGAACCCGACAGCCGCAAGGAGGAGACCGAGGGCGAGCATCGCGAGACTCTTCATAGGCGCTTCGGCGCCGAGCCCGATGAGCGTCGCGAACGAGAGCACGAACACCGCGAAGAGCTCGGCAGGTCCGAACTCGAGCGCCTTCAGCGCGATGGGGAGCGCGAAGAACGTGAAGAGGATCGTGGACACGAGCGCTCCAAGGAATGACGACACGAAGGAGCTCGCGAGCGCGAGCCCGGGTTTGCCCAGGCGCTTCGCCAGCGGGAAGCCATCGAAGAGCAGCACGACGGCCCACGGCTCGCCGGGGATGTTGAAAAGGATCGAGGTGATGACACCTCCGAAGAGCGCCCCCCAGTAGATGCCGGCCAGGAAGATGATCGCGGTGGTCGTATCCGATCCGGGCAGCGAGCCATGCGCGATGAACACGGTGATCGGGAGGAGGATCGCTACGCCGCTCGTCCCGCCGAGCCCTGGGAGAACGCCGATGACGAGACCAAGGACGACCGCGACGAAGAGCATCGCGACGTTAATGGGATGCAGGGCCGTCGCGAAGCCGCCCGCGAGATCACCGAAAACCTCCATCTAGAAGGGGAGCACCCCCGTTTCGTACAGGAAGCTCTTCGGGAGGCTTACCCGGAAGCCGATCTCGAAGATTGCGAAGATGACGATCGGAAAAATCACCGCGATAGCCGCGACCCACCAGATCTTGTATCGCCCCAGCCACCACGCGAAGAGGCCCATATACAGCGCGGTGGAGAGATAGAACCCGAATGACGGAAGCACGGTGTAGGTGAAGTCCGTCGTCCGCCATTTGATGCCGGCGATCAACACCGCGTACAGGAGCATCGGCACGGCGAGCTTCAGGACCGCGAAGAGGCTCTTCGATCCTTCGAAGGCGCCTTCGACCCCCTGTGGTGTGGTGAGCGCGCGGTACCCCACGACGACCGAGGCGAGGCCCATGATTCCGGCTGCCCAGAACGGGTACCAGCGCGCGCCGACGTCGCCGGGCGCGGTGCCGGCGGAAGGGCTGAACGCGGCCCTCGAGTCGAACATGGCGACGGCGGCGATCAGAACGATCACCGCCGCCGTCGCTACCTGGTACGGCCTCACGTGGCCGTGATCAGACCCACTTGAACTTCGTCGCGATGTCCTGATGCAGCTGCTGGTACTGAAGGATGAACTGGCGGAACTCGAGACCCGATTTGAAGTCCGGCTGGAGAGCGTTGTCACTCATGAACTTCTTCCACTCGTCCGAGTCGTAGACCTTCTTGAAGACGTCGATCCAGAATGCCTGCTGTCCCTGCGAGAGGCCGGGGGGCGCCATGATCGCGCGCATGATGAAGTAATCGTCGATCGCGATTCCTTGTGACTTGCACGTGGGGAGGCTCGCGTACACGGCCGTCGTCGGGCTCGCGGCCGTGAACGCGCAGAGCGGCCGCATCTTCTTGGCCTGGTAGAGCTGCAATCCTTCGCTCGGGTTGTTCACGGACGCAACGACCCCGCCCTGGTGTCCGGCGACAGCCGCCGCGACAGTGGCGCCCGACGTCTGGCTGATGTAGGTGAAGGGCTGGGTCTGCATCGTGTCCTGAATGCGGCGGAAGAGCGCTTCATCCTCCTGCTTCGCGCCGGTGCCCGCCACGGTCAGTGAATCCTTCTTGGCCGCGTCGATGAAGTCCTGGGCGGTCTTCCAGGGGCTGTCGTCGTTGACCCACAGGAAGAACGGGTCGAGCGCGAGGTTGGCGACCGGCGTGAAGTCCGTCGCCTTGAATGCAAGCTTCTGCGTGATGATCGTCGTGAAAAAGCTGTTGAGCGTGATCATCACGTAGTGCATGTCGCCCGTCTTCTCGTACACGTACTGGAAGGCGACGGCGCCGGATCCACCCTCCTTATTAAGTGGGGTCACCGGCTGGGGGGAGAACTTCTTGTTCTCGATGATCGTCGCCATCGCGCGTGCGTAGATGTCCGAACCTCCGCCCGGCGCGGTGCTGATCACGAACTCGACCGGGTGGGTCGGCTGGATCACCGCGGCCGCCGAGGCCGAGCCCGAGCTGGTCGGGGTGGGCGAGGGGGCATTCGCCGTGGCGCATGCGGAGAGAGTGACGAGCGCGGCCGCAAGGATCGCCGCTATCCGGATCGAGGGCCTCGTCATGACAACGCACCTCCATGCTGCAGGTACGCGCCGGGGTGTCTAAGGGGTCACACCGGCGGTCTGACCGGAAGTAATCCTGTCACAATGGGGGAAGCGGGTCGGCACGGGGCGTGCGGTCGGCCGGTCCAGAGCTCGTTCGGTCGCGTGGCCGAGCAAGGAGTGTGGGCATGGTGCAGGAGCTGACCAGACCGACGTCGCTGCGACGGGGCGCGGCCCCAGATACCGCCTTTGCCTTCCTGGACGGCGAGTTCATCCCGGTTCGGGACGCCAAAGTGAGCGTGCTGACTCATGCTTTCAACTACGGGACCGGCGTCTTTGAGGGCATCCGGGCGTACTGGAACGCCGAGGACGAACAGCTTTATGCGCTCCATCTAAAGGAGCATTACCTCCGGCTTCACCGCTCCTGCCGGATCATGCGGATCGGCCTCCCATACACGGCGGACGATCTCGTCGGCATTACGCTCGAGCTCCTGCGCAAGTGCAACTACCGCGAGGACGCCTACATCCGGCCGATCGCCTACAAGTCGAGCCCGTTGATCGGCGTCCGCCTCCACGACCTCGAGGACAGCTTCACTGTGTTCGCGATCCCGTTCGGGACCTACATCGATATCGACCGCGGCATCTCGTGCAGTGTCTCGAGCTGGCGGCGGACCGACGACAACGCGATCCCCGCGCGAAGCAAGATCACCGGCGCCTACGTGAACGCAGCGCTCGCCAAGACCGAGGCCCAGGAAGCGGGCTTCGACGAAGCGATCGTCCTGACGCAAGACGGCCATGTGAGCGAGGGAAGCGCCGAGAACCTCTTCCTCGTTCGGGATGGGACCCTGATCACTCCGCCGGGGACGGACAACATCCTCGAGGGCATCACCCGCACCTGCATCCTCAAGATCGCCGCCGACAACGGGATCCCCACAGCGATACGCCAGGTCGACCGCACCGAGCTCTACGTGGCCGACGAGGTGTTCCTCTGCGGCACCGGCGCGCAGATCTCGCCGGTGACGAGCATCGACCACCGCGCCATCGGCAAAGGCGAGCGCGGGCCGATCACCGCGAAGATCAGTGAGATCTATTTCGACGCCGTGCGCGGCAAGGGCTCGCAGTACCGCAGCTGGGTCACGCCCGTCTATAAGCGTTGACCGAAAAAAAGAAGAAGAAGTCCGGAAAGCGGAGCGCGATCGGCGGCATCGCTCGCGCCATCGAAGCCGCAGGGCGCGACGCCGATCTCGCGCGTCGCCGTTCGACTGATCCAGCGTTCAGACGCGGGATACGCGACGACCGCCGGGACACGCTCTCCGAATTCACCACCGTGAAACACGCGCTCGCCGACCGCGACAAGATCGAGAAATCAAAGCGGAAGACATAGCGCGCTGACTGCGATGGCGTCGCGTTGCGGGTGGCACGGGCGAGCGGGTTGTGCGTGAGCCGCGGGT
>DASPWX010000095.1:0-7041 GCA_035637615.1 Bathyarchaeia archaeon | reverse complement strand
GGGCGACGACCGGTGCCGGCGCCGTGGTGACGAAAGACGTGCCCGAAGGCATGGTCGCGGTCGGGATGCCGGCACGCTCGATCAAGAAGGCCGACCGCCGCCAGAAGAAGACGACCTAATGGACGCGATCATCGTCGAGCTGCTCCTGCTGGAGCTGCTGCTCGTCGCTCTTCTCGCGGTGCTCTCCGCGAGCGAGGCCGCGATCCACACGATCCGCCGGCCGCAGCTCATCGAGGAGCTCGCGGCGCGCGGCCGGCGCGGCCGCCGCGCCGGAACGATGGGCCGAAAGGCCGTCGAATACCTGGCCTCGATCCAGGTCGCGGAGTTCCTCATCGTCTTCGCGTTCTCCGGTATCTCCGCCGCCTACATCGCGCCGCGCCTATCGGACCTGCTTCGATTCATCTTCGGCCCCGGGGCGCCGGTCGTGCGTGACGTCGCCGCCGTGGCCGTGACGGTCGCCGCCCTCTGCCTGCTCGCGGTCTTGTTCGGGATCTTCGTGCCGCGCACGATCGGCGCGCGGCACGCTCAGACGGTCCTCCTGATCCTGGTGTGGCCGCTCGAGCTTTTCACGTGGGCGCTCCGACCGCTGGTCGCGGCGCTCTTCGCGCTCACGCGTCTCCTCACGAGGCCATTCGGCGGCAATCCGCAGTCGAGTGCCCTGGTGACCGAGGACGAGATCAAGTCACTGGTCGAAGCGGGCCAGGCTCAGGGCGTCCTGCAGGAACGCGAGCAGCAGATGATCACGTCGATCTTCGCCATCGCCGAGAAGCCCGTCCACGAGGTCATGGTCCCGCGCACCGACATCGTCGCGATCGACGTGGAGACGCCAGCCGAGGAGATCCTCAAGATCATTACGACCATCGGCCACTCGCGAATCCCGGTCTACGAGGGCTCGCCCGACAACATCATCGGCATTCTCTACGTGAAGGACATGTTCCGCCGGCTGGCCCGAGGCGAGAAGGACGTTCACATCAGGCCGTATCTCCGAGCCGCCCAGTTCGTTCCGGAGTCGAAGAAGATCGACGAGCTCCTGCGCGACATGCAGAAGGAGAAGGTGCACATCGCGATCGTCGTCGACGAATACGGCGGCACGAGTGGGCTCGTCACGATCGAGGATCTCGTGGAAGAGATCGTCGGCGAGATCCGCGACGAATACGACGTCGAGCAGGAGATGGTCCTACCGGTGTCAGAAAGTGAGGCGCTGATGGACGCCCGCGTGCCGTTCGAGGACGTGCGCGAGACCTTCGACCTCGACCTACCGCCGGCCGACGCCGCCCCCGACTACGACACGCTCGGCGGCTTCGTCGTCGCCCAGCTCGGCCGGTTCCCGAAGACGGGAGAGGCCGTCGAGGCCGGGGGCGCGAAGTTCGTCGTGGAGAGCGTGGAGGGACGGCGCATCCGTCGCGTGCGCGTCATCAAGAAGATGCCCGAGCGCGAGCGCGTCTAGCCTCGTGGAGAAGCTCGGGCCAGGCGATGAGGATCTCATCCGCGTCGCGTCCCTTGCCCGTCAGCGTGCCTACGCGCCGTACTCGAAGTACAAAGTTGGCGCTGCCGTGCGCACCAAGCGCAACAAGATCTACTCCGGCGCGAACGTCGAGAACGCGTCGTATGGCCTGACCGTCTGTGCCGAGCGCTGCGCGGTATTCGCCGCGGTCGCGGCCGGTGAGACCAAGGACTACGACGCCATCGCGATCGTGATCGACGACGACAAGCTCCCGACGCCCTGCGGCGCGTGCCGTCAGGTCATTGCCGAATTCGCGCCGGACGTGCGCGTGGTGCTCGCGACGACGGGCGGGCTCAGAAAGACGACGACGCTGACCGCACTTTTGCCGGAGCCGTTCTTGCCAGGGAATCTCGCCTAATTCGATCGTATCGGTGCGCCGTTTTGTGACGTGATCACTTCGTCATAGCCCAAAGTCATACCGTCGGTTTCTAATCGATCGCGGGGCGTCGTTGTCGCCCGCGCGCGCCGTTATCACGGTGCACGCCTTGAGGAGGAGGGTTCTCAAGATGCGATCGAGCCTCATTCGTTTTGTCGCGACTGTTGCGCTAGTACTGCCCGCTGTGCTTGCCGCCACGCCACCGTCACCCGCGGCCGCGGGCGCGGGAACGATCCAGGGCACCATCACCGACAGGTCGACGGGTGCTCCTGTGGCTGACGCGTGCGTGACGCTTGGACCGCCGGTCCGATGCTTCGGTGCCTTCGGAACCAACCCGGGCCTCCATACAAACGCCGCGGGCTATTTCGTGATCGACCTCGGCGCGTTGGCCGCGACCGACGGCGGCACCTGGGACATGTACTTCCTGAAAGACGGCTACACGATGCTCTACTCAGGCAGGTTCACGTCCAACGGCGGTTACACGTACAACGGGCAAATGTCGCCAACGGGGATGGTTGTCCCGCCCGGCCCGTGCACGACCTCGACGGGTCCTGGCATTGCGCCCCCGGCCATCATGCCCGGCGGCATCCCCGGCCGACACGCTGCGTGGTACGGCCAATCGGGCTATCCGACCTTAACCGCCGGGCAGCGCTCGACGGCGACGGTCGCCTTCTACAACTCAGGCTCGATCGGCTGGGTGCGCGGACGCATGGGCGAGGTCGCGTACCTCGGTACATGGGGTCCCGAGCCGGGACAGGATCGCCCGACTCCTCTCGGCGGTGACGGCCAGGTCGGCACGCCAAACACCGGTTGGCCGCGGTACAACCGGATCGCGGTGCAACCCGCCGACTACGTCGGTCCGGGCCAGGTCGCATGGTTCCAATTCACGATCGCGGCTCCCGCTTCGCGCGGCACGTACAAGCTCTACCTGAGGCCGTTGATCGAGGGCGCTGCATGGCTCGAGGACTACGGGGTCTTCTGGGTGGTCACCGTCTGCTAGACGTGGGCGATCACCCCGACCTCTGACTACGACGGGCGCGCCGTATCCGCTAGTTCGGCGTCTGCGCGTCCGTCAGCGCTTGGTAGAACTTGGTGGATCCGGTCATCGCGAGCTCGTGCGTTCCGCCCTCGAGCCGCTCCTGGGCGTGCTCGCCGGCCGACTCGAGATGCAGAACGCCGTAGTCCCGGATCATCGACAGAGGAAAGGGATGCGAGATGCTCGCGTCCTGCACGCGATCGAGGAGCATGGCCGCCTGCGTGCGGTTCAAAACGCCGCGTTTCGTAATCACGCGTCGGTCCGTGAGCACGTACCACTTCGCGCTCCAGGGGATCCACTGCACCACCAGCCAGAGCGCGAGGAGCGCGAACACGGCGAGGAAGAGGACCATGAGTCCCGGCTGCACGCTCGTGAAGTAGAGCGCAAGGATCAACAACAGAATGTCGATGATCACGAGCGGCTCCCATAGAAACAGCGGCCGGGTCGCCATGATCACTTTTTCGTTCGGCTCGAGGATGACATCGCGCGGTCCCATCGCGCGCGAATTCTAGGCGTCCCTGCGTGCGGCCTGCCGAGGGCTTGTCGCGTTGCGATGAATCCGCTGCCCTCTCACCATCGCCGCATCCCGGCGGTGGAGGTCGTCATGCGGCGTGTGTTCGCGCTCACTTTCGTCGTCGCGATCGTTCTCACCATGGGCTTCGCGCCGCAGGCGCGCGCGTCGACAAGCGAGTTCCGCGCCCTGTGGGTGGATGCGTTCGGTGAGGGGATCTTCAACGAGGCAGAGGTAACGAAGCTCGTCAATGCGGCGAAGGCCGCGAACATCAACGCCCTCGTCGTTCAGATCGGGCGGCGCGGTGACTGCTTCTGCAACCGCGCGAGCATGCCGCGAACGCAGGCGAACGTCGTGCCCCGTCCTTACGACCCGCTTGACGCGATCATCGCGAAAGCCCACGAGGCCGGCATTCAGGTCCATGCCTGGATCATCACGACCGCGCTCTGGAACAGCTCTGTCGCTCCGCTCGATCCGGCCCACGCGTTCAACCAGCACGGGCCGTCGAAGACCGGATACGACAACTGGCTCGGCGTTCGTTACGACGGAGCGCTTCGCGAGAGCCCGAGCTCAGCGGCGAACTGGTTCTTCGATCCGGGCCACCCCGACGCCGCCAACTACATCGCGGAGATGTACCTCTCCGTTGCGCGGAACTACGCGATCGATGGCCTCAACTTCGACCGCGTGCGATATCCCGACCTGCCGCTCCCCGCCTGGCCCGCGGACAACGCGTGGGGCTACAACCCGGTCGCGCTGGACCGCTTCCAGGCGGCGACGGGTCGCGTCGACCGGCCGCTGCCGAACGATTCGCAGTGGTCAGAGTGGCGACGGGATCAGATCACCAACATCGTCCGGAAGGTCTACGTCGAGGCGCATGCGATCAAGCCGTACCTTCGCATCAGCGCCGACACGATCACCTACGGGGACGGTCCGCAGGGCTACGGCGGCGACTGGACGCAGACGCGGCCGTATCGCGAGACGCTGCAGGACTGGCGAGGCTGGATGCAGGAAGGGATCCTCGACACGAACATCCCCATGAACTACAAGCGGGAGTACTGCACCGTGACCGGGCCGGGCTGCTTCGGCAATCAGCAGGCCTGGTACACCGATTGGAACGAATTCGCGAAGGACAATCAGTACGCGCGCTCCACGACCATCGGTGCCGCGATCTATCTCAACACGGTCGACGGGTCCGTCGTCCAGGTCCGCAAAGCGCTGGCCCCGAGCGCGGCGGGGAACAGCGGCATCGGCTGGGTCGGCTACTCGTACCGGACGCCGGATTGCCGAACCAATTCATCGTGCAATCCACCGCTGCCATACGGCTTCCGCTCGGGTGATGCGAGCCGCGCGGAGCTCACCCGCGCGCTCACGCAGCCGTCGGAGTACGACACGGTGCTTCCGCCGGTATTCGCGACCGCCGCCACCGTGCCCGACATGCCGTGGTGGAGCGTCCCGACCCGCGGGCATCTAGCCGGAACGGTGACGACCAACACCGGTGTAGCGCTCGACCAGATCCTCGTCCAGGTGCGCGATCCCGAGACCGACGCCGTCATCGCATCGCGCCTCACCGATGGAAACGGCTACTTCGCGTTCGTCGACCTGCTCCCGGGCAAGTACAAGGCGTTCGTCCCCGACGATGCCCGCGTCAACGGTAAGCGGGTGGCGCTCGCCACCGTGGTCGCCGGAGGGGTCGCTCGCGTGAGCATCACGCCGTTCGCGAAGCGCGCCGAGGGAAAACGTCCACCGAAGGACAAGACGCCGACGTTCGTTCAGGCCGAAGATCCAAACGCAGCCGAGGAGCTGCCGAACGGCGAGCGCTGAGCGACGCTAGGCGCTCGCTCCCGCAGGCTCGGTCGCAGCGCCGGTCGCCGTTGCCACGAGTCGCTCGAGCATGTCGAGCGGCTCGCGCGCCGCGGCGATCGGCGCGATCGCGTTCAGCGCATGAAGGGCGCGGGTGCGCTGCGAGGCGATCTCCGCGTCGATGAGCCCACGCACCCCAAGGTCGTCAAGGATCCGCCGTATCTCCTCGACGCTTTCGCTCGAGAGAGGTGCCGCGGGCGCGAAGAGCGCGGCCAGCCTCTCGCGAGTCTTTCCCTGGGCGCGTTCGAATCCGACCACGACGGGAAGCGTCTTCTTTCGCTTGGTCAGGTCGTTCATCTCGACCTTCCCGGTCCGCTCGGTCGAGGCCCAGATCCCAAGGACATCGTCGTGCGCCTGGAACGCCTGGCCGAAAGCGTCGCCGAACCGCGCGAGCGCCTCGCGGACCTTCGCGTCGTCCGTCGCGAGGAGGGCGGCGCCTTGCGCGGCCGCCGCGAAAAGAGCGCCCGTCTTCTTCGCGGCCATCGCCCGGTACCGCTCCGTCGTGACGTCGGTCCGCGTCTCGAAGGAGATGTCCAGGAACTGCCCCTCGCAGACGCGGACGCACGCTTCGTCGACGAGCTTGGCGAACTCGAGCACGCGCTCGGCGGGGAATCCGCGCAGGCGCTGCACGGCGAGACGCGAGACCGCGAACATCCCGTCGCCTGCGTTGATCGCCTGAGGCACACCCCAGACGCTCCACACGGTCGGCCGGTGGTGGCGCGCCGGATCCTGGTCCTCGATGTCGTCGTGGATGAGGGTGAAGTTATGTAGGAGCTCGATCGCGGCGGCCGCCGGCAGCGCTCCGCGCGCATCGCCGGTGAGGGCCTCGTAAATGAGCGTGCAGAGCACTGGGCGAAGCCGTTTCCCGGATGGGCCTCTCTCGGCGTCCAGTCCGAGGTGGTACAGCATCATCCCGTAGAAGGGCTGAAGCGAGGGGTCCGCGCCGGTCAGAAGCGCGCGGATCTCCTCGTCGACGGCGGCGATGTCTGCCTCGAGAGTGCGACCCACCGGAGATCGATCATATGCGCCCCGCGACTCGATGCGAGCGCCGTTTCGTACCATTGACGCGACGTGGCATCTCGCACGTACCGTGCGGAGGCGATCGTCCTCAAGACGAACGACTTCGCCGAGGCGGACCGCATCCTCGTCCTCTTCACGCGCCATTTCGGCAAAGTGCGTGTCGTCGCTAAAGGTATTCGCCGCGCGACGAGCCGCATGGCCGGGCACGCGGAGCCGCTGACGCACGCCACCTACCAGCTCGCTCGCGGGCGTGAGCTCGACGTCCTCACCGGGGCCGAGGCTCGCGCGATCTATCCCGACATGCGTGACGACCTCGCGCTCATCGCGGCGGGGTGGTACGTCGCCGAGCTCGTCGATCGCTTCACCGCCGACCGGGTGCCGTCGGCGCCACTCTTCGACCTTCTCGAGACGTCCCTTCGCGCGCTCGACGCGGGCATCAACGCGCCGACGGTCTGCCGGTGGTTCGATCTCCATCTCCTGGACCGCTCCGGATTTCGACCCGAGCTCGGCGAGTGCGCGCAATGCCGCAACGCGCTGGTCGAGGAAACGAACGCGTGGGAGCCGGCGGCCGGCGGCGCGATCTGCGCGGGCTGCGCGGTCGGGCTGCCGTACGTGGCCCCGCTCACCGTTCGCGCCTTGAAGTCCCTCCGGTACCTTCTGGTGAGCGATCTCGAATCGGCATCGCGCCTGCGGCTCGATGCGCCGCTGACCCATGAGCTTGACCGGCACCTCCG
>DASPWX010000094.1:0-3152 GCA_035637615.1 Bathyarchaeia archaeon | reverse complement strand
GAACGAGACATTCGACTCGAGCCGGTGCTCGTGAACGAGGCGCCGGAGCTCGAGGATCTTCTCGGTTTCGGGTGCGTCGTCGCCTGGATCGAGGGCGCCGCCGACGACGAGGAGGCAGACGTCGCTCCGCATATCGGGATGGCGCTGAAACAGAAGACCGAGCGCGCGCAGGAGCACATCGATCCCCTTGATCTGCTCGATCCGCCCGACGAAGAGGATGAGCCGCTCGCACTGATCGCGCCCGAGCTTCTCGCGGGCATCGGCCTGCCGGACCGGATGGAACAGCGTCGGATCGACGCCGCAGGGGATGACGGCGACGCGCGCGGCGTCCGCACGGTAGAGGCGGCGCAGCTCGCCGAGCTCGATCTCGCTGGCCGCGACAACGGCCGCCGACTTCTTGACCGCCTCGCGCTCGATCTCGATCCGAACGTCGCTTTCGCCGTCGATGTCCTCGTCGATGACCTCACGCTTCACGAGCCCGAGCGTGTGGAACATTTGGATGACCGGCACGTTCCATTTCTGCTCGAGGGTCCGCGCGACTTTTGCCGAGAGCCAGTAATGGGCGTGCACGAGGTCGTACGACTTCCCCTCGGCCGCCGCGTGCTCGAGAAGCTTGGCCGTGAATTCATCGAGGTGCTGGTAGACATCCATCTTCGGCCAGTAGCCGATCGGCCCCGATTGGATGTGGATCACGCGGGCATTCGGGCCGAGCTGCTGGATCCGTGGATCGTCCCTCTCGCGCCAGCGAGTGAAGACGTCGACCTCGATGCCGCGCGCGCCGAGGTCACGGGCGAGCTCGCGCACATACACGTTCATGCCACCGGAGTCGCGGCCCCCGAGCTTCGCGAGGGGGCATGCGTGGACCGAGATCATCGCGATCCTTCGCGTCACGGCCGGTCTGCCTCCAGGCGGAGCAGCCAGTGGTCGGTTCCGCCGAGGTCGTACTTGTACGGCTCGTCGCCACGCAGAAAGTCGTAGCTGCGCACGCCTTCGGCGATCGCCGAACGGATCGCGTACGCGGTGCACGCGACGCCGACCGAGAGCGCCGCGAGATTGGGGTCATAGGCGGCGTTGTAGAGCGCGAGCGATCCCGCGTACGCAAACCCGAACAGGACGGCGACATCCTCGCCGTCGACCGTGAGCACTCCCAGTCGCAGCCACCCGCGTGCGCCCAGCGTGTCGGCGACATCGCGGAAGAAGCGCTCGATATCTGCGGTCATGAACTCGGCCTTCTCGCCGCGCGACCTGCGGTGCAGCGCCATGAATCGGTCGACCACCGCGCGGCGCTCGCCGTCGTCGGCGAAACGGAAGCCGACCCGACGTCCGGTCTCGAGGCGACGGAGCTTTCTACGGAGCTCGTGGCGCTCCTTCTTTCCAAGACCCTGCACGTAGGAGTCGAAGCTGCTGGGTAGCTCCATTCGCGGGGCGGTGACCAGCCGCTCGACGCGGACCTCGTAGCCTGCGGCGGTGAGGATCGGCGAAATCGCTTGTATGGTTCCCGTCTCTTCCGGCACGAAATCGAGACGGACACGCGGCGCCCACTCGGCTGCGATCCAGTCCGCCAGCGCGGCCGCGACGGTGGACCCGTCTTCCGGCGCGGTGACGATGTCCTGGTAGTCGGTGAGCTCGCCGCCCGCGAAGGAGATCGTGCCGTCGGCGTCCCGGGCCAGCGCAGCGATCCCCTGGTGCGCGACCTCGAGCGTGATCTGCTGGCGGCGATCGTACCGGCGCGCGAGGCGGATCCAGTCAGGCGTGAGGAAGACTGTCGGATACGCGCGACGCCGGGCCAGCTCGGACCATTCGGACTCGAGCGATGCCGGATCGCGCGCGATACAGACCGGGTCGGACGTGGTGAGGATCATCCGAGTCTAGGGGAGCGCACGCTCGGATGAACGTACCCGCGGCTCATAGAATTCCGCGGTGAATCGCGACCCCGCACCGCGGGTGATCGTCGCTCCCCAATCCTTCAAGGGTTCGGCCGATGCGGTTGCAGTCGCTTCGGCCATCGCGCGCGGCATCCGTCGCGCATGGCCAGGCGCGCGGATCGAAGAGATGCCGCTCGCCGATGGAGGCGAGGGCACGGTGCGCGCGTTGGTCACCGCGACAAACGGCGGTGTGCGCAGATCACGCGTGCACGATCCGCTCGGTCGCGAGATCGATGCGGAGTGGGGAGTTCTCGGCGACGGCGTGACCGCGGTCGTGGAGATGGCCGCGGCGAGCGGTCTTCCGTTGCTCGAGCCGAGCGAGCGCGATCCGCGCATCACGAGCACTCGCGGGACCGGGGAGCTCATCCTCGCTGCGGCGGCAAGCGGCGCTCACCGCATCGTCATCGGGATCGGTGGCAGCGCGACGAACGATGGGGGCGCCGGCATGGCGCGCGCTTTTGGGTACCGCTTTCTCGATCGAAGCGGCGATGACCTTCCCGAAGGTGGGTCGGCGCTCGCGCGGCTCGGCCGCATCGATGGCCAGACCGATCCCCGTCTTGTCCGTCCGTCGATCGAGGTCGCCTGCGACGTGCGGAACCCGCTGCTTGGTCCGGAGGGCGCGTCCGCGATCTACGGGCCGCAGAAGGGCGCAACTCCAGAGATCGTCCGCGAGCTCGACGCGGCGCTCGCGCGGTATGCGGACGTGGTCGAGGCGTTCGTCGGCAGGCCGATCCGCGACGTGCCCGGCGCGGGCGCCGCCGGCGGACTTGGCGCGGGACTGCTCGCCTTCCTCGACGCGCGTCTCGTCTCGGGCGCCGAGCTCGTGCTTCGCGCTGTCGGATTCGCCGAACGCATCGCCGGCGCCGATCTCGTCGTGACCGGCGAAGGCCGCGTCGATCATCAGAGTGGATACGGCAAGCTCACCGGTGCGGTCACGGCGGCCGCGCGGCGCGCCGGAGTGCCGGTGGTCGCGATCGCGGGTGGACTCGGCGCAGGCCACGAGACGCTCGGCCTCGACGCGATCGCTATCGCGAGCGAGGGCGTTCCGATCGCGCAGGCGATGCGAGAGCCGCTGCCGCTCATAGAGCGCGCCGCAGAGCGCGTCGTTCGTGCGCGGGCGCCGGTTACGGACTAGCGTTACGCCCGCCGATGCAGGTCAAGGCCACGCCCCCGCTCGAACGCATTCCAGTCGATCGCACGCCGAGCCTCGAGCTGGTTCGGATAACA
>DASPWX010000093.1:0-10395 GCA_035637615.1 Bathyarchaeia archaeon | reverse complement strand
GTTGTACGCCATCCCCGCCGGCGATTCGGCGTTGTATTCGACGAAGCGGATGACCCCGTCGTGGCCGATGAAGCCGTCGAGCCGGGCCGACGGAGAGGCCGCGCGGAACCCGGGATCCCGCAGCGCGAGCGCTTCCTCGCGCGGATCGAGATCGAGCTCCCGGCGGAGATCCTCATCGTCGAGAAGCGCGTGCTCGAGCCGGCCCAGCGCCGCGTAGATGGTCTGCGATGCCTCGTTCACGGCGGCGTACTGCCAATCGCTGATGAGGTTTGGCCGGAGCGAGACGCAGAGAGGTCGGTCCCCGAAGACGAGCCGGCGCTCCCGTTGCCCTTCAGCGAGCGCCGACGCACTCGCGTCCGCGAGGCTCGGATCCTCCAGGAGCTCGTGGTACGCGACAAGAGGGTCGCGTGCGGCCTTAGGGCTCCGCCGTGTTAGCGCACGTGCCGCCACCAACGATGCTCCCCCTTCCACGGCGGCTCCGCCTGCCCCGTGGCGTACCCGATGACGAGATCGCTCATCTTCTCGAGGACCCATTCGAAGTTCGCCTCTTTGATCGAGAAGCTGTCGAAGTCCGGCGCGGGATTGAGCCAGTCGATCGCGTACAGCTCCCCGTCGCGGACCGCGAACTCGACCGTGTCCATGTCGTACCCCAGCGCGTCCGTAAGACGGATCGCGTTGAGTATGGCGCGAGTGCGGAGGTCACCCTCGACCGGCCGACTGATCACGTACCGCTCGTGGAACGGCGCGGTGGGGTCGTACCTGATCGGAAGGACGTCCTTGCGCCCGATCGCGATGCAGCGGATGTAGTCCTCCCATTTGATGAACTCCTGGAGGATCATCGTCTTCGGCCGATATCCCGGCGACAATCCACCAGACTGGTCGTAGGCCCAGATCAGCTCCTCCTTGGTGTCGACGCGATAGACGTCCTTCCAGCCGCCTCCGGTGTTTGGCTTCAGGATCGCGGGCAGCCCGGTGTATTCGATGAGCGAGTCCCAATCGAGCGGGTACTGAAGGTTGCGCAGCGACTGCTCCGAGATGTCGGGGATGTAGGCCTTGTTCGGGAGGACGACCGTCTTCGGGACCGCGACGCCGAGCTCGCGAGCGAGCGTGCACTCGAAGAACTTCTCGTCGGCCTCCCACCAGAACGGGTCGTTCACGACGACGGTTCCTTGCAGGACCGCGCTTTTCAGGTGAGCGCGGTAGTACGGGACCTCGTGACTGATTCGATCGACGATCACTGCGTAGCGCTGCGGCTCGATCTCGCGCGCGCCACCCAGGATCGCCATCTCCGCGCGCACACCTTGCGGCGCGCCCTTTCGATTGACGGTGTCGATGAACGGGCCGGGGAACGTGTTCTCGCGACCAATGAGAATGCCGACGACTTTCTCGCTCATATGTACCTATCCACCATGTCCTTCCAGTACGGCCAATCGTGAGCCCAGCCGTCCCATATATCGAGCTCGGCGGGCACGCCCTTTTGCTGCAGCACGCCCGCGAGGCGCTTTGATTCGTCGACGTTCGGGTCATCGCGACCCGTCGCGATGATGATCTCGGTCTGCCGCAGAGGAGCGAGAAAACGATCGTCGTTCAAATTCGGTATGAACGCGAGCGGGTTCACGAAGTACGCCTCGCCACCCCGTTCGCCATCCAGCCATCGCGCCGAGTCGTACGCGCCGGACATGCCGACAGCTTTGCGCGCAATACCCGGGCGACGCGTTACGAAGGCGAGTGCGTGAAACGCGCCGAACGAGGTTCCCGCGACGATGAGCTGATCCACGGCATTTGCATAGCGGATCGCCGGAAGGACTTCTTCGATGAGATACCGCTCGTACGCGAGATGGCGCCGGGCACGGTCCTGCGGCGCGGCCGCTTTGTTGTAGAAAGACTCGCCGTCGATCGAATCCACGCACCAGAGCTGGAGCCAGCCCGCGTCGATCCGCGGCGCCATGTGCGCGACAAGGCCGAAGTCCTCCCATTGATAGAAGCGGCCCATCGAGGTGGGAAACACGAGGACCGGAGCGCCACGATCGCCAAAGACGAGCAACTCCATTTCGCGACCGAGAGCGGGACTCCACCATTTGCGGTACTCGCGCTTCACGAGGTCCGCCGTGCACGCGCGCGCGCCTCGCCGATGAGCTTCCAGGCGACGTCGGCGTCGTGCCACCCTTTGACATCGGCCGACTTGTTGCTCTCGAGCTCCTTGTAGGTCGCGAAGAAGGTCTCGATCTCGCGGAGCCAGTGCTTTCCGAGATCGCCGAGCCCTCTGACCTCGTCGAAGCGCGGATCCCCAACCGGTACGCCGAGTATCTTCTCGTCGTCGCCGTGCTCGTCGCGCATGAGGAGCGTGCCGATGGGACGTGACGGCACGACGCACCCGGGGAAGGTGGGCTCCTCCACGACGATGAGCGCGTCCAGCGGGTCACCGTCACCACCGACGGTATCCATGACGAAGCCGTAATCGGCCGGGTAGTGCACCGACGAGAACAGGACGCGATCGAGCCGGATGCGTCCGGTCTTCTGATCAAGCTCGTATTTGGTGCGTGAGCCTCGAGGGATCTCTACGAGGACGTCAACGCTCTGATCCTGGCTCCCGCTCCTCACGCAACTGCTCCCCCGCGTTCTTGGCCGGCGCCACGACCACCGTGATCTCGCCTTTCGGGCGCTCGGAAGCATAGTGTGCGGCGAGCTCCGACGCCGACCCGCGAACGATCTCCTCGTGCAGCTTCGTCATCTCACGCGCGACCGCGACTCTCGCATCCGGCGCGACCGCGGCAAGGTCGGCGAGCAGATCGCCGACGCGAAACGGACTCTCGTAGAGGACGAGCGTGCGGCCGGGCCCGAGAAGCTCCGTGAGCTCGCGGCGGCGCGCGCCGCTCTTCTTTTCTGGGAATCCTACGAACGTGAATTCGCGCGTCGGCAGCCCGGACGCGACGAGCGCCGCGATCGCCGCCGCGGGGCCCGGGACCGGTACGACCTCGTGACCGGCCGCGATCGCCGCGGCAACGAGCTGCTCACCGGGATCCGACAGGCCGGGCGTTCCGGCGTCAGTCACGAGCGCGACATCCCATCCGCGGTCCATCTGCCCAACGAGCTCGGCCGCTTTCCGGCGATGGTTGAAATCGGTGTAGCTGGTCAGATGCTTCGCGCGTATCTCGTGCTTGCGCAGCAGGATCTGGGTATGCCGCGTGTCTTCGCACGCGACCATGTGCACCTCCTGCAGGATCCGGAGCGCGCGCAGCGAGACGTCCTCGAGGTTCCCGATCGGCGTCGCGACGAGGTAGAGCTTGCCTATGGCCGGACCGTGACGCTCCGACGTTCGCCCTCGAGGCCCCAGCTCACGATGCGCCTGGGACGAACGCGGAAGATCTGCGGGTCGTACCCGCGACCGAACGCTTCACCGCCGGAGTCGAGCACCTCGGCGAGGCCGCGGACTTCGATACCCCGCGGCCGCCAGGGCGAGACGGACGCGAGATCGTCGACGACGAACGCGACACGTGGGTTCCCCGCTGCGTCGCGGAACTTCTTGCTCTTCGCGAAGCCGTGACCGCCGATGTCGATCGTGTCCTCGGCCTCGTTGTAGCGAAATCCGACCGGCACCGCGTGAGGCTGGCCGGTGGGTCCGACCGTCGCGATCCTTCCGAGGCGCTGGCCTCCCAGATAAGCGATCTCGGCGGGCGTAAAGACGCTCATCGCGTCGACGACGCGAACGGGCGCGGTGAGTACGCCGCCGGCGTGAGCACGCGATCGTCGATCTCGCCGACCAGGTCGCCATGTTCAGCGTTTGTGACGCGCTTTATCTCCTTCCACTCCGCGTCGGCCAAAAAATCGCGCCAGGCGGCTTCCTTGCTCGCTTCGTCCGGCCAGCTGAGGAGATACACGAACTCGGTGCGCCGATCGGCCTTGGCTTCCCAGAGCGCGAGAAACTCGAAGCCGTATTTCCGCATGATCCGCATCGCGTGGTCGCGGAATCGAGCGTGGAAGGCAGCCTTGTTACGTTCGAAGATCTCGTATATCCGAAGCTGCTGGATCAACGCGCACCTCCCACGCTCGATTCTTGCAGGGACGGCTCCGATGCGAATCTTGCGCGGCGCCCTCGCCGGCGCGATCGCCGGCCTCGTGGGGGCGTATGCCATGGAACAGTTCCAGGCGCTCTGGGCCGACACGGCGAAGCGCGCCCGGCCGAAGGAGATCGCGAGGGCGGCGAAGGACGAGCCGACGACCGTCAAGGCTGCCGAGCGCGTCACCGAGACCGTCTTTCACGCGGAACTCCCGGAGGAGATCAAGCCGGTGGCTGGAGAGGCGGTCCATTACGGAATGGGCATGCTGTCGGGCGCCATCTACGGCGCAGTCGCGGAGATGCTGCCGTTCGCCCGCGCCGGCAACGGGTTGCTCTTCGGCGCGGTCCTCTGGTGGGTCGCCGACAACACGGCCGTACCGGCGATCGGCCTCTCGAAAAGACCCTCCGCGTACCCGCCATCGACGCACGCTTACGCGCTCTCCTCTCACCTGGTCTATGGGTTCGTCACCGAGACCGTGCGTCGGGTTCTTCGACTCGTTCCCTAAACCGCCAAGGGGGACACCATGCGTACCCGTCTCTCGCAGAAGGAAAAGCGCTATCTCGATCGCGCGCGCGTGTGCAGGGTGGCTTCGGCGGATGGGAGAGGCACGCCGCACGTGGCACCGCTCTGCCATGCGTTCGATGCCGCGCGGCGCACCGCGTACATCGCCACGGAGGGCCGGACGGCTCAGAACTTGAGGAAGCGCCCGGTCGCGTCGCTCGCGTGTGACGACTACTTCGAAAACTGGGGGCGGCTCCGCGGACTCGTCGCGCACGCTCGTGCACGAATGGTTCGGCGTGGGCCGGAGCTCGATCGGGCGGTGCGGCTGCTCAAGAAGAAGTACAAGCAATACCGGGACTACGAGTTCGACGAGGCGATCGCGCTCCACATCGAGCGCGTCTCGTCCTGGGGCCTTTGAACCCTAGACGCTCATCGCAGTCGGCCGGAGTGACTGGGCGATCGCGATCCCGACCAGCACGACGACCCCGCCGGCGATCTGCAGCGGGTCGAGGTGTTCGCCGAGCGCGATCCACGCGGCGATCGCGGCGACGACCGGCTCGAGAGTCGCCGCGAGGCCAACGCGCGCGGCGGGGATGAGCCGCACCGCGGCAAGCGTGAGCGCGAACGGGATGACCGTCGCAATCACCACCACCGCCGCGATCTGCACGTAACCCTCCGCGGTCGTCTCGCCCCACGGCAGGAGCCACGGGGGATGCACGACGCTCCATCCGACCAGCGCGAACCCAAAGCCCCATACGAGAAGCGTTGGGGTGCCGTAGGTCCTGCCGAGGCGTTCGCCCAGCGCGAAATACAGGGCGAAGATGAAGGCATCCATCGCGGCCAACGCGAGGCCGAGGGCGTTCAGCTCGCGCAGTCGCGCGTCATATGCCCCCGCCGCGAAGAAGCACCCGACCACGGCGAGCGCCGCCGCGACCCACAGGCGCCTGCCGACCGCCCGGCCGCGAAACCGCGCGTAGATCAACAGCAGGACCGGCCCGGTGTACTCGATGACGAGCGCGACCCCGACCGGAATGCGTTTGATCGCCTCGTAATAGATGAGCGAAACCCCCGCGAGGCCAACCACGCCGAAGATCGCGAACAACGGCAAGTCGGCGCGGAGAACCCGCAAATCAAAGCGCAGGGCCGCAAAGATCGAGATGAACACGAGAAACGCGAACAGGACACGCCATTCCGCGAGGATCGACGGCTGAACACCGGAGTTGAATGCAGCCTTCGCGATGATCCCTCCGACACCAAAGAACGCGGCCGCTGTCAGCGCGAAGGAATAGCCGAGCCCGACGCGGAGGGGTGCGGGATCGACCGAGGGCCCCCGCGCGGCGGAGGGGTCCCCGGCCCCAGGGGGCTGGGGAGACCGCCGCGTAGAGAGGGTTTCGGTCGATCCCGCGCCGCTCGACGTCGAGGTCAGTCGGCTTCCCAGTCGCGCGGATAGAGGAAGTCGTGGCCGATGGTGCGGAGGCTGAGCTTCGCGATGAGCGGCATGACGCGCTTGTAGTGGTTGCGGCGGACGAGCTCGCGGATGCGTGTGACCAGCTGAGCGTCGAAACCGTGTTCTACGAGCTCTGCGGGTCGCAAGCGCCGATCGACCATGTGATACAGGACGAGGTCGGCGTCGGCGTAGGTGAAGCCGAGCTCGCCTTCGTCGGTCTGCCCCTCCCAGAGCTCGGCCGTGGGAGGCTTGCGCACGATCGCTTCAGGGATGCCGATCGAGAGCGCGAGCTCGCGAAGCTGCGTCTTGTACAGGTCGCCGACCGGATTGATGCCGCAGGCCATGTCGCCGAACTGCGTGCCGTATCCCAGCAGGAGCTCCGTCTTGTTGCTCGTGCCGAGGACGATCCCGTCGGGCCACGAGCGGTCGTACTCGATGCTCTTCCGCTCGCGCGCCATCTTGTTGCCGATGCGCACCTTGTCGACCTTGTCCTTGCGAGAACGGAAATACGCGTCCACCTGCTCGGTGATCGGCACCTCTTCCAGCGCGAACCCGAATTTCCGCGAGAGCTGCTCTGCGTGGTCGCGCGACTCCACGGAGGAGGTGCGGTAGGGCGTGAACAATCCGAGCACGTTCTCCGGACCGAGCGCTTCGGCGGCGAGTGCGACCGTGACCGCGCTATCCACGCCGCCCGAGACTCCGACGACGGCACGCCGCAGGCGCGCCTTCGCGATCTCGTCGCGCATGAAGAGGACAAGCATCTTGCGCACGAGGACCTCGTCGATCCGGAGTGGAGAAGGATCCTTCGGATCCGGCCGGATGACCCCCGTCCGCGCGAAGGCACTAGTCACGGCGGTCGAACGGCAGCCCGAGACGACCGGCGATGTTCCGAAGAACGATGTCCTCCCGCTCGTCGCGGAGCAGTGGGTTGCGCGCACGCTCGCGAGCGACGAGCTCGGGGTCGATCTCCCCGACGAGGAGATGCTCGTCGAACTCGGGGGCGCGCGCGGCCACAGTCCCGTCGGGCGCCACGATCTCCGATCCGCCCCAGAACGCGATGCCATCCTCGTGACCGACGCGATTCACATAGACGACATACACGGTGAGATACGACGCATAGAACCGGTCCATGAGCCGGCACGATTCGGCGGTGCCGAGGTCGCCGCCCTCGGCGACGCCGCGGCCCGGGCTCGCCGACGGAGCGAGCACGATCGTGGCCCCGGCCGCCGCGTACAGGTACGGCGTCGAGACGTGCCACAGGTCCTCGCAGATCGCGACGCCGGTCGTACCGCCGGCCCAGCGGTACGTGTCGAAGCGATCGCCCGGCCCGAAGTAGCGCCCGTCGTCGAAGATCCCGTAGGTCGGGAGGTAGACCTTCCGGTGCACGTGGACGAGCTTGCCCCCCGACCAGTGGCCTTGCGCGATGTGCAGCTTCGCATCGGCCGAGCGCTCGACGAATCCGGCGCTGATGTCGAGGTCGACCGACGCCTTGGCGATCGGGGCGAGCTGCGGGTCGTCCGCGGCGCACGCAACATCGGCGGCGAGATCCTTGAGGTAATACCCGGTCAACGACAGCTCTGGGAAGATCACCAGACGGGCGCCGGCCGCCTTCGCGCGGGCGATCCAGCTCATGTGCATATCCAGGTTTCGTTTCACCGCGCCGAGCGCCGGGGCGCATTGCGCGATCGCTATCCGGATGCTCAAGGGGCGCGCATCCGCTCGAGCTTGTCGGCGTACTCGTGGACGAGCATCCACGCGCGGTCGTCGTCCTTGGCCTCGGCGTACACGTTGAACAGAGGCCGGTCGGCGTCCGGCAGCACGAGGATCCACTCGCCGTCGTTCTGGTGCTTCACGCCATCGATCTGACGGGTGCGCTCCGTCGCCGGGTCCTGCGCGAGCATCCGCATGACGCGACCCTTCTGCTCCCACGGACAGACCACCTGCAGACGCGCGACATGGACGGGCGGGGTCTCGTCGATGACCTCGCTGAGCGTCCTCTTCGCCGTTATGAGCAGCTCGAGCAGCCGCACCGTCGCGAAAAGGCCATCAAAGGAGGGATGAAAGCGCGGGAAGATGAATCCGCCATCGCCGTCGCCCACCAAAAGCGGATGCTCGCGCGCCGCCAGTCTCATCTGCGCCTCGGCCGATGCGCGGACCCGCTGGACCCGGCCGCCGTGCGCGGCCACGATCTGCTCGATCGACGATGGCGCGTAGACCGGTACCGCGACGACCCCGGGCGCCTGCTGGACGGTCAGCGCGACGAAGGCGGCCAGAAAATGCATCGCGTTGATCACGCGACCGCGGTCGTCGACGACGAAGATCTTCTCCCCGCCCGCGTCGATGATCACGCCGAGCGACGCTCCGAGCGCGGGCACGAGGACCGCGAGCTGTCGCTGCTCCTCCTGGAACTCCTCGAACGAGCGCGACCCGATGTTCTCGGACACGACTCCGTTCACCGCGACAGCCTCGACGCCGAGGGCGTTCAGGAGCTGCGGAAGGAACTGCGCGGGCGTGCCGTGGGAGTAGTTGACGACGATCTTCGGACTCGCCTCCTCGATCTCTTTTCTCCGCGCCACCTCGGCCAGGAACGCCTCGCTGTAGGCCTCGCCGACGCGCTGCGATTCGAAGATCCGTCCGACGTCCTCGTACGAAACGCGGCGGAGGTCCTCGCGGAAGAAGACCGTCTCGACCTTGCGCTCCTGCGCCTTGTCCATGTCCAGCGCCTGGCGGTCGAAGAACTTCACGTCGCAGACGCGCACGTCGAACGGCGAGACGCGGACGTGGACCCCTCCCGCCGCGCCGAGGCGCCGGGTGTGGAAGCGTCCGATCGGAAGCGGTGCCTGCGAAAGGTCGGCGACGTGGACGCCGGCGCTGACGATGCCACTCATGAGCCCGCGTTTCAGCATTCGGCTCGACCGATGCTGGTCGCGGTTCATCGTGATGGTCGCTCCCAGCTTCAGCGTCGACGCGTACGCCGCCCCGAGCCGCGCCACGAATTCGGGAGTCAGGTCGATGTTGACGATGCCGGTGACCCCGAAGCGGCCGAAGAGCGCGCGCCTCCCTTGGGCGCCCCAAATGAGGCTCGAGCCGATAACGGCGCCCGACTCGATCTGCTTGTCTGGCCAGACCTTCACCTGCGCACGAACGCGCGCGTGGTCGCCGACGATCGTGTGGTCGCCAATGACGCTGCCTTCCTCGAGGATGACGCGGGACTTCAGCGCGCATTGCCTGCCGACGAGCGCGCCGTGCAGCTCGGATCGCTCGCCGATATAGGTGTTCCGCCAGACGATCGAGCTGTCGATGACCGCGCCGACGTCGACCGAGACGTAGTCGCGCAGCACGGTCGGACCGATGATCTCGGCATGCGGCCCGATCTTCACGCCTTCGCCGAGGAAGATGGGGCCGGTGAGCTTGGCTGACTCGTTGATGTCCACGTCGCCTGCGGTCCACACGCCCGGCATGAGCTCGTGCGCGAGATCATCGCACTTCACCTTCCCGCGGAGAAGATCGGCATTCGCTCGCGCGTACTCGGCGATCGAGCCGACGTCGGTCCAGTAGCCCTCGGCGATGTACCCGAAGAGGGGCTCGCCCTCCGCGAGGAGACGCGGGAAAAGGTCCTTGCTGAAGTCGAAGACCTCGCCGAGGCCGAAACGCTCGAGGACCCGCGGCTCGATGACGTAGATGCCGGTATTGATCGTGTCGCTGAAAACTTCGCCCCAGGATGGTTTCTCGAGGAATTTCGCGATCCGGCCGTCCTCCCCGGTGATCACGACACCGTATTCAAGCGGGTTCGGCACATGGACGAGCGTCAGGGTCACCGCCGCGTTGCGCTCGCGGTGGAACGCGATGACCTTTGACAGGTCGATGTCGGTGAGCGCGTCGCCGGAGATGACGAGGAACGTACCGTCGAGATCCGCGGCGAGCTGACGAACCGAGCCGCCGGTGCCGAGCGGGGTCTCCTCAACGCTGTACCGGAGGCGCATCCCGACGGCGCCGCCGTCGCCGTAGCTGTCCTGGATGACCGAGGCGAGGTACTGCAGCGTGACGAACGAGTCCTCGATGCCGTGGCGCTTCAGGAGCTCGAAGATGTGCCCGAGACACGGCTTGTCGACGATGGGTACCATCGGCTTGGGACGATTGATCGTCAGCGGGCGGAGACGACTCCCCTCGCCACCCGCCATGACGACGGCCTGCATTGACGCGAGTCTAGTTCGGGGGCGCGCTCCAGCGGAACGCCGCCGGTTCCGCGCGTAGCGCCGCTGCATACGCGAACGCGAGCATGGCGATCGCCGCCGCCGCGCCGGTCACGGCGAGCGGTGTTGGGTCGAGTGGCGCCCGTCCGCCGAACGTCTGGAGGGCAGCCACACCCAGGCCGAGCGTATAGCCGCA
>DASPWX010000092.1:0-9160 GCA_035637615.1 Bathyarchaeia archaeon | reverse complement strand
GTCCGGACTCCACAGGGCAAGGTAAGGGGTAACGCCCCTCCGCCGCGAGGCGAGGCCAGCGCCACAGTGACGAACCCGCGCAAGCGGGGTGAAACGGGCAAGCGCTACCTGGAGCAAGGCCGCGTAAGGGGACTATGGCGTCGCCCGCGCCGTTCCCGGGTAGGCCGCTAGAGGCGGAGGGTGACCTCCGCTCGAGAGGGATGACCGTCCTCGACAGAATCCGTGCTTATAGGCCTGCTCGGCCTCGTCATCCGAAGAGTGCGGCCGCCCGTATAGACCTTGGACCCCTAAGGAGGATTGGAATATGCGCGTATTTGCTGGCATCGCGGCCGCGGCGATCCTGGTCGCCGCCTGCGGCGGAACGGCAGCCGTGTCGACCCCGACGCCGACAGCCTCGCCGACCCCGGTACCGACGGTGGCGAACGTTTTCAAGGCCGAGCTCAAGTCCTCGAACGAGGTCCCGGCGATCGCTGACGCCGAGGCAAGCTGCGCCGGTACCGCGACCGTCACTTTGAATCCCACGTCTGTGAAGTTCGACGTAACGATCACCGGTTGCCCGGCGACGACCGCGATCAACATCGGCCACATCCACGAAGGCGCCGCGGGCGTCAACGGAGGTGTGAAGATCAGCACCGGTCTCGCGGCCGGCGACCTCACCCTCAGTGGCGGCGGCGTCACGTTCTCGAGGACGGCCACTCCCGCCGGCCCACCGGCATGGGACGCTGCGCTGATCACGGCGATCATGGCGAACCCCGCCGGCTATTACGTGAACTTCCACTCCACCGCTCACGGTGGTGGCGTGATCCGAGGACAACTCACCAAGGCGTAACGCGATCTCTCACCGCAGCCGAAGGACGCCCCGGAAAAAACGGGGCGTCTTTCGTTAGCCGAGCGGACGTGCAGCCGACCGGACGGCAGTGGCACGGTGCTTGCGTGCCTCCTCGTCGAGACCGTCGGAAGGAGGTACTGGCGAATGCTCTGGACGATCATCGTCATCCTGTTGATCCTTTGGGCGCTCGGTGGGTTCCTCGCCCTGGGGCCCCTTGTTCACCTGCTCCTCGTCATCGCGCTCATCGTGCTACTTGTGCAGCTCATCTCGGGGCGAAGAGTCGCGCTTTAGGTATTTCGCGCACGCTCGTCGCTCGAGGCGGAAGTCATTGACGCGACGAGCGTGCGCTTGGTATCGTCCCGTGGCCACGCTGGCGGCGTGGATCTAACGAAAGGAAGTGGCGCAGTGCTGAGCTTCATCCGCAATCGCACCGGCTCCGGCGCGCTCGCCGGTCGTCGGCGCAGCCTGCCCACTTACCGGATGGCCTAGACCCAGCGTTTCGCGAGGCCGCTCGGACCGTGGGCAGTAGCCCACGGTCTTTTGTTTTGTTTGGAGTAGTGAAAGTAATGGCCATCCGGCTACGCGAACGAATACGAACCGAAATGAAGACGGCGGCCCTCGCAGCCTTTGAGGTCAGCAAGGCGTTCCGGCCAACACGGGTGATGCCCGGCGGTGGCATGACGGTCCGCGCCGTCGATTGCGTCAGCCTCTCGGTCTGGCGCGGTGAGATCTACGGCCTGCTCGGGGCGAACGGCTCCGGGAAGTCGACGCTCATCCGGCTCTTCTCGACGCTTCTCACGCCCGACGCGGGCACGGTGAGCGTCTTCGGGCTGGACATCGATCGGGACGAGCTCGCCGTGAAGCGCCTCATCAACCGCGTGTCGGTGGAGGCTTCGTTCTTCAAGAAGCTCTCGGCGATGGAGAACCTTGTCTACGCGGGTCGCCTCTACGGCGTCGCGCCCGATGAGTCGCGCCCGAAAGTCATCTCGATCCTCCGCCGGCTCGGGATCGAGGACGCTCGGATGAAGGAGCCCCTCGAGAAGCTCTCGCGCGGGATGCAGCAGAAGGTCGCGATCGCCCGTGCGTTCCTCACCACACCGATGCTGCTGCTTCTCGACGAGCCCACGACCGGGCTCGACATCCGGAGCAAGCGGGAGGTGCAGACGTTCGTCCGCGATCTGCGCGACGAGCACGACGCGACCATCCTGCTGACGACGCACGACCTCGATGAGGCCGCGAGGCTCGCGGATCGGATCGGGATCCTCCACCAGGGCCGCCTGGTCGCCGAGGGCACACCCGCGGAGCTCGCGGCGCGCCACGGGGGCGGAACCCTCGAGGACGTCTTCATGACCCTCACCGGGCGCCGCCTCGACGACGCCGACGCAAACGACGCTGAGCGGCCGACGTGATCGCGGACGTCGGCGCTCAGCTCGGCCTCGCCTACGCGTTCGTCGAGCGCGAGATCGCGCTGTCGAAGCGTTACTGGGCCTGGGAGATCGTGTGGCTCGTCTACGGGATCGTGACGAGCCTCTCCGTCGCGTATATCGGCCTCGCCGCTCCGACGATCGCGGGCGGATCGAGCGACCCGGCCGCCGTGTCGCGCCTCGTGCTGTACCTGCTCGTCGGGACGATCACCTGGCGGTTCCTTGGTCTCATCTTCGAGCAGATGGCGGAGACCATCGCCTGGGAGCGCTGGGAGGGGACGATCGAGTACACGTTCATGGCGCCGGTGCCGCGCGTCACGCACCTGCTCGGCATGTGCGGAGCCACTCTTGTCCGCGCGCTCGGATTCAGCGTCGCGATCCTCGCCGCGGTCGCGTTTTTTGTACCGGTCGATCTGTCCCACGCCAACGCGCTCGCCGCGATCGTGCTCTTACTGGTTGGGGCGGTCGCCTTCGTGGGGCTCGCGATCGCGTCCGCGGTTTTCCCGCTCCTCTGGACCGAGAAGGGTCTGCAGATGGCCTACATCGTCCAGGCCGTCGTGCTCCTCGTGTCCGGTGTGTACTACCCGACCACGATCCTGCCGGGCTGGATGCAGATTCTGTCGTTCATCTCGCCGGCGACGTACGTGATTCGCGGCATGCGCGACGCGCTCCTCGATGGCGCGGATCTCGCGGCGGTATGGCCGAACCTGTGGCCGGCACTCCTCGTTGGCTTGATCTCTATCCCGCTCGGGATCCGCGTGTTCCTCTGGGCGGAGCGGCACGCGAAGCGCACCGGCCGCCTCAAGCGGAGCGGGTAGATGGCGCGAACCATCGCTCAGGAACTCACGTTCCGGCCGGCCACGCCCGACGACGCTCCGTTCGCGGCCGATGTCATGACGGCGCTCTTCCCCCGATCGCCCTGGGATCCGATCTCGCTACGGTACTGGTGGTCGCAGCCGGATGAGTCCATGGAGATCGCCCGGCTCATCGTGCTGCGCGGCGACCGGCCGATCGGCTTCGCGCACATCGACCACGCCCGCTGGGACGCGCAGCCGGAACGCTATGCCTCGATCTGGGGGGACCTCATGCCGGCCGAGCGGACCGGTGACCTCTTGAGGGCGTTCCTCGCCGCGATGGAGGAGCGCTTGCGTGCTGACGGCGCGCGGACCATTCGTGTTCGGGCGGAGGAGGACGACGCGCTGCGGATCGACGCGATCCTCGCGCGGGGCTACAAGGAGGATCGTCGTCAGAAACGCTGGGAGCTCGATGTTGTCGCGAACCGCGAGCGGTTGCTTGCGCTGACCGCCGAGTCCCGTGCGCGGATGGATGCGGAAGGCGTGAAGCTCCTCACGCTCGCCGACGATCGCGACCCTGACGTCATCAAGAAAATCTGGCGCCTGTCGGAGGAAGCCGGCGAGGACGTGCCGACCACCATGCCCCGCATCCCCGAAGCGATGGAGAGCTATGTCCGCTGGACCCGCGCGCCCGAGATCCATCGTGATCGTTTTTGGATCGCGCGCATCGGTGATGACGTGGTCGGCCTGTCGGTTCTCGGCTATCCGCCGGTGCGCGGGATCGTCGGGACGGAGTGGACGGCGACCGCTCGGTCGGTTCGCGGTCGCGGCATCGCGCGCGCTCTCAAATGCGAAACGCTCGCGCAGGCGATCGGCCTCGGGGTCGATCGCGTGCGCACCGGCAACGACGAGGCGAACGCGCCGATCCTGCACCTCAACCAGACGATGGGTTATCACCTCACGCCCGCCTCGATCAATTACCTTCGACCGGTCTGATAGCTTCTCGATAACCTAGACGCGTGCCCTTTCCGCCCGCGCCGCACACCGCCCGCGACAGCATCGTCGACGACGTGCACGGCGCGAAGATCGCCGATCCGTACCGTTGGCTCGAGTCGGATGCATCCGACCGCGTCGGCGCTTGGACCGACGAGCAAAACATGCGCACGCGCGGGATCCTCGACGCGCTGCCGCAGCGTGCCGCTGTCGCGGGTCGGCTTCGGGAGCTTCTCTCGGTCGGCCTGCTCTCCACGCCGCGGCCGATCGGGGGCCGCATCTTTCACACACGCCGGGAGGGGGAGCAGAAACAGTCCGTGCTCTACGTCCGCGACTCGATCGACGCGCGCGACCGCGCGATCGTCGATCCGAACGCGCTCGACCCGGCGGGCCTGACCACCCTCGACTGGTATTACCCCTCGGCGGACGCGCGATACGTCGCCTACGGGCTGTCGCGCGGCGGCGACGAGATGTCGACGCTCTTCGTGATCGAGACCGCGAGCGGCACGGCGCTGCCGGACCGGATCCCGCACACCCAGCGAAGCACGGTCGCGTGGGTCGAGGGCGGCTTCTACTACACGGTGCATCCGGCCCCCGGTTCGGTCGCTCCCGGGGACGAGAACTACTACCGCCGCGTCCGCTTCCACCGACTCGGCGACGATCCGGCGGAAGACGAGCTCGTCTTCGGGGACGGCCGGCCGAAGGAGGACATCCTCGGCGTCTCGACGTCGCCGGACGGACGGTGGGTGCTGCTCGTCGCGTTCAAGGGCTGGGCCAGTAGCGATCTCTTCCTGCTGGATCGCGAGCATCGCGACCGGGGACCCGCGACGGTCATGGAAGGCCAGGACGCGATCGCCGAAGGCTTCGTACTCGATGATCGCGTATGGCTCCGCACCAATCTCGATGCGCCCAACTACCGGATCGTCGCGGCGCGGTGCGATGAGCCCGCCGACGGTCACTGGGCGACGGTCATTCCCGAAGGCCCGGATGTGATCCAGAGCTTCGATCGCACGCGCGACCGAATCGCCGTGCTGCGGCTGGTCCGCGCGACGTCACGTCTAGAGACCTACGACCTGCGCGGCGCGGACGAGCGCGAGATCGGGCTGCCATCCCTCGGCGCCCTCGAGATGGTCGACGGCGATCGCGTCGGCGATCGCGTCGGCTACACGTTCCAATCGTTCACGCAGCCGCCGATCGCGTTCGTCGCCGACGCGCGCACCGGCCAGGTACGCGAGGTCGCGCGCCTCGCGATGCCCCAGGGCCTCGATGTCGCGAACGTCGCGGTGGAGCAGACGACGTACCCATCTCGGGATGGCACGCCGATCACGATGTTCCTCGTGCACCGCAAAGACGTGAAGCCGACCGGCGCGGTGCCGACGCTCCTCACGGGATACGGCGGGTTCAACATCTCGCGTACGCCCGCGTACTTTCCGGGCGCGGCGGGGTGGGTCGAGGCAGGCGGCCTCTTCGCGCTCCCGAACCTGCGTGGCGGCGGCGAGTACGGCGAGAGCTGGCACCGTGCCGGGATGCTCGGTAAGAAGCAGAACGTGTTCGACGACTTTCACGCTGCCGCCGAGGCGCTCATCGCGCGGGGATGGACGAGCTCGCGGAACCTCGCGGTCTCCGGCGGATCGAACGGCGGTCTGCTTGTGGGGGCGGCGCTGACGCAGCGTCCGGACCTTTTCGCCGCGGTGTACTGCGCCGTACCGCTGCTCGACATGCTTCGGTACCAGAACTTCCGGATCGCGCGGTTCTGGATCGCCGAGTACGGATCCGCCGAGGATCCCGAGCAAGCCGAGTGGCTCCGCAAGTACTCGCCGTATCACAACGTGCGCGCGGGAGTCCGGTATCCGCCGGTGCTCTTCACGACCGCCGAAGGGGATAGCCGGGTGGACCCGATGCACGCCCGAAAGATGGCCGCGCTGCTCCAAGCGCAGAGCGAGGATCCCGAGTCCGTCGTGCTCCTGCGCGTGGATCGCGACGCCGGGCATGGCA
This sequence comes from Bathyarchaeia archaeon, assembly GCA_035637615.1. GTDB lineage: Bacteria > Chloroflexota > Limnocylindria > P2-11E > P2-11E > 3-1-20CM-2-70-9. The sequence continues at coordinate 3,125 of DASPWX010000092.1, read as the reverse complement.
TCGGCAAGCCGCTCGACAAGCAAGTGGACGATCTCGCCGATCAATACGCGTTCCTCGCCTGGCGGACGGGTCTGTATTTGAATGGACCGGCTATGCTCGGACCAGCGTGAACATCCTGAGATTCCTCCGCGACCAAGCGAAGGAATACAAGTGCAGCGTCTGCGGAGCCAATCACTCGGGCTCCGACATCCGCGTGCTCGGCAAGCTCGAGTCCGCGTGGATCGTCCGCGTCACGTGCGCGAAATGTCAGACCGCGTTCAAGCTCCTCGTCGTGGTCGACGAGCAGCGCGCGGCTGTGAGCCCGGTCAAGGAAGAACCCGAGCGGCCTCGCCGGCCTGCGGTCACCGCCGACGAGGTCATCGATGCGCATGAGTTCCTCGACAGCTATCAGGGCGACGTGCGCACGCTCTTCGCCCGACGTGACAAGGTGAAGACCGAGCCCGACCGCTCCTAATGGCGAAGAACGCGCTCATCACCGGCTGGGGTTTCTATGCACCTTCGCGCGTTATGACCAACGCCGAGCTTGAGCGCATCGTCGATACGTCCGACGAGTGGATCACCAGCCGGACCGGCATCAAGGAGCGCCGCATCGCGTCCGACGAGGAAACGAACTCGTTCATGTCATCGCGCGCGGCGCGCGCCGCGCTCGAGAAGGCGCACCTCCGCCCGCAGGACGTCCAGCTCGTGATCGTCGGCACCTGCTCGCCCGACTATCTGTTTCCCGCCACGGCCTGCCTGGTGCAGACCGAGATCGGGGCGACGAGAGCGGGCGCGTTCGATGTCGAGGCGGCGTGCACGAGCTTCATCACAGCTCTCGCGATCGCACGGGGAATGATCGTGTCAGGCGCCATCCAGAACGCGGTCGTCATCGGTGCCGAAAGGCTCTCGCGGCTTCTCAACTGGAAGGACCGGACCACGTGCGTGCTCTTCGGTGACGGCGCGGGTGCGGTGGTCCTCGAGGCCTCGAACGCGTCCGTCGGGATCGAGTCGACGGTACTGCACGGCGACGGCTCGAAGGGCGAGATGCTGATGGTCCAAGCCGGCGCATCCAAGCGCCCTGCCTCGGCCGACACGATCGAACGCGGCCAACACTTCATCACGATGGCAGGCGGCGAGGTGTTCAAGCTCGCGGTGAAGTCCATGGCCGACGCGGCAGAGGAAGCGATCGCCGAGGCGGGCCTCACGCTCGAGGACATCGACATCCTCATCCCGCATCAGGCGAATGTGCGGATCATCGACGGCGTCGCGAAGCGCCTGCGCTTCCCGCCGGAGAAAGTCTTCGTGAACATCCAGCGTTACGGCAACACCTCGGCCGCCTCGATCCCGATCGCGCTCTGCGAAGCCGAATCGACAGGGCGCCTGCGCAAGGGAGACAAAGTTCTGCTCGTCGCGTTTGGCGGCGGCTTCACCTGGGGCGCTTCAGTCCTCGAATGGTTCGGCGCCCACGACGGCGTTCGTCCCCTCTCACCGTTGGAGCGAGCCGGCCGAGCGCTCGAAGAGGTCGTCGAGAGGGTCCGCCCGACCTAGCGCATGACTCCGCAGGCGCTCGCGCCGAAACGGGGGCTCAGTCGAACTTGAACGCGTCCCACGCGATGCTGTCCCAGGCCACGCTGTCCCAGGCCACGCTGTCCCACGCGATGCTGTCCCAGGCCACGCTGTCCCACGCAATGCTGTCCCACGCAACGCTGTCCCAGTCGTAGTTGTCCCAGGCGATGCTGTCCCACGCAACGCTGTCCCACGCGATGCTGTCCCAGCCGTAGTTGTCCCAGGCGATGCTGTCCCACGCAACGCTGTCCCAGCTGACGGATCCCCACGCGAGGCCGCCGAGCATCGGGTCCTTCCACCGAAGCGGCGATCCGTAGAGAACGCGGAACATCGTGCGCGCGAAGCTGTCCGCCGGCCGAAGCCCACGGTTCGCCAGGCTTGTCCCCAGGGTGGTCCCGGACAGTGTCCCGATCGTGCCGGTGGTGCCGCCACGTGCCTGGCCCTGCACGGCAGCGAGTGCGTCGAGCAGACCTGTGCCGTCTGCCGCGGGATCGGGGAGGGCCGTGTCGGTGTCCTGCCCGAAGGGCTGCGTCGTACCGACGACAAGCGCCTTGACCTGGTCAGGACTGAGATTCGGCCGTGCCTGGAGCAAGAGAGCGACGGCGCCAGAGACGACGGGGGTCGCCATGGACGTTCCGCTCAGGCGAAGGTAGGTCGACCCGTTATGCGCGACCACGACGTGGTCCGGGAAAAGGGTGTCGATCGCGCTCCCCTGAACCCGGATGGAGACGATCCGCCGTCCAGGGGCGAGGAGATCGGGCTTCGCGTTCGAGTCCGCCGTGCCCCAGGACGAGAACGGCGCAAACGTGTCGTCGCGCGTGGTGACCGTTCCGTGATCGTCCGCGGCGCCGACGGTTATGACATAGGGGTCGATGCCCGGAGAGGCGACGGTGTCACGTCCCGGTCCACTGTTCCCTGCGGCGGCCACGACGACCAGACCACGGCGCCAGGCGATCTCGACGGCAGCCGCCATCGGATCGGTGCGGTACGACGTGGTCTCCGGCGCGCCGAATGAGAGATTCATGACGCGGATGTTGTAGGCGGCGCGATGGGCCAGCACCCACTCGATTCCGCGAACGACCGAGGAAATGCGGCCACTGCCGGTGCTGCTCAATACGCGGACGTCGACGATGTTGGCCTCAGGAGCGACGCCGACGAACTCGCCGGCTGAGCGGGTTCCGTTTCCCGCGATGATTCCCGCGACGTGCGTACCGTGACCGCCCGGATCGGCCACGGACCGTTGATCCGCGAAGTTGACCGAGGCGAGGATGCGGCTCGTCGGACTGACCAGGTCCGGATCGGCCGCGACTCCCGAATCGAGGACCGCGACCGTGACGCCTCGTCCGGTCGTTCCTTGCGACCAGAGCTGGTTGGCGTTCACCTCTTGCGGATACACCGCTGCTCCCAGACCCGGGTCGGGACTCGCGGTGCTCGTCTCCGTCACGGGCGGCGTCGCGCTCGGAGTCGGAGCGGGTTGGGTCGTCGGGGTCGGAGACGCGTCGGGGGCTGCGGTTGGATCGGGAGTGGGCACAGGCGTCGGCGCGGGAGTAGGTGCCGGCGTCGGGGGCGGGGTCGGGGCG
>DASPWX010000091.1:0-7927 GCA_035637615.1 Bathyarchaeia archaeon | reverse complement strand
CAGGGACGAATGCCCTACTCCCTTTGTCGTCGTCGGTTCACTACGCCGCGGCGGAAACCCGCCTGTGGCTGCGCAGCAGCTGCGCGAGGCGCACGCTCCCACCGATGACGATGAGTCCAGCGAGGAAGGGGATCGCCTGCGAGATGGGATCGCTCGTTGCCGGAAGAGTGGTCGGCGTCGCCTGCGTGTCGGACGCGACGACCGGCCCGAGCACCGTGATGGCCCCCAGGTCAAAGGGTGCGAAGTAGGTGCCCTGCGTTGCCTGCCAGGTGTAGCTGCCAGCCGCGGGGAAGTAGACGTTCGCGACGTAGTGGCCCGCCGGCCCCTGCGGCGTCGCCGGGTACGAGAGGACCTTGCCGGTCCCGTTGCGGATGACGATCTCGGCGACGTCGGCTTTGTACGGCTCGACACCGTCCATGAGGATCATGAAGCCGACGGGGATCATCTGCCCCGCGTGAAGGCCTCCGGGCGGGAGCGCGTCCAGCTTCGTGACGGCCCCCTCTTTGCCGAGGGCGGTGCCGGCGAGCGCGCCGAGCGTGAGGAGCGTCCCGATCGCCAGGATCTTTATGCGTCGCATGCGTTCCTCCGAGCGGTGGCTGCATGGCCCTTGCGCCACTCAGCCTCCATACAACTCGCCGCTTCGGAGGTTCCGTCCCTGCGCAAGGACGGGCCTCAGGCGGCGGCAGCCTCCGAGTTGAGCGGCGTGCGGCGGGGGACGCGGACGATCGTCAGGAGCAGGATCAGGGCGATCGCGATGTTGATCGCGAGCATGGCGAAGATGCCGCGGTAGCCGAGACGCGGGAGGAAGAGCTCGGCCGCGACGACGATCGACAGCGGGATCGCGACCGAGTCGGCCGCGGCCTTGAGGCCGGCGAACACGCCGGTCTCATCGGACGGAATGAGCTCGGTCAGGAGCGGCCAGCTCATCGCGGTCGCGGCGCCGTTGCCGATGCCGGCGAGGACGACCACCACGATCGTCTGGGGAAGATCGGTCACGAGCGTCCCGCCGATCGCCGCGACGACGAGGACTCCCCAGCCGGCGGCGAGGACGCCGCGGCTCCCGAAACGCTCGGCGAGTTTGCCCGAGACGAAGGCCGACATCGCGGTGATGAACATCGTGAGTCCGGCCACAGCGAAGGCGATGTCCTGCGTCTGATGGATGTCCTCGATGAGGAAAAGGGTGAGAAAGGGGACGACCGCGTTAATGCCGAATTGGTAGACGAAGCCCGTCAGCAGATAGCGCATCGCCTGGGTGTGGCTGGCGATCGCCGCGACGTATTCGCGGAAGGAATGATGTTCGGCGTGGACAACCGCGTCACGGCGTTCTCTGATGCCGAATATGGTTGCGCCAAACGAGAGGACTAACACGGCGGCCACGAGCGCGTACGTCCAGAGAGGCACCTCCCCGGCGGCGGCCGCGGCGCGGGAAATGATGACGAGGAAGATGACCTGAGCCAGCACCTGCACGCCGGTCGAGACTCCGGAGAGAAAACCTCGCTCGCGGACCGGAGCGATGTCCGCCAGAAGGGCCGCGTACGGGTCGACGGCCGCGTTGAAAAAGATCGAGAAGAGGAAGATCGCGATGGCGAGACCGAGGAGTGTGTGGACGTAGAAACCGGCGAGGAGGAAGAAGAGCGCGGAGAGCGGGATCCCGACGAGCATGAAGGGGCGGCGTCGGCCCAACGGCGTCCAGATGCGGTCGGAGATCGCACCGACGGTGGGCTGGACGATCACTCCTTCAATGCTTCGGGTACTCGAGAGGAGTCCGGTGAGCAGGTCGGGCGCGCCGAAGCTCTTGAGGATCGTCGGCAGGATGAAGTTGTTGAAGGCGAAGAACGCTCCGGTGCCGATCGAGGCCGCCGAGTAGAGCGCGGTCGTCTTCTTGTCGAGCGCTTCCATGAGGGCGTGGTTGTACCGCACCTGGCAAGCGCGTCTGTGCGCGAGCCGACTGTCCGGGCGTCGCGGCGATCGCGGAATGTCCGCTTCGAACACTTGTGCTAACGGCCCTGGCCAACGACAATCGCCGCGTGGACGGATCGATTCTCGTCGCCGTCGCCGTGCTGGTCGTCGGACTTGCCGCCATTGCCGCGGTGGTCGTGATCACCGCGCGACTACGTCGCGACGACGGATCGGCGCTCCGCGACGGCCTCCGCGTGGAACTGCAAGCCGCGCAACAGGGATGGCAGGGACAGGTCGAGCTTCTCGCGCGCTCCGTGGGAGAGCTTCGTTCGGACCTGAGCCGCTCTCTTGGCGCAACCGAGCAGCAGCTGGCGAGCCAGGCCGGGACGACCCACCGGACGCTTACCGATCTGTCGCGGCAACTGGGGAGCCTCGGCGAGCAGAGCCAGCGGATCGGGGAGCTTGCCAAGGACATCGGCTCGCTGCAGGACCTGCTCCGCGCGCCGAAAGCACGCGGCGGATTCGGCGAGCTCCTTCTCGAGCGGCTCCTCCACGACGCGCTGCCGGCTGGCGCCTATGAGGTGCAATACACGTACAAGGACGGCTCGCGCGTCGACGCGATCGTCCGCTACGCGGGTCGCATCGTGCCGATCGACGCGAAGTTCCCCAATGAAACCTGGAACGCGCTCGCCAACGCCGCCGACGAGGCCGAGCGCCGCACCAAGAAGCGCGCCTTCCTCCAGCAGGTCCGGCGGCATGTCGACGCGGTCGGCCGGTACGTCTCGCCGGCGGATGGCACGATCGACTTCGCCCTCATGTACATACCGTCGGAGTCGATCTACTACGACCTCGTGCTGCGCGAAGAGGAAGGGGAGCCCGACCTGCGCGCGTACTGTGCGGAGCGCAAGGTCATCCCCGCGTCTCCGAATACGCTCCTCGCGTACTTGCAGGTCGTCGCGCTCGGCGTGCGCGGGCTCGCGATGCAGGAGCGCACGCGGGAGCTGCAGCAGGGCGTGGCCGCGGTACGCCGTGAGTTCGAGCGCTTCGTCGAGCTGCACGATCAGCTCGGCCGTCATCTCGAGAACGCGACAAAGAAGTTCGACGAGACCGATCGCGCGCTCTCGCGCGCATCGAGCGCGATCGAGACGCTCGCGCAAGCGCCGATCGCGGCGGGCGGAGAGCAGGTCGCGCTTCCGCTGCGAATGGAGCCGCGCAGGGAGACCGAAGAGAGCTGATCAGGCAGGTGCTCGCTCTCGGGACGTTGGCCGCGGCCGCCGCGGTGATCTTCCTCCTGCTGACGCGCGATCCAACCGAGCCGCTCGCGGTGGCGGCGGTGATCGGGGGCTCGTCCATCGCCATCGGCTGCGCCGTGGCACTCGTCGGCGTTGCCGTGGAAGAGCGTGACGCCACGCTCGCGCGTCCGCGCCCGCGACACCCGCGTCGCTTCCCGGCGGTTCGCCGGGGGGTCGAGATCGGAGCTCTCGTGGCGGCGCTCGGCCTGCTCCGCTCCATCGACGGCCTCACCATCATCACGGGCGGGTTCGTTCTCGCCGGATTCGCCCTGGCCGAGATCGTTCTCAGCGCGTCATCGACCACGGCGCGTTCGGGGTAGCCTCAGACCGACTTGGACACCGCGGCGCGCAAGAAGCGGATCGGCGAGCGCGTCGACGCGCGCGCGAAAGCGCTCGATCGGCTCGCGCTCGAGATCCACGCGCGGCCTGAGCTCGCGTTCCAGGAGCGGTTTGCCTCCGGATCGCTTGCGGATTACCTCGAATCGGAGAAGGTGACGGTCCAGCGCGGCGCCGGAGGTCTCGAAACGGCGTTTGTCGCCGAGACCGGCTCGGGTGGACCGGTCGTCGCGATACTTGGCGAGTACGACGCCCTGCCGGGGATCGGGCATGGGTGCGGTCACAACCTCATGGGCACGGCGGCGGTCGGGGCCTTCCTCGCGCTTCGCGACACGCTCGACGGTGTCCGCGGCCGCGTGCGCGTCATCGGTTGCCCCGCCGAGGAGAGCGGCAACGGCAAGGTCCATCTCATGAACGGTGGTGCGTTCGAGGGCGTGGACGCGGCCCTCATGTTTCACCCCGGCGACCGGGACGAGATCGACCCGCTCATGCTCGCGATGGTCAACCTCGACGTGGAGCTTTTGGGAAAGGCCGCGCACGCCGCGGCCGAGCCGCACGACGGAGTGAACGCGCTCGACGGCCTCATGCTCGGTTGGAATGCGATGTCGGCGCTTCGCCTCCTCGTTCGCAGCGACTCGCGGATCCACGGGATCATCACCGACGGCGGAAAGGCCGCGAACATCATTCCCGATCGGGCGGCCGCGCGCCTCATGGTCCGCTCGCCGGATAACACGTACCTCGCTGATCTCCGGCGCCGGGTCCTCGCCTGCTTCGAGGGCGCGGCGCTCGCGACTGGCGCGGAGCTGCGCCCGGCGTGGAGCGAGATCTGCGAGACGGTCAACACGAACCGTCCGCTCGGGGAGGCGTTCGCCGAGAACATCCGGACGCTCGGACGGACGATGCAGGCGCGCCGTCCCGCGGACACGCACGGGTCCACCGATATGGGCAACGTGACGACGGTGATCCCGGGGATCCATCCGTTTCTTTCGATCACCGAGGGTCCGGTGCCCGGGCATTCCATCGCGTTCACCGAGGCGGCGCGTGCGCCACGCGCGCTCGAGACGATGCACCTCGCCGCGAAGGCCCTCGCGATGACGGCCCTCGACGTGCTCAGCGAGCCCGCGCTCCTCAAGCGCGCGAGGGAGGTTCACGACGGCCGAATCGCGTGACTGGCTCGGCGCCGAGCGCGATCCCTCGGAGGCGGCACGCCTCGCCGCTCTCTACGACCTCGGAATCGCGCCGCTCGAGGGCGGGCCCGACGTCGAATGGTTCAGCGCGCTCGCGCGGCGCACCGGCGGTCCGATCCTGGAGCTCGGTTGTGGCACCGGGCGTATCACCGTCCCGATCGCGCAGGACGGCCATCACATCGTCGGCCTCGACCGCTCCGCCGCGATGCTCGAGCGCGCCGAACGTCGAGCGCGCCGAGCGAACGTCGAGGTCCGGTGGGTCGAAGGCGACATGCGCGCGTTCTCGTTCAACGAGGCATTCGCGCTCATCTTCGTCGCGTTCAATTCGTTCCTCATGCTCGACGCGGACGATCGCTGGGCCTGCCTGGCCCGAGTGCGCGAGCACATGGCGCCGCGGGGTCGGGTGGCGATCGACGTGTTCCAGCCCGATCCCGCGATCATCGCCGGCTTCGATGGCGCCGTCATCGACGAGTGGGAGCGCGTGGATCCAGAAACGGCCCGCGCCGTTCGCAAGTTTTCGTCCAGTCACGCCAACGTTGACGGCGTGACCCAGCGCTTCTGGCACGACGAGACGGCCGATGACGGAACGGTTCATCGGATCGGTGGGACGATGGCGCTGCATTACCTCTACCGCCGGGAAGTCGACCTGCTCTTCTCGGAGGCAGGGTTCAACATCGAGACGCTCCACGGCGACTACGACGGGAATCCCGCGGACGCGCGATCGCAAAAGCTGCTCGTCGTGGCTAAGCGGAAGGAACGCGGACAGGGACGAGAGCGGCGGCGCTCTTGACGGATCTGCTCATCCGCGGCGGGACCGTGATTGACGGGACGGGCGCGCCCGGCTCGCGCGCGGATGTCGCGGTCGCGGGCGGACGCATCGCGGCGATCGGCCCCGAGCTACCGAAGGACGGAGCGCGGATCATCGATGCTGACGGTCGCGCCATCGTCCCGGGGTTCATCGACATTCACTCGCACTCCGACGAGGCGATGTTCGTCAACGACGCGCTCGAGAGTGCGCTGCACATGGGGGTGACGCTCGTCGTGTGCGGGAACTGCGGTGGGTCGTCGGCGCCGGTGAGCGGTCTGGCCGAGGCCGAGCTCGACCGGGAGCTCTCTCGTCTCAACGTCCAGCGGACGTGGGCATCCTTCGGCGAGTACGCCGACGCCGTGGACGAGGTCAAGCCGGCGATCAACGTGTGCTCGTTCGTGGGCCACGGCACGCTTCGGTCATGCGTCATGGGCGCGGACGACCGCGCGCCGACCAGGGAGGAGCTCGCGCGAATGCGCGCACTCTTGGCGAAGTCGATGGATGAGGGCGCGATCGGGCTTGCGTCAGGGCTCATCTACCCGCCGAGCGCCTTCGGGACCACCGACGAGCTCGCCGCGCTCTGCGAGGTCGTACGGGACAAGGGCGGCCTCTACGCGAGCCACATCCGCAACGAATCGACGAAGCTCCTCGATGCGGTCGAGGAGAACCTCGAGATCGGCCGCCGCTCCGGCGTGCGTGTCGAGCTCTCGCATCACAAGGCGTCCGGACAGAAGAACTGGGGCAAGGTCAAGGAGTCGACGGCGTTGATCGAGCGCGCGCGCGCGGACGGCGTCGACGTCACCGCGGACCAGTACCCCTACACCGCGTCATCGACTGGCCTTGCGGTGACGATCCCGAACTGGGTTCACGAGGGCGGTACCGCGCGGATGTGCGAGCGCCTCCGCGACCCCGCCGTGCGTGCGCGGATCCGGAACGAAGAGGTCGAGACCGGGCGCGCCTTCGACCGCATCGTCATCGCGCGAGCCCGTCTGCACCCGGAGTGGGCCGGAAAGAGCGTGCAGCAGCTCGCCGATGAGGCGGGACGCGATCCGCTCGAATGGTCGTGCGACGCGCTGATCGAGCACGACGGCGCGGTCGACATCGTTCACCACTCGATGAGCGAGGATGACGTCCGCTTCGTGATGGCGAAGGAATGGATTTGCATCGGCAGCGACTCACGGGCCAACGCGCCCTACGGTCCACTCTCGTTCGGCAAGCCGCACCCCCGCTCGTACGGTACGTTCCCCCGCGTCCTCGGCCGCTACGCGCGCGACGAAAAGGTGCTGCGCCTCGAGGATGCGGTCCGCAAGATGACCTCGCTGACCGCCTCCCGCCCGCGGGTCCGCGACCGCGGCGTCGTGCGCGAGGGCGCATGGGCCGACCTCGTCGTGTTCGACCCGGCCCGCGTCATCGACGCTGCGACGTACGACGATCCGCACCGGTACCCGATCGGGATCGACTACGTGTTCGTGAACGGGGGCGTCGCGCTCGAAAACGGCGAGACGACGCGCGCGCGTCACGGACGATTCTTGCGTCAGGGGCGGGACCTCGGCGGCCGATGAAGGTCGCGATCCTCGCCGAGGGACAGTTCGCGCGGGCCACCGCGAAGACCGCTATCGGGGTCTTGCGATACGCGCCGTTCGAGGTGGTCGCCGTCGTCGACTCGACGAGGGCGGGGAAGGACGCGGCCGAATGCGTCGGGGTCGGGAGGGGCGTGCCCGTCATCGCGGACGTGGACCAGGCGATCGCCCGCGGCGCGACCGTCCTCCTCATCGGCACCGCCGCGGCCGGCGGTCGCATCCCCGACGGCTATCGACCGGCGCTCGCGCGGGCGCTGGAGCGTGGCGTCGAGGTCTGGAACGGATTGCACGAGCGGGTCCTTGCCGATCCCGAGCTTGCCGCCGCGGCGAAGCGCGGTGGTGCGAAGGTGCGCGAGCTGCGCGAGCCACCCGCGGACCTGCCGATCGGCGGCCATCGCGCTCGTCGGGAAGCCGCGCGCATCGTCCTCACGGTCGGTTCTGATGCCGCGGTGGGGAAGATGACCGCATCCCTCGAGATCGTCGCGGCCCTTCGGCGCATGGGCGAGCGCGCCGAGTTCGTCGCGACCGGACAGACCGGGATCGCGATCGCCGGCGGCGGCATAGCGGTCGACGCCGTCGTGGCTGACTTCATCGCCGGCGCGGTAGAGCTCATGGTCTGCGAGGCCGCGGAGCGGACGGACTGGGTGGTCGTCGAGGGCCAGGGCTCGCTGACGCACCCCGGTTTTTCCGGCGTGACGCTCGGCCTGCTGCACGGGACCGCGCCCGACCTGATGGTCCTGTGCCACGAGGCGATGCGGAACAACGTCAAGGGATACGACGATCGCCAGCCACTCCGCTCGCTGCGCGAGTACGTCCGCATCCACG
>DASPWX010000090.1:0-10477 GCA_035637615.1 Bathyarchaeia archaeon | reverse complement strand
CGCGGCGGCGTGGGACTCACGATCCAGAACGGCCTCGGCAATTACGAGAGGCTCGTGGAACATCTCGGCGCTGAGCGCGCGGCCGTGGGTGTGATCTACGTCGGTGCGCAGTTCGTGGGCGGCGAGCTCCGCGCGACGGGGCCGGGAAAGATCGAGCTCGGCCGGCCCACCGCCGCGGCGTCCTGCGCCAGGCTGGACGAGCTCGCCGAGCTGTTTCGCGGCGGTGGCATGGACGTGACCGTCGTCGATGACGCGTGGCCGGCCGTATGGCGCAAGGTCGTGACGAACGCCGCGGTCAACCCTATTACCGCGCTCATCCGTCGCACCAACGCCGAGCTGCTTGCCGACGCGCCCGCCTCTCGGGTCGCCGATTGCATCGCAGTTGAAGTCGCGCGGGTCGCGACCGCGTCGGGCGTGCGCATCGGCGAGGACGAGGCGGTGAAGCAGTGGCGCGCCATGGCCGCGCTGACCGGCGCGAACCGGTCATCGATGCTCCAGGACGTCGAGGCCGGCCGGCGGACGGAGATCGACGCGATCTGTGGCGCGGTCGCCCGCGTGGGCGACGGTCACGGCGTCGCGGCGCCCCTGAACCAGGCAATGACGGTCCTGGTCTCATCGCTCGACCCGAGCTGACACCCGGGTGCGGAACCTTCGCGGCTCGACGGCGTTAGACGGTCATGCGCGCGTGGCTGCCTCTTGTCTTGGTTCTCGCCGCATGTGGCGGTTCCGTCGGCTCGCCCGCGCCCTCTGCGACGGTGCCGCCCGAGGCGCGCGCCGCCCTGGAGCAGGTCTACGTCGATGGCCACGCCTACACGCTGCAGGCCGATCTGTACCGGGATCTCATGCCCGGACCCGCGCCGACGCCGAAGCGCGGCGTGGGCGGCACGATCTTCCTTCGTCCCGATGTCCAGAGCGATCCGCCCCAAGGGATGCGAGCGGACAAGATGTGGCTGCTGAACGGAGCGGATAGCTGGGAGACCGTCCCGCAGCCGCTCCAAACGTTCGCTGCCGACCGCCGCAACCACCTGTCGCTCAGCGTGCGCGACGGTCCGACGTGGGACACGAGCGCGAAGGTGGACGTCGTCTTGCGATTCAGCACCGCGAGCGGCACGTACTTCATCCAGCGGCGCGGCGTTCAGATCATCGGCGCGCTGTAGCGGTCTCCGCGCGCTAACGAGTTGAGGCGAGGAGCGCGACCAGGACGAGAGCTCCCACCGCCGTCACGCCCCCGATCGCCAGAAGAGCTCCCGACACCATCCGAGCGGCCCGGCCGCGAAGGGGGCGGTCCCGGTTCCGCCGGCCCAGGAGGGCGACCACCATGATCCCGAAGACCGCGAACAGCCCAAGCTCAGAAGTGCCTGACACAAGACCCCCTCGGCCCGAAGGCGCCGCTCATTGTGATCCAGGCCCCAAGCGCCGCCCGATCACCAGCGCGACGGCCGACAGACCGACGAACGTGATGCCCATCCAGCTAAACGCGGTCGCGAGGCCGACGGCCTCGGCGAGAAATCCAAAGAGTGGCGCTCCGATGCCGCCGACGTGGGCATTCAAGAGGTAGTAGCCCCCCAGGACCGTGGCACGACGTCCCGGTGATGCGCTGTCCATGACGAGCGTCTCGGTCACCGTCGAGCGCATCGACCAGAGAAGACCGAAGACGACGAGCGCGACGAGGAGAGCGTCGTTCGGCACCGCGGTGATCGCGAAGACCGCCGGGCCCATGAGCCCGAGGCCGCCGACCATCACGCGCCGCCGGCCGAAGCGGTCCGATAGCCATCCCCCAAGCGGTGCACCGATGACCCCCACGAGCTGCGGCACACCGAAGAAGATCGCGGCGAGTGCAGGCGAGAGACCGCGCGCGTCGACGAGGTAGAGGGCGAGGAACGCGAGCAGCGCCGCGATCCCGAACTGAAATGCGATCGAGAGAGAGACGACCGGCCCGACGTCGCGGAACACTCGCCCGATCTCCCGAAATGCGGCGAACCGGTCGCCGGGCGCGGCGCGCTCGAGCGCGTGCGGCGCGACGAACCAGAGCAGCGCGCCGAACACGACCGGCGCAACGGCGAACCAGATATACGGCGTGCGCCACGTGCCCGTCGCCGTCGCCAGGATCCCGGCCAGGGCGGGGGCCGCGAAGAACGAGAGGTGGCCGCCGGTGATGTGGATGCCCATCGCTGTCCCGCGCACGCGCGGCGAAAACGTGCGGGCGATGAGCGCCGCAGCGGGACCGTGGTACGAGCCGGAGACGATCCCGAGGACGACGAGGAGCGCGAGCAGCTGCCAGTACGAGCCCGCGGTCGCGAGGGCGACGCTCGCCGCGCCCATGAGGAACAGGCCACCGACGATGACCACGCGGGAGCCGATGCGGTCGGCGAGCACGCCCCACGGCGCGTTCGCGAGACCGGCCGCGATCGAGAACGCCGAGACCGCGAAGCCGCTCTCGCCGTAGCTGAGCGCGAAGGCGTCGCGGATGAGCGGCAGCAGCGGATTGAGGAGCGAGTTCGCGACGTGATGCGAGAAGTGCGCCGCGGTGACCGTGCCGAGGAGGACCTGGCCGCGCCGTTCCTTGAGCGACAGCTCCTCGACGGCGGATTCCGTGGGCGGCGCGATGGTCGACTCTTCGGCGATCGTCGTCATGCGATCTCCTCGAGTCTCATGCCGAGCAAGACGTTATCGATGAGGCGCGTCTTTCCGACTCGCGCTGCGAGCGAGATCACGGCGCGCTCGGCGGGCTGTGCGAGCTCAGCGAGGCTCAGCGGGTCGGCCACCGACACGTATTCCACCGCAATCCCGGGAACACCGGCGACCCCCTCGACGCGGTCGCGCAATTTCGCTGGACGGCGCTCGCCGTGAGACCAGTCATCCTTCGCGGCGAACAGGGCGCGCGCGAGCGCGAGTGCGACCTGCCGGTCGTCCGTCGAGAGGAACCGGTTGCGCGAGCTCATCGCAAGGCCATCGGGCTCGCGCACGATCGGGCAGCCGACCACGCCGACGCCGAGCCGGAGGTCCCGGCTCATCGCCTGGACGACACGGAGCTGCTGGAAGTCTTTCTGGCCGAAATAGGCGACGTCGGGACGAACGATGGAGAAGAGCTTCGTCAGCACGGTCGCGACGCCGGTGAAATGGCCCGGACGCGCGGCGCCTTCGAGACGCTCGGCGATCGGGCCCGGCTGCACGCGGGTCGCGTCGCCCGGCGGGTACATCTGGTCGGCGGCCGGCGCGAAGACCAACGCCGCCCCGAGGCGCTCGCACAGCGCGATATCAGCCGACTCGTCGCGCGGGTACGCCGCGAAGTCCTCGTGCGGGCCGAACTGCGTCGGATTCACGAAGATCGACACCACCGCGAGATCGTGCTCGCGTACGGCGCGTTCGATGAGCGACCCGTGACCCGCGTGCAGCGCGCCCATCGTGGGGACAAAGCCGATCGAGTCCGCCGCCGACGCCCCGCGGAATGCCCGGGCGTCGGAGACAAGACGAAGTACCTTCAACCAGCGGCAGTATCGACCGGCGCAGTCCTTCTCGCCTGATACGCAGGGATCGTCGCCATGGGCGGCCGCTCGATGTCGATGATGTCGTGCATCTCGAGGTGGAGCTTTCCGCCGCCGGCCGCTATCAGCTTCATCGTGAAGTTCGCTTCCTCGAGAAGGTTCGTGCCGTGGGCCTCGCCGACGCGTTTGATCGCGACCTGTAGGACCTCAAAGCTCATCTTCGAGAGGTCGTAGAGCGACTGGTTGCGGTGGATCCGCTGTTTCATGTCGACCTGACCGATCGCGCCGAGCCCCGCGCGCTGCAGGGTGTCCACAAGGAGTCCGGTCTCGACGCCGTATCCCGTGAAGAACGGCAGCTGCTCGAGCAGCGTTCGCCGACCGGCCTGCTCGCCAGACAGCGGCTGCACGATCCCGGACAGCTCCGGAAAGAAGAGGTTCAGGATCGGCCGAGCCGCGAGCTCCGTGACACGACCGCCCCCGGTCGCCTGCAGCTCATCGCCAATGCGAAGAGGGCGCTGGTAGAAGGCCTTCACGAAGTGCAGATCCGGCCGCATGAGAAGAGGACCGACGATGCCGTAGACGAACTTTGGATGCGCGCTGGTCACGTCGGTGTCGATCCAGGCGACGATGTCGCCGTTCAGGACGTGCAGGCTCTTCCAGAGCGCCTCGCCCTTCCCGCGGTAGCTGCCGGTCTCGGGGAGGATCTCGTCGTGGATGAAGACCCGGACGCCCTCCTCTTCGGCGATCTCGCGCGTGCGGTCTTCCGAGCGTGAGTCGATGACGACAAGCTCGTCCACCAGCGGAACGCGCTCGACCAGGCGGGAGCGGATCGCGCGTATGACCTTGCGGATCGTGGCCTCCTCATTGAGCGTCGGTAGCCCGACCGAGATGCGGAGGTTCTGCCGCTCCTTCGCGTCGACGAGCCGTCGGAGGTCGGCGAACTCGCTCGAGCTGAACGTGTTCTCGGCGAACCACTTGTCAGTCAGCTCGCCGAGCACGCGACTGCGCTCGGCGCGCTCGAGCGGCAGGCGAGTCCGCTCGACGAACATCGGCGAAGCGAGCGGTGCGCTGGTGCGGACGACGAGGGCGTTCCGGGCATCGGCGATGATCGCCTGGCCGACGGGGCCGAGCGGGTCGCGCGCGCCCTCGCGGCCGGTCGCGCCGA
This sequence comes from Bathyarchaeia archaeon, assembly GCA_035637615.1. GTDB lineage: Bacteria > Chloroflexota > Limnocylindria > P2-11E > P2-11E > 3-1-20CM-2-70-9. Next base: position 5,827 of record DASPWX010000090.1, on the reverse strand, counting down.
AGACGATCGTGTCGTGCTCGGCGAGCTCGTCCGCGATCACCTTGGCCGGATCGCCCGCTCGCGTGACGAGCCGCTCGACACGCTCGTCATACGCGCGCTCGCCGAGGAGCTGGTAAAGCGTTTGAGGCTTGCGCCCGCCGTTGCGCTCGGCGACGTGGAGCAGCGTCACCGCGCCGCTCGCAGATCGTGCGAGCTCGATCCCGAGCCGCGCCGCGAGCTGGGCGTACCGGCCGCCGCGGACGGGCACGAGGATGCGCTTGGCTCGCGCGGGCCGGCCCTTCACGACGGCCAGATCGCAGGGCGGCTGCCGGAGGATCGCCTCGATCGTGGTCCCGAGCACGTCCCACCCGGGACGGCGCCACGCGACAAGGAGGAGGTCGGGCCGCTCCGTCGCGCAGGCCTCGCGGATCGCGTCCCACGCGACGCGGGCGACGGTCACGAGGCTGCGCAGGTGCCGTCCCGGGACCTCACCAACAAGGGCGTCGAGCGCGCGGCGCCGGGCACGCGCTTCCGGCTGCGCCGACGCGAGCGTCGCGTCGCCGGTCACCTCGATGGCCGACGCCAGCACGACCTCGCCGTCGCCGGCGAGCGCCGCCGCCGTCTCGAGGAGCCCGCCCTCACGCTCCGGATCGCTGATCGCGACGAGGACCTTCATGCGATCCCTTCAAGCACGAGCGGGACCACGCGTTCGGCGAGCACGCGAGACCACGCCATGGCGCGCACGCGCGAGCGGAACCGAGGTCCCGGTTCCTGCAGGGATCGTTCGATGGCGTCGGCGATGACCTCGCCCGACGCGTCGGCCGGGACGTACGCCGCCGCATCGCGGGCCAGCGCGCGCAGGGTGGGGAGGTCGCTGCACACGATCGGGAGCCGGTGGAGGGCCGCCTCGAGCAGCGGGATACCGAACCCCTCGCTCTGGCTCGGCAGCACGAGAGCGTCGGCGAGCGCGTAGAGGTCGGCGATCACGCGGTAGGGCGCCTTCATCCCGAGCGCATAGAGGAGGTGGACGCCGTCGATCCCGTCCGCGAGGGTCGTGAGCTCGGAGAGGTAGCGCGTGTTCGCCTGGTTGTGCGGTCCCGGCGGGCCGGTCACGACGAGCATCGCCGGGCGGCCCCGATCCCTCAAGGCCGCCGTCGCTGCCATGGCGGCCTCGATGCGCTTGCGCCGCGTGAGCCGGGCCGGCAGCACGAGCAGCGGGTCGGCGCGATAGAGGTCGAGCCGCTCGGCCATCCGCGCGCCGGCCGACGACATCCCGAGCGCGGCGGCGATGTCGACGCCATTCGGTACCACCGCGACGGCTTCGCGTTTGAGGCCCGCGAGGGCGGCGAGCTGGTCCGCGCGCTCGTCGGAGACGGCGACGTAGCGAACGCCAGGATGCGCACGCGCGATGAGGCCCCACGGGTCGCCGGGATGGCGCTCGCTCGCGTACTGCGGATCCGCCCACGCCAGGTCGTGCGTCCACGCGATCACCACACCCGGCCGCTCGCGCGCGAGCCGCACGAGCGCTTCCGTCAAAGCCAGGTCCTTGTGCATCGTCATCACGTTGTGCACGACGACCCGGTCGGCCTTGGCCACGATCGGTCGGAGCTTTCGCACGAGGCGCTCGACCAGCGCGTCGTGCGCTTTCGTACGTTCGCCCTGCGCCAGCGAGCGAAAATCGCGGAGCACGCTCTGGTTGCGCGAGTCGACCTCGGGAATGCGTGCGAGGCGTACGCCCTTCGGAGCGCGGCCGCGTCCGGCGACGATGGTGACGTCGGCGCCGGCGTCGTGGAGCGCGGTCGCATGAGCGCCCATGACCAGCTCGACACCACCGAGGATCGAGGGAGCGGTGTAGTGGACGAGGACCACGCGCGGCCGCCGGCGCGTCACGCGGTGGCAGCCGCCCTCGTGACCCGGCCGTGACCGCCGGCGATGCGATCCCCGCGCTGGCTTCGCCGGACGCGGAAGGTGACGCGGGTGTCGAAGACGCGCATATCGCGAACGTCGATACGGTCGAGCCACGGCGGGAGCGCGGGATCCAGCAGGAGCCGCTGCGTGTTCAGATCGGGCTGCATGCCGAGGAGCGCGCGGAGACACAGGAACACCATCCCGGCGGACCAGGCTTGCGGGATGCACGACACAAGGTAGTCGGCTGGCCGCGACGAAAATCGCAGGTCCCGCTGAAAGCCACACCACAGCTCGGGAAGCTGCGAGTTCGGGAAACGGCGACCGGCCTCGATCAGGGCGCTCACGACCTCGGCCGCCTCCTCGCGGTGGCCGTAACGCGCGAAGCCCTGAACGATGAGCGAGTTGTCGTGAGGCCAGACGGAGCCGTTGTGGTAGCTCATGGGGTTGTACGTCGGGTATTTGCTCGAGAGGGTGCGGATGCCCCAGCCCGTGTACATGTCGAGCTCCATGAGTCGCCGTGTGACCGCGGCGCCGCGCTCGGCGCTCGCGATCCCGCACCACAGGGCATGGCCGGCGTTACTCGTGACGGCCGGCACCTGCTTCTTGTCGCCGTCGAGCGCCTGCGCGTAGCACTGCTCGGCTTCCATCCAGAAGTCGCGCTCGAAACGCTCTCGCAGCTCCTTCGCCTCGCCACGCAGGCGCTCGGCGCGCGTCCGGTCCCCGTCGATGTCGTACAGATCGGCGATCCCCATCTTCGCCGCGTACACGTACGCCTGCACCTCGACCAGCGCCGCTGGGAGCTTCGACCATTTGCCGTCCGGGTCCGAAAGGGACTGCGCCGAGTCCTTCCAGCCCTGGCTGCGCATCTCGCCGGGGCGGTGGCCGTACTCGACGTAGCCGTCCTTGTCGGGATCGCCGTACGTATCGCACCACGTGAGCGCGCGCTCGGCGTTCGGGAGAAGGTCCCGCCAGAGAGCACGGTCGGCGGTCCATTTCACCGTCTCCGCGAACACCATCGCGAAGAGCGGCGTGGCGTCGACCGACCCGTAGTACGGGTGATGCGGGACCTCGCCCAACCGCGCGAGCTCACCGCGGCGGAGCTCGTGGAAGATCTTCCCGGGCTCCTCCTCTGTGAAGTCATCGACCTTGTGTCCCTGATAGCTCGCGAGAAGACGCAGCGTCCCCCGCGCGATGTCGGGATTCCAACCGAGCGTCTGGTACGCGGAGATGAGGCCATCGCGACCGAAGGGCACCGCGTACCACGGGATACCCGCCGTCGGGTACGGGCCGCTCGGGTGAAACTCGAGAAGAGCCCGCAGGTCCAGCGCGCTCCGCGTGATGAGGCCCTCGTCGAGCGTCTCCGAGCTCGTCGTGTACCGCGCGCACGAGCGCAGGAATCGCCGGTACCGCGCATTGAGGGCGTCGATCGCGTCGTCGAACCGATCCGGCGACGCCGCCGGCGCGGCGCCGTCCTCACGGGGTATCGCGGCGAGCTCCAGCTGGAGGAACTGCTGCGGCCCGAGCGTTCGCGCAAATCGGAAGACGTTGCCTTCGATGGCGTCGGGCGCGGGCCGCATCGTGATCTCCGTGGTTCGGCGCACGCCATCCCGGCCGACGCGCTCGAAGACCAGGCCGCCCTCGCGCGGGCCCCGCGTCGAGGCGAGCGGCGCGAGGCTCAGATCCCGATAGGCCCGGACGGCGAACATGTCACGGAATGCCGCCTCGAATTCGAGCTCCACGCGGATGTCGACCGGGTGAGCGTTCGCGTTGAGGACGCCGATGCGCTCGCGGAGACCGTCGGCGAGAAACCGCGTCCGCCGGATCGAGAGCGTGTCCGCCGCGTGCCGCGCCGTGCCGAGGACCGCGCCCTCGGAGTGCATGAGCTGGATTGTCGCGACGTAATTCTGTTCGGTGTTCGCGGAGAGGAGCAGCGGCCGCGAGCCATTCACACGGAGGGCGTAGCCGGAGAGGTACTGGGTGTCGTGGTAGTAGAGCCCGAGCGGGCTCATCGCGCCAAGCGGCAGGCTCCCATCATCCTCGGTCACGAGGACAAGCTGGTCCTCCTTTAGGGAGGCCGTCAGGCCCAGCGCTCCAGGAGATACGGCTTCGTTTGCTCGAACGCGAGCGCCTGCTGCTCGACGACACGCTCGGCGGCCGCCTGGTCGAGGCCCTGCATCTCGCCGATGAGCGCCGCGACCCGTCCGAAGTAGAGCGGAAGGAGAGCGAGCGCGAGCGTCTCGGTGTCGTCCCGTGTTCTTGCCGCGGCGACGATCTCATAGACGGCTTTTGCCCAGAACCGGCTACCAATCGCACTCGCGTTGCCGGTCTCCGCGGCCTTGCGCGCGATGTCGCGCGTGTCGGCCGACAGGATCTCGGCCCACGCCTGGTCCTGATCGCCGGCTCCGGCGCGGAATTTTTCGACGAGCACGCGCACGCTCGCGTTCACCGCTTCGGGTTCGACCGGTGAGATCTCGCCGATGACCGGAACATCGCGCGAGCCGGTCACGGGCCGCCAGACATCGACGTTCTTCCGAGCGAGGGTGAGGAGCGTTCCGACGACCTGCGTGAACATCGGTCCGAGGTCGGCACCCGGATCCTTCGGGTCGTGGATCTTCGCGCCGAGGAAGGCCTGCGCGACGCGAACGCCGCGCGCGAGCGCGGTGGTCGTCATGAAGATGTCGATCCCGAACTTCGCCACATCGCTCTCCCAGACCGGTTCGGCGAGGTACACGCGGGCGAGGTCCGCGCCGAAACCGAACTCGCCGCCGATCGGCTGCCGCACGCGCGCGCCGTACAGCGCCCGAGTGAGTGGATAGGCGATGGTGTTCGTGATCGTCCCATCGTGCTTGTGCCGCGCGTAGAGCGGCGTCACGTAGTCCGTCTCGCCGCCGACGATCGGACCGATGAGGCGCGCGATCCACTCGGGGGTGATGCTGCGGAGGTCGCTATCGACGACCGCGCACGCGCGGGCGCCGAGAAGAGTGACGGCCTCGAAGATCGCTCGAAACGCGGAGCCCTTGCCAGACCGGCCCTCGTAGCGGCCGGTCACGATCGGCATGCCGTCGGCGGATTCGCGCACACGATCGCGCGTGCCGTCTTCGGATCCCCCGTCGGCGTTCACGATCACGGCGCGCATCTTGGGGAAATTCCGGCGCAGCCCTTCCGCCGCCGCCTCCGTCACGTGCCCGATCGTCGCGGCGTTTCGAAAGCTCGGTATGCCCACGACGATGTCCGCGCGCTCCTGCATACGCAGGGCATCGCGCATATCGGCCGGAAGCGCGGAAGTCAGAGGCACTTGGGTTAACTACGATACGGAGACTTGATCGAGGCCGTCGACCAATTCGTCCTGCCTTTCATCGACTCGTTGTACGGTCGTTTCGGTTACGTCGGCGTCGTGATCGCGATGGCCATCGAGAGTGCCGCGATCCCGATCCCGTCAGAGCTCATCCTGCCGTTCGCGGGTTGGAGCGTATCCAGAGGGGTCATCGAGCCTCTGACCGGCGCGCAGTGGACCTATTGGGGCGCCGTGATCGCCGGGGTGATCGGAAATACCGCCGGCTCCCTCGTCAGCTATGCGGTCGGGGCGTTCGGCGGTCGTCCGCTCCTCGAGCGCTACGGACGCTATGTCCTGATCAGCACGCATGATCTGGAGACGGCGGACAAGTGGTTCCGCCGCTGGGGCGACCTGACCGTCCTCTTCTCGCGGATGCTCCCGATTGTGCGGACGTTCATCTCCGTGCCGGCCGGCATCGCGCGCATGCCCCTGTGGCGCTTCCTCCTTTTCTCGATCGCCGGCGCCGTGCCGTGGGTGATGCTCCTCGTGTGGGCCGGGATGGTCCTCGGCGATAACTGGCAGGATCTGAAGCACCAGCTTCGCGGCCTCGATTACGTCGTCGTCGGCCTCATCGTCGTCGGGGTCGGTCTCTTCGTCTGGCGTCAC
>DASPWX010000089.1:0-4573 GCA_035637615.1 Bathyarchaeia archaeon | reverse complement strand
CCGTGCGGCAATGGGCCGGCGTCCACGCGACCGCCACGCGCCGCTGCCCGCTCGCGTAGCCCTCGAAGGCCATTGCCTGTCGCCGTCGTCGCTATGCCCGGCCCGTCGTCGATGATGTCCAGGCGCGCTTCGCGCCCGTTCCGCATGAGACGAATAGAGCAGGTGGCCGCGCGGCTATGCCGGATGACGTTCGTGACTCCTTCGCGGACTGCCCAAGCGAATGCCGCGTCGACCGTCGCCGGCAACGGTCCCATGCCCACATCGATCGTGCCGTCGATTCCCGCGGCCGCAAGCGCCGCTCGAGCGCCCGCGAGCGCCGACGTGAAGTTCGGCTGCCGGTAACCATCGATTGCGCGGCGCACGTCGTGAAGCGATTCGCGTGCGACGCGCTCGACGTCCGCGATCTCGGTGGCAGCGCCCGAGCTGTCGCCAGGCGCGAGCAGGCGGCGCGCGAGCTGGCTCTTGATCGTGATGAGCGACAGGCTGTTGCCCAGCAAGTCGTGCAGGTCCCGCGCGAGCCGCAACCGCTCCTGGTCGGCCGCGCGCATTCCCAGCTGGCTTCCCGCTAATCCGATGAGGTACGCCAGGCCGAGGGCCAGCGCTACGAGGGCCAAGCGGAAAATTGCGAGCTGGGTCAGCGTGGCGTCGACCTCGCGGTCGACGACCGACGTATCACGTAGCACGAGGACCGACCAGCTTGACCCGGCGACCGGTGCGGCGGCGATCAGACGTGTTCCCTCGCCGATCGGATCCTTTACTCCGGCACGCGCGAACGCGGGGCTGATCGGAGTAACGAGCTCGATCAAGCTATCGCCGCTCAGGTCACGGAGCGGGAACGTGGTCGGGCCGCGCGCACGGCCGACAAGTCGCCGGTGACCATCGATAAGGTAGGCGTCGTCTCCGAGCGCCAACGAAGGTAGGGCGGTGTCGGCGAACGTCCGGGCGAGATCGAGATCGGCGACGATCTCAGCGAGCCCGGCGACTGAGCGCAGCTGCGTGCCTCGCCCGGGCCCCGGGATCATCGCCGAGATGTTCTCGACGGAGGGCACGTCGACCGTGCCTGGATAGTCGTCGCTGATGCCGCCGGTCACGAAGAAATCGGTGTCGTTGCAGCCGCGCCGGCAATTTCGCAGGACCTCGTCGGGCACGAGTTGTCCTACAAGTCCAGTCCCTGTGGGCGCGGCCACGACGATGGGCGCGTCGGCCAGGATCGCTGCCTCGCCTCTCACAGAAATGTACGCACGCAGAACGTTTCGCGCGTACAGATGTTGAACGGTGTCGACGAGCGTTTGTAGCGTGGCGATGTCTCCCCGCCGGATCGCCAGTCCGATCGGACTGCGGTCCGGCGTGGGCGTCAGTGCGAGCGCCGCGATCGTGACCTGGAGCTGAACTTCGCGGTCGTTGAAGCTGCTCGACACCACGTCCGCCTCGTGCGCGGCGTTCTCGAGCTGCGCCTTCGTTACGCGGTCGCGGGTGTCGTTCTCCGCCGCCTGCCCCAGGATCAGCGCGGGCATCGCGACCAAAAGTGCGACCGCCGCGACGAGCAGCCACGGCCGGCCCAGGAGCGTGCCGCCCCATCCTGGTCCGACCGGCACCCTCCTCCTCATCGGACCGTGACTCTACTGCGCGGTTGGGAAGAAAAGGCCGACGCGGAAGCCCCGCGACTTAGACTTTCAGTCATGGAGCGCGTGTACTTGGACCATGCCGCGACCACGCCCGTCGACCCCGAGGTCGCCGAGGCGATGGCGCGCGTCCTGCGCGAGACGCACGGCAACCCCTCGAGCATCTACGCCGAGGGCCGTGCGGCGCGCGCTGCGGTGGACAGGGCCCGCGATGAGGTCGCCGCCGCGATCAACGCCGACCCGAGCGAGATCGTGTTCACGAGCGGCGGCACCGAGTCCGACAACTTCGCTCTGCGTGGCGCGCTCAAGGTCAAGGACGGGCGGGACGGACTGATCACGACTGCGATCGAGCACCACGCCGTGATCGACACCGCGCGCGACCTCGAGCGGTCCGCGCACGTGCGTCTCACGGTGGTGGGCGTCGACCGCGACGGAGTCATCGACCCGGAGGCCATCAGCGAGGCTATCGACGACCGCACCTCGCTCGTGTCGGTCATGCACGCGAACAATGAGGTCGGAACGATCGAGCCGATCGCCGCGATCGGCGCGCTCTGCCGTGACCGGGGCGTGACGTTCCACAGCGACGCGGTGCAGACCGTGGGCGCCCTCGACATCGACGTGCGCGAAACCCCAGTCGACCTCCTTTCGATCAACGCGCACAAGTTCTACGGTCCGAAAGGCGTGGGCGCGCTCTACGTGCGCCGCGGAACGCGGATCGCGACGACGCAGACGGGCGGCGGCCAGGAGAAGGGTCGCCGGACCGGGACGGAGAACGTCGCCGGGATCGTCGGCCTGGGCGTCGCGATGCGCATCGCGCGCGAGCATCGCGCGACGGAGTCGCCCCGCCAGGCGATGCTCCGCGACCGGGTCATCGCCGGCGTGCGGGCCCGCGTTGCCGACGCGGTCCTGAACGGGCACCCGACGGAGCGCCTCCCCAACAACGCCTCCTTCTGCATCCCCGGCACGGACGGCGAATCGCTGATCGTGGCCCTCGACCTCGAGGGGTTCGCCGTGTCGAGCGGTTCGGCGTGCACGTCCGGCGAGACCGAGCCGTCGCAGGTGCTGCTCGCCCTCGGGCTCGATCGGGAGCTTGCGAGGGGCTCGCTGCGCGTGACCGTCGGCCGAGCCACCACGGAGGCGCAGGTCGACCGGTTCATCGACGCGCTCGCACGGGTCGTGAGCCGACTGCGCGATTCTGCCGCGGTGGCGGTTTGACCCGCGGCTTCGGCAGCGACACGAATCCGCGCGACGGCGACCGTGTGAAGATCGAAGTCGATCTGGAAGGCGGCGTCGTCATGGAGGCGCGCGTGACGGCATCGGGATGCGAGGTTTCGACGAAAGCGTCGTCGGCCCTCGCGCGGCTTGCCCGCGGACGGGCTCGAAGCGAGGCGCTCGGGATCAACCCGGCCGACCTCACCGCTCAGATCGGTCCCGTCGACCAGGAGCGCGAGCGGTGCGTACTGACGGCGATCGGCGCGCTCCGTGCCGCGATCGTCGACGCGCACATGAGGGCGATCGCATGAGCCGGGTCTTCGTGGCGATGAGCGGCGGCGTCGATTCGTCCGTGGCCGCGGCGATCCTCGCCGACCGTGGCGAGGACGTCGTCGGCGTGTGGATGCGCCTTGTGCCATCGGGCGGCGACGTGGATGCGCCGCGGTGCTGTGGAACGGACGAGGCGGGGGAGGATGCCCGTCGCGCCGCGGCGGCGCTCGGTATTCCTTTCTATGCGCTCGATTACGCCGATGTGTTCGGCGCGCGCGTCGTCGACCGCTTCGTCGACGCGTACGCGGGCGGCGAGACACCCAACCCGTGCGTCTCGTGCAACCAGCACGTGAAGTTCGACGCGCTGCTCCACGATGTCGTGCGCAAATTCGGCGGAGACCGTCTGGCGACCGGCCATTACGTCCGCGCGATGGACGGTCCCGATGGCCATCGCCATCTGCTGCGGGCGCGGGATGCATCGAAGGACCAGTCCTACGCGCTGTATATGCTCGGCCAGCGCGAGCTCGGCCGGCTCGAGTTCCCGATCGGGGAGCTTCGCGACAAGTCCGAGACGCGGGCCATCGCCGCCCGCTTCGGTCTGGCGACGGCCACGAAGGCCGAGAGCATGGATATCTGCTTCGCCCCCGGCGACTATCGCGAGGTCGTGCGCGAGCGCGCACCTGGCGCGTTCGTCCCAGGACCGGTCGAGCGGACGGACGGCACCGTGGTGGGGACCCACGCAGGCATCGGAGCGCTCACGGTCGGCCAGCGGACGGGCGTCGGTGTCGCGACGGGCGAGCGCCTGTACGTGCTGCACCTCGACACCGACAGGCGCGCGGCGATCGTCGGTACGCGCGCCGAGATAGCGCGGACGACGTACCTGCTGACCGACGTGCGATTCGTCTCCGGTGGACCACCGTCATCCCGCTTCGCGACGAACGTAGTCTTGCGCTACCGCGGCATCGCACTTGCCGCACACGTCGACGTGGACCGAAACCACGCGACGCTCGACCTCGAAGCCCCGGCCCTCGTGGCGCCGGGTCAGGCCGCCGTCTTCTACGACGGCGACGAGGTCATCGGGGGCGGCGTCGTAGCACGGTCGACGCTTTAAACCGGTGCGCGCCCTCTCCCGCATCGCGGCGGTGGCCGTCGCCGGGGCCGCGCTCTACTTCGCCGGGATCGTCAACAGCATCATCCTCACGCATCCCGGACGCGGCGGTGTCGGTGTCGTCGTGCTCGCGATCGCCGTCGCCATCGCCCTCCTCCTCGCGGCCCTCATCGGCACCGGCCGCGGCGACGCGGTCGCGCCGATGCCCGGAAGTACGTGGTTCGTGCGCGGCGTCTGGGGGTTCGTGTGCGTGATGGCGCTCGTTGGGATCGGATGGCTGGTCGATATGCCGCGGCAGCACTCCGTGGACTGGACGCCGTACCACAACGACGCGATCGCACTCAACGAATACGGCGCGCGT
>DASPWX010000088.1:0-22164 GCA_035637615.1 Bathyarchaeia archaeon | reverse complement strand
ACCCCGCCGAGCCAGAGCGTGACCGTCACGGACAAGACCAACGCGGCCCTGACCGACAGCACGCAGATCACGGTCAAGCTGCCGCTGCTGCCGTAAGGGAGATGAAGATGCTCAAGCGGACCGCGTTGACGCTCGTCCTGGTCCTGGTCGGCGCTTCGCTCGGAGCGCCGGCTCGGACCACCGTGGCGGCGGGCAATCCGATCGTCGCCGAAAACCAGCAGGAGGGCTCGAGCGGATGGCGGATTGGGAACTCCGTCGCCGACGACACGAACGGCCAGATCAAGGGCTACACGTCGGCGACGAGCGTGAGCCCCGGCCAGAGCCTGACCTTCTACGTCTCGGTCAACCCCGCTCAGCAGTACTCGATCGACATCTATCGCATGGGGTACTACGGCGGCCTCGGCGGCCGGCTGCGCTCGCACGTCGCATGGCGCGACGGCGTCAAGCAGAGCGACTGTGTCCCCGACGCGACGACCGGGCTCACCGATTGCGGCTGGTCGCCGAGCTATGGGTTCACCGTTCCGAGCGACTGGACCAGCGGCGCGTACGTTGCGCTCCTCACGAACGGATCTGGCTATCAGAACTACGTGCCCTTCGTCGTCCGAGACGGACGCCCGGCCGCCTTCCTCTACCAAGTGGGTATCGCGACGGATCAGGCTTACAACAACTACCCGAACGACGGACAGACCGGGAAGAGCCTCTACGCGTTCAACAGCAGCGGTCCGAACACGATCGGAGGCGACGCGCGCGCGGTGAAGGTTTCCTTCGACCGCCCCTACGCCGACAGCGGGGCCGGCACCTTCTTCGACGTCGACGTGTATCTGATCCGCTGGCTCGAGCGAAATGGCTACGACGTCACGTATTCGACCAGCGTGGATACCCACGCGAACGGCGCGGCGCTCCGTAACAGCAAGGCCTTCCTGTCCGGCGGTCACGACGAGTATTGGTCGAAGGAGATGTTCGACGCGGCCGAATCGGCTCGCGATGCGGGAGTTAACCTCGCCTTCTTCGCGTCCGATGCGGTCAGCGTTCAGATCCGCTTCGAGCCGTCCGCCGCCGGCATCGCGAACCGCGTGGTGGTCTGCTACCGGGACGCGAACCTCGATCCGGTTCAAGGACCGACGACCACGGTGGCGTGGCGCGATCCGCCGGTCGACCGTCCCGAGCAGACCCTCCGCGGCGTCCAGAACACGGCCTACGTCGAGTGGGGTCACCTCGCCGACTACGTCGTGACCAACAGCTCGCACTGGATCTACGACGGCACCGGATTCAAGGACGGCGACGTGGTCCCGGGCATCGTCGGCTATGAGATGGATCGCTTCGTCGCCGAGATGCCCGCGCCGAACGCGACGAGCCGCACGCTGCTCTCGCACTCGCCGTTCACGGACGTGGCAGGCAAGCCGGAATACGCCAACTCGTCGATCTACCAGGCGCCGAGTGGCGCGTGGGTCTTCTCCTCCGGCACGACGTTCTGGGCGTTGGGGCTCGAGAACATCTTCTCGAACAACGCCGACCCGCGGATCCAGCGGACGACCGCGAACCTCTTGAACGCGTTCCTCGCGACCGGCGGCTCGGGCGGAACGGTGGACCACCTCGACGTCGCGGCCGCAGCGACCGCCACGGCCGGCGCCTCGTTCAACGTGACCGTCACCGCGCGTGACGCTCAGGGCGATCCCGTCACCTCGTACTCGGGCACGCTGCACTGGACTTCGAGCGACACCTCGGCGGGCGTGGTGCTGCCGGCCGACGCGACACTCACGAACGGCCAGGGCACCTTCCCCGTGACACTCACCAAGGCCGGCGCGCAGACCGTGACCGCGACCGACACCCAGACCGCGACCCTGACCGCGAGCGCGAACATCAGCGTGAGCGCGGCCGCGGCGTCGACGCTCGCGCTGGCCGCACCCTCGTCCGTCGTCATGAACCAGGCCTTCAACGTGACCGTCACCGCGAAGGACCGCTTCGGCAACCTGGCTACGGGCTACACCGGCGCGGTGCACTTCAGCACGAGCGACATCTCGCCGCTCGCGCGCATGCCCGCGGACTATTCCTTCGCCGCGGCGGACGCGGGGGTGCACACCTTCTCGGTCACCCTCCAGACCCCGCCGAGCCAGAGCGTGACCGTCACGGACAAGGTCGCAACGAGCATTCGTGGGAGCGCGCAGATCGCGGTGAAGCTCCCGGCGCCCGCCGGACCGGTCGCCCCGGCGATCCCGCTACCGCCTCAAGCCGGGATCTAGTCATGTCCGCCGGCGGCCAATCCGCACGCGGCCGGCGGGTGCTCGTCGTCGTGGGCACTCGCCCTGAGGCCATAAAGCTGGCCCCGGTCATCACCGCGCTCCGGAGGGTCGCCGACGGCTTCGACGTGAAAGTGTGCGTGACCGGGCAGCACCGCGAGATGCTGCAGCCGGTGCTCGATCTCTTCGGCATAGTGCCCGACTACGACCTCGAGCTGATGACTCCGAACCAGAGCCTCTCGGGCATGACGTCCGCCGTACTCACGAAGACGACCGAGGTCCTCGAAGCGCTACGTCCCGACTGGGTCATCGTCCAGGGCGACACGACGACCGCCTTCGGTGCATCCCTCGCGGCCTTCTACCTGGGTTCGCGCGTCGCGCATGTCGAGGCGGGTCTCCGCACCGGCGACATGCACCAGCCGTTTCCGGAGGAGGCGAATCGTCGGATCGTCGACATTCTCACAAACCTGCACTTCGCTCCGACGGAGCGGGCACGACGAAACCTGTTAGGCGAAGGCGCGGATCCGGCGACGGTCTATGTGACGGGCAACACCGTGATCGACGCTCTCCAATATGTTCTCGCGCGGGCGTACGACATCGCGGAGAGCCCGCTGGCCGGTATCCCGTTCGCGCGCCGGGTCGTTCTTGTCACCGCGCACCGGCGCGAAAGCTTTGGCCAGGGACTTTCCGCCATCTGCGCCGCGTTGCGGCGGCTCGCGGACGCGTACGACGACGTGCAGGTCGTCTACCCGGTGCACCTCAACCCGAACGTGCGGGGCCCGGTGCACCAGCGTCTCGGCGGTCATCCGCGCATCAGCCTCATCCCGCCGCTCGACTACGTGTCGCTCGTGCAGCTCATGCGCCGGTGCACGCTGATCCTCACCGACTCCGGGGGGATCCAGGAAGAGGCGCCGACGCTGGGGAAGCCCGTGCTCGTCCTGCGGGCTAGCACCGAGCGGCCCGAGGCCGTCGAGGCCGGTTGCGCCCGCATCGTCGGGACGGATCCGAGCGTGATCGTGGAGGAGGCCCGGCGCCTTCTCGACGATGCCGAGGCCTACGAGGCGATGGCCCGCGTCGCGAATCCCTTCGGCGACGGACGGGCCAGCGACCGTATCGTCAGCCTGCTCCGAAGCAGCGACCTGGTCGGCCGAAAGGCGGCGTAGCGCCGTGATCACCGATCTCGTCTCCGCCGCTTTCGGGTTTTTCGTGGTGCTGCCATCCGCGTACCTCGCGTTCCTTGCAGCGGTGACCATGCTCCCGAGGCGCAACGCCCTGGATGAGGCACCGGCGAAGGGCACTCGCTTCGCCATCCTGGTGCCAGCGCACGACGAGGAGTCCGTCATCGGTCGGACCGTAACCCGCCTGCTCGAGCTGGACTATCCGCCGGAGGCTTTCGCGATACACGTGGTCGCCGACAACTGCGCGGACGCGACCGCTGCCGTCGCTCAACGTCAGGGCGCTTGCGTGCACGAGCGGAATGAACCGTCGCGGCGCGGAAAGGGTGCGGCGCTCAACTGGCTCGTTGATCGGGTCACCGCGGAGGATCCGCACGTGGACGCCTACGTGGTGGTCGACGCCGACAGCGAGCTCTCGTCGGATTTCCTTTGCGTGATGGCGCGTCACCTTCGCGCCGGACGGCGTGTCGTACAGGCGCTCAACCTCGTCGACGTTCGAGATGACAGGCCTCTCGTCCGGATGCGCGAGCTCGCGTTCGAGCTCGGTTGCCATTTGCGGCCGCTGGCGTACGAGCTGCTCGGCGGATCCAGCGGTCTCTTTGGCAACGGCATGTGCATCAGCGCGAGCATCTGTCGCGAGTTCCGCTGGAGCGAGTCATCTGTGGTGGAGGACGCCGAGCTCTTCTTCCGACTTGTTCGGGCTGGTCACCGCGTTGCCCTCGCGAGCGGCGCGCGGGTGCGCTCGGTGATGCCAACCACTTTTCGGGATGCGCGATCCCAGGCCCTCCGGTGGGAGCGCGGCCGTTTCGACTACATGCTGGACGCCGCGCGGCTTGTGTGGACTGGGGTGTCGCGGCGCGATCCGAATGCACTTTTCGGGGGCTTGGGCAGCCTCAACCCCCCCTTCGCGCACCTGGTGCTGGCGAGCGCCCTGGGATTGGCGGCGGGCGCGGTCAGCGGGTCGACCGGACTCGTGGTCCTCGGCGCGGTCTCGACCTGCTGCCTTCTCCTGTACGCGCTGCGTGGAGCGGCGCTCGGTGAGATGTCGCCGGCGACCATCCTTCGGATCCTTCTCTGGGCCCCTCTCTATTCCGTCTGGAAGGTGTGGGTCGTCGCGCTCGCCGCTGTTGGCGTGGGCCGCGGCCAATGGACCCGCACGACGCGGGCGACGTGAACGCGCGCGCCGCGTCACTCAAGCAATTGCCCTACCGGTCCTCAATACCGTCAGAGTCTGATTCCGTCATATGGTCGAAGTCGGTCGCGTTGTCCGCGGGCACGATGCGGTGAGCTCGAACGACCACGAGCTTGTTCGAGGATGGCACGTGGTCATGACCGGTGGCGGCGGGTTCATCGGGTCGCATCTTCTCGCGCGGATGATCGGCGCGGGCATGCACGTGACGCTCCTCGGCCCTGACGTCGGGCCGTCGCGGTACACGGCGTCGCTCGTCGCAAAGGGCGTCGTCCGCTTCTTCCGCTGTGACGCCGCGTTCGCGGAGAAAGATGGGCTCCCGCGGATCGTCGAGAGCGCCGACGTCGTCGTCCTCCTGGGCTACACCATGCCGAGGTCGTCGTCGCCAGCGGGGCGCCTTGTCGACGAGCTCAACCGCAACGTTGCGCCGACGGTCCGTCTCCTCCAAGCCGCGTTGCGAGGCACGCCGCATGTCATGTTCGCGAGCTCGGTGAGCGTCTATGGCGCGCCGACGTCCTCGCCCACCCGCGAGACAGACGCGCCGCGGCCGCTGACCCCGTATGCGATCGCGACGCTGTCGTGCGAGCGGGCCATAGCGGAGCTCTGCACGGCCGCTGGAGTGAGCGCGAGCATCCTGAGGTACTCGAGCGTGTACGGTCCTGGTGAGGCGGCGCAACGCACCATCCCGAATTTCATCCGTGCGGTGCTCTCCGGGACGCAGCCTCCCGTCGACGGCGACGGCCTCGACGAGCACGACTACATCCACGTCGCGGACGCGGTCGATGCAACGATGTCCGCGCTTCGGCGGCGGGCGGATGGGATCTACAACGTAGCCACCGGGATCGGGACCACGACGATCGAGCTCGCGAATCTCATCGTCGGGCTTGCCGGCGGGCTTGCGGCTCCGGTGCGCCGCGTTGGTCCCGAGACCGAGACCAGCCGAGCCCGTCTCATCCTCGACACGAACCGGATGAGCTCGGAGCTGGAGTGTGCGCCGCGGCATGCGCTTCCGGACGGCCTCAGGGACGAGATCGGTTGGTTCCGAGCCCAGTTCGGGGGCAATCTCAAGACCGCTGCATGACCGCCGCGGTCGGTCGCGAAGGGTATATGAAGGCTCCGATCACAAAAGGACGCCATGCACAGCCGGTCGGCGATCTCGGCGTCGCGCCGAGGGTGATGGCAGGCGTGATCAGAAATTCATTCGCTCACCCGGGTGGCTTCCGCGCCGGCCTCCTGCGGAGCCTGTGGGTTGAGGTCAAACGGTTCGGCGCACACAACGTGCGCACGATCGAGCTCTCCCGCCTCCGCGGGATCGAGCGGATCTATGTGGACGGCCCGGTCATCCATCACGGCATGCTGGTACTCAGCGCCCTCGCCGCACTGCTCGAGTGCGAGACGATCTTCGACTTCGGTCCTGTAGACGCGCTGACTCCGGCGCTCCTCGCCCACAACCTCGCCAGTGTCCAGATCTACAGTTTTGATCGACCGCCTGAGGCGGGAGCGTGGCGGGCGCGAGCGTCGACCGGCTCACCCGATCCAAGGATCACGAGGCTCTCGGGTGATTCCGGTACGTTCGACTTCTCCCCCTACAGCGGGAAGATCGATCTGGTGCACATCGACGCCAGCGACCGGTCCGCTTCGCTCGTCGCAGACACCGAGGCGGCGTTCGGGATGCTCTCCGAGCTCGGGTCGATCGTCTGGTACGGGTTCACCTATCACCCGTCCCTCTACGCGTTCCTCGAGCGCCTCGCACCGAACCTCGATGGGCCGATCCACCACTTGGCGGGGACGCGCCTCGCGCTCTACAGCCGGTGGGATGTGGTGGTCCCCGATGCCTGACGCACCGACCGCTCGTTTACCTGAGCCGTGGGTCCGCGGCTTGTATGCTCACTGTTCGAACGACATCGCAGGGGTGGGCCACTGCCGCGAGGCAGTGGGAAGTAATCGGTGCAAAGAACCGAAAATGGTGGCACGCTCGCGTCCCGTGTCCTCCTCGTGGATGACGACCGGGATCTCTTGGATTTGCTCGCGTTCCTCGTCAGCCAAGCCGGGCTCGCTCCGGTCCAGGCCACGAACCCGGCAGAAGCGCTCGAAGCATTCGAGCGGAACGATCCGAGCGTCGCGGTCGTGGATCTGAACATGGGTCCCTGGGATGGTTTCGAGCTCATCGCAGAGCTGCGTCGACGTAACCCGAAGCTGCCGATCCTGGTCCTCACCGGACGGCAGGACGTTGACGACAAGGTCCGCGCACTCGATATGGGCGCCGACGACTACGTCGTAAAGCCGTTTGCGCACCGCGAGCTCGTCGCGCGGATCCGCGCGCACACGCGTCACGCGGAGATTGATCGCGGCACGCCGAGTCAACCCGTCCTCGCTGTCGGCGGATTGCGGCTCGATCTTCGCGAGCGGCTGTTGTTTGCCGACGGTGAGTCGTTCCGCCTTACCGGGACCGAGTTCCGTCTACTCGAATGCCTGATGCGAAACGGCGAATCGGTGGTGGCCACGGAGACATTGGCGCGCGCGGTGTGGGGCTACAGCGACGCGCCGACGCGCGAGGTCATCCGTGTGACGCTCCACCGGCTTCGCCGCAAGCTCGGCGACGATGGTTCTCGTCCGAAATATATCGAGACGGTAACGGGCGTCGGCCTGAGACTGCGTGCACAGCAAAGCGAGCAGGAGACAGAGCCCTCCGTGTAACGCAAATGTGCCCCGCGTGGGTTCGCTGTAACGCCGTTATCGCGCGATAGTTAGCGCATCTCAATGCGGAATGCGGTGTAATCGCAATGCCGAATTTCGCAGGTGGATGGGGGCTCGATGATCAAGCTTCTTCTCGTGGAGGACGATCCCGACATACTCGACGTCACCGCATACGTGCTGCGGCGCGAGCGTTTCGTCGTAGCCGAGGCCGGCGACGGCGCGCAGGCCTTGCGGCGTTTCAAGGCCGACCGGCCGGACCTGGTGATCCTCGATCTGGGTCTGCCGAGCCTCGATGGGTTCGAGGTGCTGCGCCACATCCGCGACGACTCGGAGACACCGGTCCTCGTCGTCACCGGCCGCAGGGACGCTCAAGACGTCCTTCGCGCATTCAATCTCGGCACCGACGACTTCATTCCGAAGCCGTTCGAATTCCGAGAGCTGATCGCCCGCATTCGCGCCGTGCTCCGCCGTACCAAGGTCGCGACCAAAGAACCTGCCGAGCCGTCCATGGAGCTCGACGGACTCACCCTCGACCCTCAGACGTACGAGGTTGGCTGGCGGCAAGCCAGCGTGCGCCTCACACCGACCGAATTTCGGATCCTGTATCTGCTCGCCACGAACGCCGGCAAGGTCGTCCCCGCGAGCCGCATCTACACCTACGTCTGGGGAAGTCAGGGCGGCGACGCGAACGCGCTTCGTTCCCACATCAGTCACCTGCGCCACAAGCTGGCGCTGGAGGTCGGGGGCGACGTGCCGGGAACCGTCCTGTCCGTGCCCGCAGTCGGCTACATCTTCCGGCGCTCGTCCAAGTCATCGACCTCGGTTACCGCCGCGGCTACGGAAACGGCGCCGGCCCCCGCCGAGACGACCGGATCGCTGGCCATCGCTCCAGCTGCCGCCGGCTAGACGGGCCCCGCGCCGGAACCTCGGATCAATCTCGTTCCGGCGGCGTCGCCTCGCCCTTGGCGACGTGACTGACCGTGAATCTGAACTTGCCGGACGGGGTGGCGGCGATCTCGGTCACGATCTCCCAGGCGACCTCGAAAGCAGAGTCCCCGTGCTCGAGGATCCCCGAGGTGATCCGCTGACGCACTTCATCGCTGTAGTCGGCCGCGGGCACCACCCTGATCCGAAGTCGACTCGGTGTCTCCTGATCCACGCGGAAGCGGTGGACGGGCGCCTTGTCGAAGAGACGCATGAAGAAGAGGGCGTGGAGCAGGACACCCCGCGGGGAAACGATCAGATCGGACGTGCGACCGAGCACTGAGTCGAGGCGCACGCTGTGACGTCCGCACGAGCAACCCTCCCCACCGAGACGAGCCATGTCGCTGAGCCGGTACCTGACCAGAGGCGTCGCCAGATTCCGAAGGCTCGTGATGACGATCTCTCCCTCATCACCGGGTTCGCTGCGTGGCTGCCCATCCGGGCCAACGATCTCTACGATGTTGTTCTCCATGACGATGTGAAGACCTGCGTGTGCTTCGCACTCGTGCGCGATCGTCCCCACCTCTCGGGTGGCGTAGCGGTCAAACACGGGTGCGCCGAACGATTCCGCGATCAGCGTGCGCTCCGGTGGGGTCAGCGTCTCCGCGGCGGTGATGACCGCGGCGAGAGCGTCGAGCGCTCCATCGAGGGCGCGCGCGACCTCGGTCAGCGTGGACACATAGCCGATGACCAGCGCGGGCCGAAACGCCCGGAGGCGCCGTACCGCCGCGCGCAGGCCATCGCGGCGGAGCGCGAAAGCGTCGAACCAGAGGACGTTCACGAGCGCATCCCGGGCCGTCCCGGTCGCGCCGCGGTGCGCGCGTGAATCGATGTCGGTCCCCCAGAAGAACGCGCGCGGCATGCCGAGACGGAATGGTCGGCAGCCCAGATAGCTCCGGTCGAGCTCGGCCGCGTACCAGTCGCGGTACTCCTGCGACTGGTACAGGCGGACCGGCATCCCCGTGGATCCGCTGCTGTAGTTCTCGCGCACGTCCGCGGCGGACCTCGCCGAGCCCGCGATCGAATCCAGGTGCTCTTGCAGCTCCGCCTTCTCGAGGATCGGTACATGCCGCAGGTCTTCTATGCGGAACCGCGCGGGATCGGGGATGTCGCGAAGCTTCTCGCGGTACCACGGACTCGCCCGGACCGCATGGGCCAACAGCCGCCTGAGCTGCTGCTCCTGGAGGTCGCGGAGCTTCTCGACCGGCCAGTCTTGGCTCTCCATAAGCTTCATGAACGCCCGCCGGCGCCCCGGTCGCGCGCGACCATCCGCGAATCGGTAGAAAAGCGGCGAGACGACGTTCCCGAGTGCCCGCCGCGCAAGGCTGCCGCCCTTCTCCCAGATCACGTTTCGGTCCCCCGCTGCCGCGTGTAATCGGTCCGCGTCAGCTCGAAGAGCAGCAGGTCCTGCTGCTGACCGCCCACCACAGGACCGCCCGCGCTCTTGCCGACGAGGCGATACCCCGACTTCTCCAGGACCCGGCGGCTCGCGGCGTTCCCCGCCAGGGCGGTCGCCCTGAGGGAGCGCAGGCCGAGACGCTCGAACACGAACTCGTTACGTATCGCGATCGCTTCGGCCGCGAATCCTTTTCCTTGGTCCGATCGTTTCCCGATGAGAACCGCGGCGGTCGCCTGTCGCGTACCCCGATCGATCTGCCGAATGAGACAGTGCCCGATCGCTTCGCGGTCGTGGGCGATAGTCCAGAGCATCGCGTCGGGACGGAGGCCACCGATGAACAGGATGACCGCGGCGATTGCGGGTCGCCTCGCCCATGGAACTTCACGTGTCCACCAGTACCGGGCGATCTCGGGGTCGGCCAGCCATCGTCTGAACCGCGGGATGTCACGCAGCGACGGCGGACGGAGGGTGATACGCGGACCGGTGAGTGCGGGACCGAACACCAGCGGCTAATGCTGGCTTACCTGCGACCTGTATGCCGGTCTACCCTGTGGGCTCTGGGTGGCTCGAACACCCGACCTCAGCGATGTCAACGCTGCGCTCTAACCAGCTGAGCTAAGAGCCCGGGACGTCAAGGATAGCGTGCGGGACTCTCCGCGCGCGAGCCGCTGAACATCCGCAGCCCCTCGCGTGGCGCGGCCTTCGCGAAACACACGACCTTGAACGCACCGAGCCCGTTCGGATCGAGCAACGTGTCGATCGCCGAGCGTCGACTGGCGGCGCGCAGCTGTTCGATCGGGGTCGCTGGTCGCGCGATCGATTCGCGGATGCCCAGAGCGGAGAGCACGTCGCGCTGCGTCGAAGTCCCGACCATTTCGAGGCCCGCGCCCTCGGCGGCGCGGCGAATGGCGGTGAAGTCGACACTCGCGGTTAGGTCGTGAAGACCCGGTTCCGCGAGGGGGTCGACCAGGCGATGCCGCGCGAACCCACGTACGGTGCCGGCACCCTCCCTCGTCAGCAGCTCGGTCTCGTCGCCGCCGTAGTCGATGAACACGATGTAGCCGGAGACCAGCGCCGCGGCGAGGCTCGCGACCCAACCCTCGGCCGCCGGACTCGTCTCCCACCGGCCGCCGACCGGCACCGACTCCGGGATCCGCCAGCGGAGGTCGGGTGTGCTCGGTGCGCGGAGGACCTCGACGAGAACGCCATCCTCCTCAGCGACAAAGACCTCGCGCACGCCCTCCGCCGTCCGCGTGAGCACGTGTACCGGAAACGCGTCCAGGACCTCGTTGGCGAACACGACGCCATGGATCGGGGCGAGGCTGCGCGCGACCGCTGCCCACCGCAAGTCGCGCCCTTCGAGCGCGAGCGATTGCTGGGCGCGCATGTGCGGGCTGACTTCGACGATCGCGGGCCGCGCGCCGCGTGCGGCGTCGGGCCGCTCTCGCTCGAGCGCACCGAGGAGATCGCGCATGAGAATCCCCCGCCCCCCACCGGCCTCCACCAGGTCCCAGCTCGCCGGCTTGCCCATCACGAACCAGAGATCACCGACCGCCCGCGCGAGCGACCGCCCGAAGGCCGGACCAAGGTCGGGAGAGGTGAAGTAATCGCCCTCAAATCCCAGGGACGGCCGGGTGGTGTAGTACCCGTCGTCGGGATCGAAGAGCGCGGCTTCCATGTACTGGGCGAAGGTGAGCGGACCGGACGACCGGATCCGGGATGAGAGACGTTCGCGGAGCTTCAGGCGGTCACGCGCCCCAGCGCGGAGGTCCGGGCGGCCGGATCTCCGGCGGCCGCGGCGAGTTGTGGCCGTCGAGCGGAATGTCCTCGGAGGGCTTCCACGTCCGCGCGACGGCGAGCTCTTCCTTCGCGAGCACGGTCCGGCCGAAGCGCGCGTACGTCGACATCTCGAAGTTCGGCGTCTCGCCGAGCGCGCCGTGCGGGCACACCTCGACGCAGTCGCCGCAGTAGATACAGCGGACAACGTCGAGCTCGTAGGTCTGGAGGTCGCGCTCCCGCATCATCAGAGCGCCGGTCGGGCAGGTCTCGGCGCACGCGCCGCAGGACACGCAGTCGGTGTACTTGAGCGACACGTTCCACGGCGTCGTGACGATCGAGTCGTAGCCACCGCCCATGAGGCCGTAGCAGTTCGCTCCGATGACGTCGCGGCAGATGCGGACGCACTGCGTGCAGTTGATGCACTTGTTGAGGTCGCGAAGGATGAAGTCGTGGCTGAAGTCGTACTCGTAATCGTGGTAGTCGACCGGCTCGGCGCGGTGGAAGCGGTTGTCGGTCAGACCGTGCTCGAGCGACAGCCGTTGGAGGTGGCAGCGCCCGACGTCGGGACAGACGCATTGCAGGCACCGGGCGGCTTCCTTCTCGGCGGCGTTCTTGTCGTACCCGTTCTCGATGAGCTGGAAGCTGAGCTCCCGCTCCTTGAAGGGGAGCATGGGCATGCGCACCTGCGGCTCCTCGGGCTTGTACGGGACGATGTCGATGAGCTCGGGCACCGCCTCTTCCTCCGCGATCTCCTCGGCGACGCGGGCCATGTCGTCGCCCGCGAGATAGCGATCGATCGCCTTCGCAGCAAGCTTCCCCTGCGCGACGCACTCGATGACGGTGCGCGCACCCATCTGGACGTCGCCGCCCGCGAAGACGCCGGGGCGATCCGTCATGAGCGCCCCGTTGGTGATGACGGTCTCCCGTTTGGTCTTGCGAACACCCTGCTCGCGATCGAAGAAGTCGAGGTTCGGCACCTGGCCGATCGCGGGTATCGCCGTGTCGCACTCGATCACGAAGTTCGAGCCTTCGACCGGGACGGGGCGGCGCCGGCCGGAGGCGTCCGGCTCGCCGAGGGCCATCCGCTGGAACTCGACGCCGCCGACGCGGCCGTTCTTTTCGACGAACCGGACCGGCGCGGCGAAGAACTCGAGGCGGATGCCCTCGTGCTCCGCGTCGTCGACCTCGCTGTAATGCGCACCCATCTCCTTGCGCGAGCGGCGGTACACAACGGTCACGTCCGCGCCCAGGCGCCGCGAGGTTCGCGCGCAGTCGAACGTCGTGAACCCACCCCCGATGACCACGACTTTCTGTCCCTTGCCGACGGGAACCGGGTTGCCCTCGGAGTTCATGCGGAGGTAGTTGATCGCTTCGATGACGCCCGGGAGGTCCTCCCCGGGGACGCGCAGCTCGTTCGAGCGCCACGCGCCCAGACCGAGGAACACCGCGTCGTAGCCCTTCGTGAAGAGGTCGTCGAGCGAGAAATCGCGGCCGAGCATCATCCCGCCCACGAACTCCGTGTCGCGCAGCTGCCAGACGGAGTTCAGCTCCTTGTCGAGCTTCACCTTTGGCAGGCGATATTCCGGAATGCCGTAGCGCGCGATGCCGCCCTGCTTCTCCATCATGTCGAACACCGTGACCGCGTGGCCCTTGAGCGCGGTGTAGTAGGCCGCGGTCATCCCCGCCGGACCGGCACCGACCACGGCGACGCGCTTGCCGGTCGCCACAGCTTGAGGGAACGGTGTCGGCGCTGTCTCCATCTCCATGACCAGCTCGCCGGTGAACCCGTGGCACTGGCAGATGGCGATCTCTTCCTCGACGAGCCCGCGGCGGCACACCTCCTGGCAGGGCTTCGGGCAGACGAGGCCGAGCATGTACGGGAACGGCAGGACCTCTTTGACCAGACGCGCGGCCTCGACGTGCTGGCCCTTCGACATGAGCTCGAGATACCCGGGGATGTCGATGTGCGTCGGGCAGCTCACCTGGCACGGCGGCATGCAGTACGCGTTGTGGTCGCTGAGGATGTACTCGAGGTTCTGCTTGCGCAGCTTGAAGAGCGAGTCGGAGGCCTGGGTGATCTTCATGCCGGGCTCGACCGGCAGGTGGCACGACGGCATCGGCCGGTGGTAGCCCTCGATCTCGACGAGGCACATGCGGCACGCGGCCGCGGGCGCGAGCTTCTCGTCGTCGCACAGGGTCGGGACTTCGAACCCGGCCCGCTGCGCCGCCCGAAGAATTGCTTCTCCGGGAATGGCAGTCACCTCTTTGCCATCAATCCAAATCGAGCATGTCGGCTGACCGCTCGGGATCTCGCCCATGTGCGAGACCGTCGGCAACTGAGATTCCGCGGGCTGCAAGTACCTCTCGAGCAAGCTCACTTCGAAAACACTCTATCGGCCGCGGGCGCGAATGCGCCGCGGGTGGCACGGGGGAGCGGGTTGCGCGCGAGCCGTCTGACCGGCCGCGTCGCACGCGAGCGGTCCTAAGTGGTGGGGAGCGGACCGGTAGGCGAGCGCGCGACCCCGACCCCGGGACAGGACCCGCGGCACGCTCAAAGTCAAGGCTGCACCATGGTTTCGTAGCGACGCGACCGCACGGGCTTGCAGACTCCCTCCGGACATCGCTTTTGCTCGATGTGAATCTTGTAGTCGTCGGGGAATTCCCGCATCGTCGTCCGAAGGATCGATGGAGCGGTTATCCCGAACCCGCACAGCGAGAAGCGCTCCATGTGTGTTCCGAGTTCATCGAGCCAGGCGAGATCAGTGTCCCTTCCCAGTCCTGAATATGTGCTCTCAAGGATCGCTTGGACTCGCTTCGTCCCGACTCGGCACGGGACACAGATCGCGCAGCTCTCCTTCGCGAGGTACGCGAAGAGAGTCGCCGCTTCGTTGACGATGCACGTGCCGGCTGCGATCGCGCGAACCTGAGCGGAGCCCATGTGCGTGCCGGCCACGCGAAGGTCGTCGAAGTCGAATCGCGTGTCGGTGCGCGATCCAGCGAGGATGCCGCCTGTCGGTCCGCCGACATGCAGTCCCTTGAGCTTTCCGGTGGCACCGCCGGCTTCGGTCAGGATCTCGCCCAGCTGCGAGCCGAGCGTGATCTCATAGACGCCCGGCCGGACCACGGCACCGGTGACCGACACCAGCTTCGTCGACGCGCGCGCCTGTTCTGTCACGATCAGCGGGAGCCACGCAAGGGTTTCCGCGCTCGCGATGAGCGTCGGCCGCATGCGGAGGCCCTGTTCGGCGGGGTACGGGGGCCTCTGGCGCGCCATCGCGCGGCGCGATTCGAGCACCGCGAGGAGCGCCGACTCCTCGCCGCCCATGAATCCGCCGGGCCCCAGCGCGATCTCGACGTGGACGCCGAGATCGTCGTCGATGACCTCCTCCGCGGCGGCGCGCGCCTCGACAGCCTCTGGGTGCAGATACAGATACGCCTCGGTGGCACCGACCGCGCGCGCCGCGATCGCGATTCCCGCAAGCACATTCCCGGCGTTCCGCGTGAGGAGCGCGCGAGAGAGCGGGCTGCCCGGATCGGCGTCATATGCGTTCGCGATGAGATAGATCGGGCCGCCGTCTATGTGGCGGCGCACCGCGCGGATCTTGTCGACGAACGGGTAGCCCGCTCCGCCGCGCCCGCGCAAGCCACTCTTCTCGATGAGCTCGAGAAGGTCGTCGACCGGAAGGTCTCGCGCCTTCGCCACCGCGCCGCCCGCCTCGGTCTCTAGGAGGCGCGGCGCGGTGCTAGCGGGCAAAGGCGGGCTCGAGGACGTGATGGACCTCGTCCTCGTGCAGTCGATCGTGGGCCGGCGGCGGTGAGGCTTTGGGCCAGACGCCGGCGACGCCGAGGTTCCCCGTGAACTTTCGGCCGCCGCGCGGAATCGCGGTCCCCTGCCCCTCTGGGGCACCGCGGAAGTTCGCCAGAAGCGAGGCGGTCGTGTAGAGGTCGGTCATCGTCTTACCGAACTCCGCCGCGATGAGCTCGGCGGCCGGCCACGGCAGGTACCCATACGCGGCGTTCGTCGCGTACAGCACCCGCGTGAGTCTGTCGGCGCTTTCGGTCGTCTCCCGCATGATCCGGCGGACCGCCTCGAGATCGATGCGATCGTCCTCCGCCGGGATCGTCGTGACCGCGGTCGACATCGGCCGTCGCGGTCCGTAGGGCGCCGTCTGCACCATGCGGATGCGGTAGTACGAGGCGCGCGGTGCCAGGGGCGGCCGCTTGCGGAATCCGTTCTTGAACGTGTACGAGATGGATATCGCACGTGGCGGGCAGGCCTTCTCGCACATGAGACACGACTCGCATTTGAAGATGCTCGTCTCAGGCTCCAGCAGAAGGGCGATGAGCCCCCGAGACCGTTCGGGCAAGTCGCGTTTCTCATATGGATATTTCCGAGTGACGGGCTGCGGATGCACAAAGTGCTGGAGAGTTCGGAGCATGCCGGCGACGATTCCGAACATCTAAGACATCCTCGGGCGATAAGAGTCGAAGGCCGCGCGACCGAGGGCCCCCGCGAGATGGGGATCCGTCCGGAGGACGGGGGGTCCCCATCGCGTAAAGAGGGTTTCGGTCGCGCGGCCTGGGACCGGGGTCATCGATCGACGTCGCCTAGGACGATGTCGATCGATCCGAGGATCGCGACGGCATCGGCGACGAGCCGGTCTTTGAGCAGCCATGGCAGGATCTGCAGATTCACGAATGAGGGTCCGCGCATCTTGGCGCGGAACGGGTTCGGGCTGCGTCCATCGCTGATCATGTAGATGCCGACCTCGCCTTTGGCCCCCTCCACGGTGTAGTAGGCCTCGCCCTTTGGACACTTCCACACGTGGCCGAGCCGCGCGCGCACCGCGCCCCCGGGGAGCTTGTCGAGGCACTCGCGGATGAGCGCGATCGCGAGACGCATCTCACCGAGACGGACCCGGTAGCGGGCGTACGCGTCCCCCTCCGCGTAGATGACCGGTTTGAGCGAGGTGAGCTCGGGATAGATCGAGTACGGCCGATCACGCCGTAGGTCCCAGTCCACACCGGACCCGCGGAGCATCGGCCCCGTGAGCCCGTAGGCCTTCGCCAGGTCCGATGGGATCGTTCCGACGCCGACCGTGCGATCGAGGAAAATCTCGTTCTGGTCCAGGATCGTCACGTAGTCGTTCTCGATGTTCTTCTCGTAGCGATCCAGAAACCGCGAGAGCTTGGAAACCCAACCCGGCGGGAGGTCGTAGAGCACGCCGCCCGGGCGGTAGTAGTTGAAGTTCATGCGCGATCCGCAGAGCTCCTCGAGCATGTCGAGGATCTCCTCGCGGTCGCGGAAGCACCAGAGGACCGGAGTCGTCGCGCCGAGGTCCAGGCCGTACGTGCCAAGCCACACGAGATGCGATGCGCATCGACTCATCTCGTCAACGATCACGCGGATGAACTCCGCGCGACGTGGAACGTCGATGTCGCCGATCGCTTCCATCGCGCCGGCATAGGCGTGCTCGTTCAGCATGTTCGAGACGTAGTCCGCCTGATCGGCGTACCGGATGCCCTGGTGGTAGGTGCGCCACTCGAAGATCTTCTCCAGGCCTCGGTGCAGGTACCCCATCACGGGCACGCACTCGACGACCCTTTCGCCGGCGAGCTTCAGCACGAGACGAAGGACGCCGTGCGTCGAGGGATGCTGAGGGCCCATGTTGAGGATGAGCTCCTCGACCTCGCCCTCTTCGATCTCGATCGTCGGGAGCGTGTAGTCGGCCGGGTCTGGCGCTTCGCGCCCCGGGGACTCCTTCCCGCGCCCGCGCTCGAGGTCGGTGGTGGCTATCCCTATCCGCCCTTCACGATTTTTTCGCGAAGGCGGAGTAGCCCTTCGATGAGCGCCTCCGGCCGAGGGGGGCAACCCGGTACATACACGTCGACGGGTACGACGGTGTCGACACCCTGGAGCGTGGAATAGCTGTCCCAAAACTCGCCGCCTGAGGACGCGCAGTTGCCCATGGCGATGACCCACTTCGGCTCGGGCATCTGCTCGTAGAGGCGGCGAAGGCGTGGCGCCATTTTGTGGGTGACCGTCCCGGCCACGATCATCACGTCGGCCTGTCGGGGGCTCGAGCGGAAAACCTCCATGCCGAACCGCGCGGTGTCGTGGTGTGCCATCGAGGCCGAAATCATTTCGATCGCGCAGCAGGCGAGCCCATAACCGAGCGGCCAGGGGGAACGCGACCGGGCCCAGTTCACGAGGTTGTTCACGGTGGTGAAGACGATGTTGTCGTCGTTTGCGAGGACGCCAGGCGACGGCGACGTCGGGTCGGCGGCACCGAGACCCGCCTGGGTCGTCACGGGGCGGCGCTGGATGACGTCCTCTTCGAAGTCGATCGGTCGCGGCTTGGTCTTCTCGTCGATCGCCATCAGGTTCAGTCTATTGAGTTCTGAGCCTTGTGCACGGCATTCGCGAGCAGGCGCGTGAGGCCGTCATGGAGGCCGGCGCCACTGGCAATGATTCGCGGAAACGCGGGATCCGGGGGCGTCAACTCGGTCACGCGGCCGCCCGCTTCACGCACGAGCATCGCACCCGCCATCCAATCCCAGGGCTTCTCGACCGACTCGAAGTACCCGTCATAGCGTCGTGCCGCGACCCACGAAAGATCGAGTGCCGCCGAGCCGAAGCGTCGCACGTCCCTCACCTCGCCGATGACGTTCGCGATGATCCGGCCCTGGACCACCCGCTGCGCCGCAACGTAACCGAACCCCGTGGCGACGAGCGCGCTCGCGAGATCCCGCTTATCGCTCACGCGAAGCGGCCGGTCGCCGAGCTGCGCCCCGCCGCCTCGAGCTGAGCTGAAGAGTTCGTCGCGCAGCGGGTCGAACACGACCGCGGCGAGCGCTCCGTCGGCGTCGGCGCAGCAGATCGAGACCGACCAGTGCGGGATCCCGTACAGGTAATTGATCGTGCCGTCGAGCGGATCGACGTACCAGCTGACGCCGCTCGTCCCGGGGGCGCCGGATCCCTCCTCGGCGACGATCGCGTCGTCGGGCCGTTTCTTCCGGATCGCCGCGACGATCGCTTCCTCCGCCTTCTCGTCCGCCTCCGAAACGAGATCGGTCGCACTCGACTTCGAGCGGACGTCGGCAGCCGGTGAGCGCCGGAGCTCAAGCAGCAGCGCGCCCGCCTGGCGCGCCGCCTCGATCGCGAGAGCGCGCGCCTCCACGGCGCCGTAGGCGGTCACGCGCGGTGCGCGCCGGGCTTTCCGTCTTCGACGACGAAGCTGGCGATCGTGCTCACCGTGGCGGTCGGCTTCCGCACCGTGGAGACAGCACGGAAGTCGGCCGTGAGCCTGGTCGGCTCGAGGGTGCAGCGAACGTATCCGCGATGGTTGTCGAAGAACCGGAGCTGCGGATTCTTCGCGGGCGGGGTGAACTGCGTCTGCTCGACGAAGGGATCGCCTTCCGAGCTGATCGAGGTACCGAGCAATTCCGTTCCGATCGTCGGCGAAGCCGGATCGGCGAAGTCTCGCTTGAGGTCGTAGACGAAATTGACGTGGCTGTCGCCGGAGAGAACGACCGGATTTCTCGTTGTCGTGAAGCGGTCCAGGATCATCTGCCGCTCGACAACGTAGCCCATCCAGTTGTCGACCCCGTCGAATATGTGCTTCCCGAGCTCGGGGCTCGAGTCCTGCTGCGCGAAGCGCACCGATTGCGTGACGAAGTTCCATGAGGACGTGGAATCGCCGAGACCCTTCAGCAGCCAGCCGCGCTGATCGGTGCCCAGCATCGTCCGCGTCGGGTCGACGCTCGCGGGGCAGTAGCCCGACGGTGTCTGGTCCAGGTCTCGGCAGATCGCGACTTCGGGAGAGCGGTACTGACGCGTGTCGAGGACGAAGAACGTCGCGAGCCCGCCATAGCTCAAGCTTCGGTAGAGCTTCAGGTCGGGCCCTTGCGGTCGCGGTGTCCGTACCGGCATGTGTTCATAGAAGGCCTGATAGCCGGCCGCGCGCTCCGCGAGCGCCGCTTTGTTGCGTGGATCGTCCTCGTTGATCCCACCGGCGTAGTTGTTCTCGACCTCGTGGTCGTCCCACGTGACGATCCACGGGAACGCGGCATGCGCGGCTTGGAGATCTCGGTCGGTCTTGTACTGCGCGTAGCGGTCGCGGTAGTCGGCGAGGGTGAAGCTCCAGCCGCGCTTGCTGTAGTCGCGAACGATGTCACCGCGCGCCGTGCCCTCGTAGATGTAATCGCCGAGAAAGAAGACCGCCTGAAGATCCTCGCGCGCCAGGTTCGCGTGCGCCGTGTAGTAGCCCTGCGTGTAGTTCTGGCATGACGCGAAGGCGAACCTGAGCGCCTGGGGGACGGTTCCGGCGACCGGCGCGGTACGCGCACGCCCGATCGGACTCTCGGCACCGCCCGCGCGGAAGCGGTACCAGTACACCCGGTCGGGCTCGAGCCCGCTGACCTCGACGTGCACCGAGTGCGCGAGGTCCGACGTCGCGGAGTACGTGCCCGAGCGCGCGACGTCCTTCATCGCCTCGTCGCGCGCCACGAGCCACTCGACGTCGACGGCTG
This sequence comes from Bathyarchaeia archaeon, assembly GCA_035637615.1. Taxonomy (GTDB): domain Bacteria; phylum Chloroflexota; class Limnocylindria; order P2-11E; family P2-11E; genus 3-1-20CM-2-70-9. The sequence goes on along the minus strand of DASPWX010000088.1, from coordinate 2,172 downwards.
CGTTTGCGACGCCGCCGCCCGTGAGGGGATCGGGCGCCAGGCGAGTCCAGAGAACGACACCGTCCGGCAGCGGGTCGCCCGACGCGACGCCCAGCGTGAACGGGTCCTTCTGGAACCTGAACGGCTGCGACTGCGTGCAGGCGCCGAGCTGACCGAGGGCGGCAACCGCCGCCAGCCGCGCGGTCGCCGCCAGGAAGGCTCGCCTATTCATCATCTAGGTGTTTTCCACGATGGCACGGAGCGCCGTCGCGTCGATACTCGGCTTGTCCGCTCGCCGCGGGGAGGAAATGATGAAGATCAGCCTTAGCGCCTTCGTTGCGGTCGCCTTGCTCCTGGCCATGGCCGGAGGGGCCGACGCCGCGACGACAACGAACTGCACCGGCCGCACGGTCCTGAACGTGATCACGAACTACCAGACGACGACTCGCGGGAACGAAACGATCATCTCGTTCGACTACAGCGAAGCGCACGACTTCTGCCTGCGCGATGGCTCGAAAGTGGTCGGGACCGAGACCGGCAGTGTCGTCGAGAGGATCTCGGCGGACGGCGCGCTGCATCTTCGCATCGCTCGTGAGGTCCTGAGCTATGCCGGAAGCACGATCACGTTTACCGGAGAGGCGTCGCTGACGGCCTCGGGTTGGAACAGCGTGATCACGAGTGTCGGCCGAGGCACCGGGATGTTCGAGGGGCTCAACATTCACGGCCGGTTCTTCCCGACCGCCGACCCAGCCGTATTCACCTTCGACCTGACGCTCATCTGGCACTGAGACGTTTCGCTGAGTGGCGCTGGGCCAGTTTACGGCGGCTGGCTGAGGTAACCCGGCGAGCCGCAGTCGCGAAGATGAGCGCCGCGGCGAAAGCGACCGCGGCGCTAGCCACGGTAGAGCGCGCGCGGTCGTGACAGATCGGCGACTGCCGAGAGACTCGTGAAGAGCGCCGCGATGACGAGCACGCAGGCGACCAGAGCGATCGCGTCGTGCACGCCAACCGCCTCGAGCGCGAGCTGGCCGATGCCGCGCCATAGGAAGAGATACTCGATGATCGGCAGGCTCGCGACCGACACCCGCAGCCCGATGCCGAGACTTTCGAGGATCACTGGGCGGACGTGCGGGAGAACGTGGACGCGCAGAATCCAGCGCGTCCGCAGCCCGCGCGCCCGAGCCGCCGTGATGAAGTCGGCGTCGAGCACCTCGGACATGCGCGTGGCCGTCAGCTGCGCCGTGTAGGTGATCGCTGGGATCGAGATCGACAGCAACGGCAGGACGAGATGCCCGTCGTACCCAAAGCCGTAGACGGGCAGGAACTGGGCGCGGGTGGTCGTCGAGGCGCCGAGCATGATGACGACGATCTGGAGGAAGTACGCGACGAAGAATGCCGGCACGGCAGCCGCGAGCGTCGTAAGGCCAAGAATTGTCGCGCTCAGCAACGCGCGCCCGCGCACCAGAGCCGCCGCGGTCCCGATGAGCGTCCCAAGGACGAGGGCGAGGACCGCGGCGCCGAGGAGGAGCGCCAGGCTGCGGAACGCTGCATCCATGAAAAGTTCCGGGAAGGGCACACCGTAGAGGTCCGCCAAGCTGCGGCAGCCACCGCCGGGCTGCTCGGGTCCGGCGTTCCGGAAGACGCTCTGCGCGCAGGCGAAGCCAGGACGCATGACGTACGGGCCGTACATAGTCATGAGCAGTGGGATCGTGGCTGCGAGCACGGCCCACACGACGCCGAGCGCTAGGGGCACCCGCAGCAGACGCAGTGCGACCGGATTCATCGCGCAAGCTCCGGGGCGCCACGCGCGAGACGGCCGGCGAGATAGCCCACCACGGCGACGAGGTCCGGGCGCGCATCGCCGGCGTCTCCGACCGAGGTGATGAGCACGGTCTTCGCACCGGGGAGTGCCGCGGGCATGGCGTCGGCCGTCGCGGTGTGCCGCGTGATCTCGTGCCGGGCGCCGGCTTCGTCGGCATAGAGATCGAACGCGGGAATGAGATCACCGTTGGCGGTCGTGAAGCTCAGCGTTGAGCGATCAAGGCGATCCAGGACGAGCACAACAAGGATCGGATATACGCGCAGCGCCTCGCGCACCGCCTGTGAATCAGCGCGCGGATCGAAGTCGACGAAGATGAGGGGAGCGTGTCGCGCGACGGCGAGATTCGCGAGAGCCGCCATGGAGTCCGCGCG
>DASPWX010000087.1:0-12432 GCA_035637615.1 Bathyarchaeia archaeon | reverse complement strand
CGGGTACGGCTGGACCGCGGGACCTCGACGGTTGTCGGACGGCGGTCGCCGCATTCGCTTTACTCGACGTCCCTCGCGACGTACGGCAAGGGCGATGCCTTCGACCAACGCGCGTCAGAGGGGTTCATCAAGGTCTTCGGCCTACCCCTGCGCACGCAGGCCAGGACGCAGGCGCTCTGGGGCGAGGGAAGCGAAGCCTCGCTCGACATCCCGAAGAAGGCGCTCTCGGCGCCGCCCGCCACGGCGAAACCACCAACAAACCTGACCGCCAAGAAGAAGCGCGGTCGTTGACGGACCCGATAAGCAAGCCACTTTGGTCCGGACGATTCACGGCCGCGGTGGAGCGCCGAGTCGCGGGATTCACCAGCTCACTCGAACTTGACCGCAGGATCGCGCTCTACGACGTTCGCGGAAGCCTCGCGCACGTGCGGATGCTCGGTCGGCAGCGGATCCTCACTGAGAAGGAAGCCAAGACGATCGAAGGTGGCCTCGAGCGGATCGTTCAAGAGATGGAGGAGAAAACGTTCGCTTGGCCGAGCGATCTCGAAGACATCCACAGCGTCGTCGAGGGGCGGCTGCGCGACATCGTCGGCGAGGTCGCCGGAAAGCTGCACACCGGACGCAGCCGGAACGACCAGGTCGCACTCGACCTGCGCCTCTTCACCATCGACCGCCTCTCGGCGCTCGACGATTCGGTCGCCGATCTTGCTCGCGCGCTGATCGAACGCGCAAAGGACGAGGTCGAGACCGTCATGCCCGGCTACACCCATCTGCAGAGAGCTCAAGTGGTATCCCTCGCGCATCACCTCCTGGCCCACGTCGAGGCCTTTCGGCGCGACCGCTCCCGGATCGCGGAGGCCAAAGAGCGTGCTGGGACATCGCCGCTTGGCGCGGGCGCCCTCGCGGGCGTTCCCTACGCGATCGACCCCGCGTCCGCGGCGCGCGAGCTCGGCCTTGAGCGCGAGTTCCGCAACAGCATCGACGCCGTCGCAGATCGCGACTTCATCACCGACTTTGTGTACGTCGCGGCTCTGACCTCCGTCCATGCGTCACGGCTCGCGGAAGAGCTGGTGCTCTGGACGAGCGCGGAGTTCGGGTTCGCTGAATTCGCCGACAGCCATGCGACGGGCTCGAGCATCATGCCGCAGAAGAAGAATCCCGACGTTGCCGAGCTCGTCCGTGGCCGCTCGGGCCGCCTCCTCGGGGACCTCGTCGCGGTCCTCACGACGCTGAAGGGGCTTCCGCTGGCGTACGACTCCGATCTGCAGGAGCAAAGGGTCCCGCTCTATGACGCGACCGAATTGGCTCTGGCGCTGTCCGTGCTGGCCCTCGTGATCCGCGGGCTGCGCTTCGACCGGGAGGCGATGCGGCGCGCGACGGAGCGCGGGATGCTCGGCGCGACGGATCTGGCCGACCACCTCGCGACACGCGGCGTGCCGTTCCGTGAGGCCCATGAGATCGTCGGCAGGATCGTCCGCGAGCGTCTGGCGGCCGGAAAGGACCTTGGCGGGGTCACGATCGAAGAGCTCCGCCGCCACGACAAGCGCTTCGAGGCATCCGCGCTCGATGAGATCCGCCCGGAGAAGTCGATGGCCTCCCGCGCGTCGCCCGGCGGCACCGCGCCGGAACGTGTCCGCGAAGCACTCGCGGAAGCGAGGGAGGCGCTCCGGAAATGAGCGTCGCGATCCGTCCCGCGCGCGTCGAAGATGTCGACGCGATGCAGGCCCTCATCAACCGGTACGCGGCCGAGGACCGGATGCTCGAGCGGTCACGCGATTTCCTGCTCGAGCACCTTCGCGATTTCGTCGTCGCGGAGGACTCGTCCGGGTTCCTCGGGTGCTGCTCGCTGGCCGTGCTCACACCGGACCTGGCGGAGGTGCGGTCGCTCGCGGTGCACCCCGAGCAATCCGGTCGGGGCATCGGTCGCCATCTCGTGCTCGCCTGTGTTGCCGAGGCGCGCCGGCTCGGTCTCCGCCGGGTGTTCGCGCTGACGCTCGTCCCCGAGTTCTTCGAGCGCTGCGGGTTTGTTCTCACGAGCCTCGGGCGGCTGCCGGAAAAGAGCGCGTCGGAGTGCCCCGTCTGCCCCAAGCGTTTCGCGTGCGACGAGCACGCGATGCTGCTGCACCTCGACGGGACCATCCCCGAGCCGCTCGCGTCGAGCGAGCCGGTCGGGTACACGAGACTCTTCCTCGGAGTTGAGCCAGGCGGACGGTCATCGCAATGAGCCGCATGGGAAAGGCCGCGCGCTTCTCCGCCGCCGGATTCGACACGGCCGCGATCGGGGTCCTCGCCTTCAACGAGACCGGTGGCCGATTCGCCGCCACGTTCTCCGAGTACATCCTGTGGGGCTCGGTGCTCGCCGCCGCGATCTGCACGATCGTCATCCTCGTCGAGAACCTTGCGACAGTTGCCTGGATCGGGATCGGGTACATCCTGTTCGGCGGTCTCCTCACGCAAGGCAGTCCGCACTACGGTTTCGTCCTCCTCGCCTTGGCGCTCGCACCGATGGTCCCCAGACCGCGCGGCTCGTTGAGTCTCGGCATCGCTATCGCTGCGGTCTCAGCTCTGGTCTCGCGTGTCGCGATCGCATTCGCTCCTTGAGTACCATCGAGGGCAGGTGACGACTCGCCCAACGGTCCGAGCTGCCAACGGTCTGGTCGCGAGCGGACATCACCTGGCAACATCGGCGGGCCTTGCCGCTCTGCGTGAGGGCGGGAGCGCGGCCGACGCCGCCGCCGCCGCCGCCGCGGTGTGCGCGGTGGTCATGCCCCATCGGACGTCGATCGGCGGCGACATGTTCGCGCTCACGTACAACACGGGGTCCCGCGAGATCGCGGTGTACAACGGCTCGGGCGCCGCACCGCACCGCCTCGACCCCGACGCCTTCGGCACCGCCTTCCCGGCACAGGGCGCCTCGGTCGCGACCGTGCCCGGCCTCATCGCCGGACTCGTCGATCTCGTCGCCGACCAGGGCCGCCTCGGCCTCGATCGGGCTCTCGCTCCGGCGATTGCCTACGCCGAGAGCGGCTTTCCCGTCAGTGACGTCCTCGCCGCGGCGATCGTCGAGGAAGGGGAGCGGCTTACCAACGACGAGGAGGCGTCACAGCTCTTCGGACCGCGAGGACGCTGGGCTCGCGCGGGAGAGATGCTCCAACAGCCCGACCTCGCGGCATCGCTCCGGGCCATCGCCCGCGACGGTGCCGACGCGTTCTATCGGGGCGATCTCGGAGAGCGGTTCGCGACCGCCATCGCATCGATCGGCGGGATCATCGACCGGGCGGACCTGTCGGCCCACCGCACCGATCGACCCGTGCCCCTTGCCATCGAGTACCGGGGCCTCCGCATCTTCGGCCAACCCCCGGTCTCGCAAGGACACATCCTTCTCGAGGAGCTCGCCATCGTCGAAGACGTCGATATCCGATCGCTTGAGTGGGGAAGCGCGGACCTCATCCATCTGATGGTCGAGACAAAGAAGCTGGCGTTCGCGGACCGTGACGCACACGCCGGAGATCCGGCGCGTGTCGACTTCGACGCCCGCCGCCTGCTCGACGCTGAGTTCGTAGCGAGCCGCCGCCGTGCCCTGAACGCGAAGGCGAGCGAGCGCAGCGAAGCCGGATCGCTCATGACGCCTGCCAACACGACCTATCTCGCGGTCGTAGACCGAGACGGCAACGCCGTGTCGCTCATCGAGAGCGTGTTCAGCGCGTTCGGCGCCGCGACCGTGGTGCCGGGCACCGGGATCCTGCTCAACAACCGCCTCACCGGTTTCTCGCTGGACCCGCGTTCGCCCAACGCGGTCGCACCAGGCAAGCGGCCTGTGCACACTCTGAACACGGTTATCGCCCTCGAGGGCTCGATGCCCCGCTTCGTGTTCGGGACGCCCGGACGTCACGCGCAGGTCCAGACCAACTTTCAGCTCGCCGTGGGCCTCATCGACTTCGGCATGGACGTGCAACAGGCCATCGAGGAGCCCCGTTGGTTCCACGAAGCGGGGCGCACACTGAAGATGGAGCGCCGGTATCCCGAGGCCGTCCGCCGCGCCATCGCGGCGAAGGGGCATGAGGTCGCGGTGCTTGGAGATTGGGCTGAGATCACCGGCGGCGCGCAAGCGATCGCGATCGAGCCGAATGGATCCTTCGCCGGCGGCGCGGATCCGCGCCGCGAGGGTCAGGCCGCTGGGTATTAACCGCGGCCTCATCGCCGCGGTCGCGATCCTCTGCGCGGCGGTCGTCAACGCCTGCGAGCCCGGCCCGCCCCCGGCCGAGCCCATCGCCCGCCAGTACGCCGCCGCGTGGCAGAAGGCCGACTACCAGGCGATGTGGGATCTGCTGACCGACGACGCGAAAGCCCAGGTCACGCCGGCCGGCTTCACCGAACGGCTTCCCCGCATCGCCGACGAAATGACGCTCACCTCGCTCGACGCGAAGCCCGGCGTCGCGACGCATCCGGCCCTTCCCAACGGATCGCCCGACCCGCGGAAGGCGAGCATTCCTCTCGATGTGACCTTCCACACGCAGCGTGTCGGCGAGATCGCGCGTACGACCGCGCTCCAGCTCGTGATGGTCGGCGACAAGGACAAAGCCGTGTGGCGCATCGCGTGGACCTCCGAGGCCATCCTTCCGCACCTCACCGCGGGACGTCTGGTGCGGATGACGCGACTGCCGACGTCGCGGGGCCGGATCATTGCCCGCGACGGCACCGAGCTCGCCACATTCGTCGAGGCCGGTGTCGTCGGCGTGATCACCGGACAGATCCGCTCCGAGACGGGCCTCCTCTCCTCGTTGTCGGCCGCACTCGCAATGACCCCCGATCAGATCAAAGCCAAGTACACCCAGAGCTGGGTGAAACCAGATCTCTTCGTACCGATCAAGACCGTGCCCGCCTCGCAGCTCGACGGGCTCCGCGCGCAGCTCTCGCTGATCGAAGGCGTGCAGGTGCAGGCGACGCGCGTGCGGAGCTATCCATCCGGGCTCGCGTCGCAGACCCTCGGCTACCTCGCCGAGGCGAGCGACGCGGAGGCCAAAGCGAAGTCGGTGCGAGGCATCGAGGCAGGCGACCTCATCGGCAAGAAGGACACCGGGCTCGAAGCCACGCTCGACGATGAGCTTGGCGGCAGCTACGGATTCCGTCTCGGCATCGTCGAGTCGGATGAGCGCCCCGTCGAAACGCTGGCGGAGACCGCACCGGTGCCGGGACGCGACGTCGTGCTTTCGCTCGATCCGAAGCTGCAGCGTGCCGCCGAAAACGCGCTGGGCAACAACAAGGGCGCGATCGTCGCCGAGGACCCGTGGTCAGGCGAGATCCTCGCCCTCGCGAGCCGGCCGACCTTCGACCTGAATGCGCTCGTTTCGGGGGACGCCGCGGCGATCGCGCGGTACTCGTCCGACCCGAACCGGCCGTTCTTCAACCGCGCGACGTTCGGCCAGTATCCGACCGGCTCATCGTTCAAACCGATCACGTCCGCCGCCGCCCTGCGGAACGGCGTCTACAACTGGGGCGACCGTATCGATTGCCCCGCACGCTGGACCGGCTACGGCGAGCAGTGGGCGCAGCTCAACCACGAAACGGTGGCCCTCGGGCCGATCGATCTTCGCACCGCGCTCGCCCGCAGCTGCAACACGTTCTTCTATGAGCTCGGCAAGCGACTCAACGATCGCGATCCGAACATCCTGCCCAACACGGCGAAGAGCTTTGGCCTCGGGAAGGCCACCGACATCGACTTCGTATACGAGGCGGAGGGGATCGTTCCGAGTCCGGACTGGAAGAAGCAGCACTTCACGAGCCCGGCGGACCAGGTGTGGAACCCGGGCGACGCGACAAACCTTGCGATCGGGCAGGGGTTCCTGCTGGCCACTCCTCTTCAGATGGCGAACTACACATCGACCATCGCGAACGACGGCATCCTGTGGAAGCCACGTCTCGTTATCGAGCTCCGCGACCGCGACGGCAAGAGCGTCAAGACCTATCCGAAGACCCAGGTGGGTTCGGCCCTCTCGATCCCGACCGATCTCTCGCTCATTCGCGACGGCATGCACGCGGTGACGAACGATGCGGATGGGACGGTGTCGTTCGTATTCCGCAACTATTCGCCCACGACCGCCGGGAAGAGCGGTACGGCTGAGTCGCCGGCCGCCGGAAAGGTCGATGCGTGGTTCATCGGTTGGGCCTCCTTCGAGCAGCCGTCGATCGCGATCGCAGCCGTTCTCGACGAGTACACCGAGAGACCGAATGTCTTCGGATCGGTGGATTCGGCGATCGCCGTGAAGGCCGTTCTCACCGCCAAGTTCGCGACGCCCTAGCCACCAGCGGCCAGACCGCGGGGGTCTAGGCTCGACGCGATGCGTCGCGCTCTCACCGGCGCTCTTCTCGCGGCCGTGCTGTCCGGGTGCAGCGTCGAGGCTCCCGAATACCGACCGACGCCAACGCCGGTCCCTTCGTCAAGCGCGGTCGCCAAGCCCGACATCCTGCCGCTCACGTACGAGGTCGACCCGCTCGCGGTGGTCCCAGGAACCGTGGTGGCGGTGAGCAAGACCGCCATCTTCTTCTCGAACCCCAACTCGTTCGTCCTCGACTGGTTCATGACCGTGCGATTCAAAAGCGCGGACGGACTGGCGGTTATCGACGAGCGCATCGGTAACGCCGGTGTGCCGCCGGATCGGGCCGACACCAAGTTCCAGAACTGGTACTTCCCGATCCCACCGGGCGACTCGTGGACGGTCGTGAGGTACGACAAGACGTTCACGAAGACCGACGTGCAGGAGTTCAAGGTCGCGCGGAGCCTTGTCACGATCGGCGAAGTCGACGGCGTCAGCGTCGCAAGTCAGGCGTGTGCGAACGACGCCGCGATCGGCGTCATCGGATGCAATCTCAATGTCGCGACGACCGCGACCGTACCCGGTTTCTCGAAGCTCCATCTCGTCGTGATCGTGCGCAGCAAAGCGTCACCTCGCGAGGTCCTCAGCGCTCTGCAGTGGCGTCCGGAGATCGCCGCCAACACGAAACCGTGGCTCAGCCTCGCGCCGACCGACTCGCTCAAGATCGACATGCACGATGGCTATCCGACCCCGAGCGTTCAATGGGAATACGAGGTCTTCGCGCACACCTACCAGTACTCGAGCCAATAAGGGTCGCGACCTATTCGCTGACGCGCACGGCGATCCACTGCATTGCCGCGGGTGCGGTCAACTCGGAGAGTTGCTGGAACGCAGGCGCGAGCTCGGGGCCGACGGGGCCGGTCGGTCGGTAGACGGCAAGTCGAAGGTCGCCGGTCGCCGGGTCATATCGGGCATCGGACCAGCGATCGAGAAGCGCCGCAATCGAGCGCGTGCCGGGTCCAAGACGAAGCGAATATCTGCCGCGTTCAAGTGATGCGAATGCCTTCGTGTCGAACGGCAGGAGATCAGCAGGGTCAAGCGGCTCCTCGCCGAGTAGCGTCCCGCTCGCGTCGTACGCGCGAAGCTTCGCCTTATGTCCCGTCTCAGCGGCGATGACGAAGAAGCGTTCGCCGGACGCAAGCCAGCCGCCGTAGACCGGATCATCCTCGCCATTTCGCCAGTCGTGCGAGCGGGTCATACGGCCCTGCTGATCGAGAAGGCGCAACCAGCCTGGACCAATGGTGAGGAGGACAGGTTGCGACGAGGACCAGAAGATCCCTCGCGCCCCCGTCGGAGCCGTTGTCCACCGGAAGCCGGCGGCGATGTCTCCCAGGAGGACCCGGCCCGGCTGGCGAAGCTTTTCGGTGCCGAGATACGCGAAGCGCGTTCCATCCGGCGACCACGGCTGGAGCGGCGCGACCGAGAGTGCATACGGCAGCTTCGTCGTCTCGTCGTCGGCGCCGACCAGATGCGCATTCCAAAAGCTCGCGCCCATCGCGTACTCGTCCTCGCCGCTGAAGACAATCGTGTGATCGCCGACCGGGCTTCGATACGAGACGCTTTCCCTGTCCACCTCGGGTGGAGGCTCGATCGGTCGAGGCTCGCCGATCCGGATCACGTGGATATCTTGATCCTCGCGAACGCTAGACTTTTCTCATCCCCGCCGTTACCGACGCCCCGGCTTCGCGACGCCTCGACAACGGGCTCGTTATGCACGCGCTCGAGGCGCGGCACGCGCCGGTCGTCTCGCTCTGGGTCTGGTACCAGGTCGGCGGGCGCAACGAGGTGCCCGGGACCACGGGGATGTCGCATTTCCTCGAGCACATGCTGTTCAAGGGAACGCCGCGACACCCAAAGGGTGATCTCGACAAGCTGCTCGCGCGGTACGGCGCGCTCTGGAACGCCTTCACGAGTGAGGACGTGACGTGCTACTTCGAGACGGTCCCCGCCGAGCGCTATCCCGTGGCGCTCGAGCTCGAGGCCGACCGGATGCGAAATGCGCTCATCACCGAGGAAGAGACCCAGGCGGAGCGCAACGTCATCGTGAGCGAGCGCGAGGGACTCGAGAACGATCCGTCGTTCCTGCTCGGAGAGCAGCTGCAAGCGGTGGCGTTCTCGCGCCACCCGTACGCGCAAGGCGTCATCGGCAGTAAAGAAGAGATCAAGCTCATGACGCGCGACGGCCTCTACGCGCATTACCGCCGCCACTACGCGCCCAACAACGCGTACTTCATCGTCGCCGGCGACGCGCCCGCGAGCGAGCTGCTCGACCGCGCCGCCTCGGCCTTCGGGCCGCTCGACGCGGAGGCGCCGATCGAACCGCCGAAGGCACCGGAGCCGCCGCAGTACGGCGAGCGGCGGGTCATCGTCCGCCGCGCCGGTGGGGCCCTCCCGATCATTCAGGTGGGCCACAAGGCGCCGCGCGCAGCCGACCCACGTGCGCCCGCGCTATCGGCGCTCGCGGTCGCGCTCGCCGGCGCGACCGCGGGAGGCGGAGAGGCCGCGTCGGGACGCTCAGCGCGCCTCTATCGCGCGCTCGTCGACACCGGACTCGCGACGACCGTCGACGCATCGTTCCAGCTCATGAAGGATCCCTATCTCTTCGTTGTGGAGGCGCATCTTCGGCCGGGCGTGACACACGAGAGGGTCGAGCGCGTGATCCTTGACGAGCTCGAAAAGGTCGCGCGCTCGGCGCTCACCGATTCCGAGTTCGGCCGGGTTCGCCGGCAGATGCTCTCGGCGAGCGCGTTCATGACCGACACGGTCACGTGGCGCGCGTGGCGTTTCGGACAGCTCCTCGCGACGGGCGCAGCCGTTTCGCTCGGCGAGTGGTATGACCGGCTCGCCGCGGTGACCGCCGAGGACGTCCGCGCAGCCGCCGAAGCGGTCTTTGTGGAGAAAGGCCGAACTGTCGGCTGGTTCGTGCCGGAGGAGTCGTAGTGGACGTCCGCCGGCAACGCCTCGAGAACGGCTTACGCGTGGCGGCCATCCCGATCGCCGGCCTTCAGTCCGCAGCGGTTCTTCTCGCGATCGAGGCGGGTCAGTGGTTCGAGCCCATCGGGCGGCCGGGCATCGCCCGCCTCTGCGCCCTCGCGATGCTCCGCGGCACCACCACTCGCGACGCGAAGGCGTGGGCCGACGACCTCGACGGCATCGGCGCGGCCGCGCGACTGGACGTCGGTTCGCACGCGGCGACCTTCAGCGCGCAGTCCCTCGGGACCGACCTCGACGTCCTGCTCGAGCTCATGGCCGACGCCGTTGTGCGCCCAGCATTCGCACCCACCGAGGTCGAGCTCGTCCGCGAGCAAACTGTGGCGCAGATCAACGACGACGCGAAGAACACGCGGGCCGTTGCGGAGCGCGCCTGGCGCGAGCTTGTCTACCCGAAGGGTCATCCCTTCCGGGCGCGGCCGATCGGCGACCTCGACGTCGTGCGCGCTGCGTCGGCCGATGATCTCCGCGATCATCACCGGCGCGCCATCCGTCCCGACGGCGCCGTCCTCGTGGTCGCCGGTGGCGTTGACGCGCAGCAGGTCTTTGATGCGGCCGCGAAGTCGTTCTCATCTTGGCGCGCCGGCGGCCCCCGTGAGGAGCGCAAGGTGCCCGAGGCGCGCCTGGCCACGGCCTCGCGGAAGCTCGAGATCGTGCCGGACAAGACCCAAAGCGACGTCGTGCTCGGGTGGCCGGGCCTCCCGCGGACGGATCCGCGCTTTGTCGCGGCCCGAGTGACGAACATGGTCTTCGCGGCGGACACGTTCGCGAGCCGCGTCGGGCACGTGGTCCGCGACGAGCTCGGCCTGGCGTACTACGTCTTCAGCACGCTCGGAGGGTCGCGAGGTCAGTCTCCGTGGGTCGTGCGCATGGGCGTGAACCCGATAAACGTCGAGCGCGCGGTCAGCACGACACTCGAGGAGCTCCGGAAGATCGTCGACGGCAAGGTCGCGGAGGATGACCTCGAGCTCGCGCAAGACAAGCTCGTCGGAGAGCTCGACGTGGCGCGCGAGAGCCCGGCCGGGGTCGCGTCACTCCTGCTCGAGGGCGAGGTCTTCGAGCTCGGCCCCGATTACGCCGAGCGCTATCCGCGCGAGCTGCGTGCGGTCAAGCTCGAGCAAGTGATCGAGATCGCGCGCACGTTCCTTCAGCCGGACCGCTATGCGCTCGCGATCGCCGGGCCACCGCTGCCGGAGCGGGATTGACCTTCCCCAAGGACACGCTCGCCGCGCTCGACCGGGCGAACGAAGTCGACATCGAAACGCGCTCCCCGAAAGGCGCGACGCATGCCGTCCCCATCTGGGTCGTAGTTGACGGCGACGACGTGTTCATTCGCACGTATCGCGGGCCCACGTCGCGGTGGTATCGCGAGCTGCTGGCAGGACCTGGCGCTCTGGTGGTGAACCGTACGCGCATCCCTGTGCGTGCGGTTCCTGCGACGGACGGCGCATCGGTGAAGCGCGTCTCGGACGGCTACCGAAGGAAGTACCGCAAGGGCAGCTCGCTCGATTCGATGCTGGTCAGCGCGGTCCTGCCGACAACGCTGAGGCTCGAGCCCGCCTGAAGACTTTGCTGCGCTAGGGAGTGCTGGTCCCCTCCTGCGCGTCAAAGCGGTCCGACAGCCGGGTGGCCTCGTCGACGAATGCCTGCCAGCGCGCGTCGAGCCCCGTGAAGGCGCTCGCTGGCGATCCGGCGGTCAGGAGCGAGAAGTCATGGGTGATGGCGGCGGCGTCGCGGAAGTTCTTGGCCATGCCCGTGCGGTACCACTCGAGCCGTGAGGGCGCGGACGACGCCTCGACCGCGTCGGCGATGCGCCCGTAGAGCGCGGAGGCCTTCGCCATGTCCGCACTGTCGGTCGCGTCCCACGGCCCGGGACGATTCGCGATGCCGATGACAAGATCGTTCGCCTGAGCGACGTCGAGGCCGGTCGCCTCGATCATCGCGTTCCATTTCGTCCCCAGCGCGGCGTCCTGCGCTCCCATTCCCTCGCTGACCCCGACGAACGCGGCCGAGAGAAGGCCCACCGCGATGAGGCCACCGAGCACTCCAAGGTGGCTGGACTTGCGCGCGCCGCTCGGCACGGTGAGATACCTGAGGAGACCGCGCACGAGCTGGAATCCGCCGAAGAGGAGCGGCCCCCACGCGATCAGGTAGGTCCCCTGCGAGAACGCATACGTCACGGCGGTGACCAGTCCGCCGCCGGCGAACCACAGGCCGCCCCGCATGGCGTACTTGAACGCGGCGCCCGATTCGTCGGCGCTCTCTGCCGCGCCGCTCTGCGCGGCGACCGCAAGGGCTTCGTCGTAAGCGGTCCGTTTTACGGGATCGACCAGGGTCGCGAAGGCCGCGTCCAGGGCGGCGCGAAATTGCGCCACCTTGTCCGAGGTCTCGTTCTGCAGGTGAAGAACATCCCGTCCGTACGCGGAGCGGATCTCCAATTCGGACGCACCCGACGTGACGCCCAGGAGCTCGTAGTAGCTGCTCATTGCGCGCGATCGTGCCACTCGACTCAGCGGGTCGGAAGACGAACGCTCCCGGATGAGACCTCCACGAGACCTTCCTCCGCGAGCAGCCCGACAAGACGAGCCACACGCGGGTCGTTGATACCCCTTCGAAGCGCCGCCATCGTTACAGGGCGAGACGCGCCGACGAGCTGACGTAGGATCGCGCCGCGCACACGCCGATCGCTCGCGACGAATGACGACTGCTTTCGCGGCGACGATCGCTCATCACCCTCGTACCTGCAGACGCTGCGAACGGGGCAGACGTCACATCGCGGCTGCCTCGAAAGACAAATCGTCGCGCCGATGTCCATGAGCGCGTGATGCCACCGCGCGCCCTCGCGCTTCGAGCCGATCTCGCGATCGAGATCGATGGCCTCGCGGTCGGAGGCGGTTCGCCCCAGGATTGACCGGCCCAGGACGCGGCGGATGTTCGTGTCGGCGAAGGCCGTCGCCTCGCCGAACGCGAAACAGGCGACCGCCGAAGCCGTGTACGCACCCACTCCAGGAAGGGCGTCGAGTCCGGCGATGGTTCGCGGCAGGCCTGACGAGTGCCTACGTGCGAT
>DASPWX010000086.1:0-11326 GCA_035637615.1 Bathyarchaeia archaeon | reverse complement strand
ATCGCCGAGGTCATCTCGATGGGCGCGGGCGAGTACATGAGCTCGAAGAGCCAGCGCGAGATCTTTCTGGCGCAGATCGAGAAGGAGCGACAGGAAGTCTCGGAAAGGCCGCACGAGTCCGAAGCCGAAGTCGCCTACATGCTCGAGCAGGAGGGCCTTCCCGAGGCATCGGCGCGTCACGCCGCAGCGGAGCTCGCCCGCTCACCAAACGTGCTCCTTAAGACGATGGTTGAGAAGGAGCTCGGGCTCATCATCGATGAGGGCGGCAGCCCGCTCCAAGGGGCGCTCATCCTCGCCGGGGCATTCGCGATCGCCGCGCTCATCCCGATCGCACCGTTCTTTTTCCTGCCGGTCCCCGTCGCGCTTGCGGCGGCCATCGCGATCTCCGTGGTCGTCATGTTCGGTCTGGGCGTCGCGAAGTCCCGGCTCACCCTGCGAAACCCGGTGCGCTCCGGTCTGGAGATCGTCGCCCTCGTCCTCGCTGCGTCCGCAGGTGGCTTCATCTTCGGCTCGCTGCTCCCGCGAGCTCTCGGATTCGCCGGCATCGGCATCTAGGCCGCTCGGCACGGGCCTTGCCGCATTCGGCGGCATGGATAAAGAGAAGCCGCGCCCCGAGGACTCACTCGAGCAGGCCGAAGCAAAAAGCAAGAGCGTGGACGAACGCATCCCACCGGTGATCGCGCCTCAGGAGGAGGATCTCGGTCCCGGCGAAGAAGTGCTCCAGCAAGAGTCAAAGGCGGTCCGCCAGCAGCCGCGACCGTAACTAGACGCGCGCTAGAGTGCGCGCGAGTTGCTGATCGAGCAGTTCTTCGATGCCGGCCTCGGACACGCGAGTTATCTCGTGGCCGATCCGGACGCGGGCGTGGCGTTCCTGGTCGACCCGGACCGGCAGATCGAGACGTATCTCTCCGCCGCCGCGCGCCTCGGCGTTCTCGTCACCGACTCGTTCGAGACGCACATCCACAACGACTACGTGTCGGGGTCCCGCGCCCTCGCCGGCCTGCGCCCGATCACCGTCCACGCCGGCGCCTCCGCGGAGCTCATGTATGCGCACGCGTCGCACCCCGACGGAGACGAGGTCAAAGTGGGCGAGCTACTCATCCGGTGCATCGCGACGCCGGGGCATACGCCCGAGCACGTCGCGTATCTGGTGTCCGACCTTCGGCGCGCCGACGATCCGCAGTACCTCTTCTCTGGCGGAGCCTTGCTGGTCGGCAACATCGCCCGCGTCGACCTTTTGGGTCCGCAGCAGGCCGCGGAGCTCGCGCGCGCCGCCTACCAGACGCTGCGCGAGCGTGTGCTCACGCTTGCAGACTACGTTGCCGTCTTCCCTACGCACGGGGGAGGCAGCGCGTGCGCAGCGGACGTGGCGGGTTCCCGTTGGACCACACTCGGGTTCGAGCGAAAGCACAACCACATCGCGCGAATGGCGTCCGCAGGATTCGAGGCCTTCCGCGCGGCGATCTCCGAGGGTCTTCCGGTCGCGCCGGCCTACTACCCGAGCGTGCGCGATCTCAATACCAGAGGAGCCGCTGCCGCATCGCGAGCGCGTCTGCCCCTCGTGCGCGAGATCGGACCGGAGGTTGTCCGAATTGACCCGCGGCCACCACATGTCTTCGGCGCGGGCCATCGTCCCGGCGCGCTCAACGTGGTTGGCAACGACTCGTTCGCGACTCGAGTCGGCGCCGTCGTCGCTTTTGGTTCACCGATCGTGATCCTCACGACGGACCCGGAGCAGGCGGAGCGCCTTCGAGAGCAGCTCGCCGTTATCGGCTACGACGACGTACGGGGCTACGCATCATCGGAACCGGCGCATGGAGAGCAGACGCGTCGTATCGAGCAGCTGGACGCTCGAGCGGCCGGCGCACGCGCGGCCGGGGGCGATCTTCTCCTCGATGTGCGTGAACGTTCTGAATGGGATTCCGGACACATACCCCGCGCGATCCACATTCCCTACGAGGAGATTCGCGGACGCGCGCACGAGCTTCCGCTCGATCGGCGGATCGTGACGTATTGCGCTTCCGGGATCCGCTCGAGTCTGGCCGCGAGCATCCTCGAATCGTCTGGTCACGTCGTGGCCAACATGCACGGGGGTTTCACGGCGTGGCGAAACGCGAACCTGACGATTTCGACGGAGAAATAGCCCGCCAAAGGCATACTTTCTGCGGGACCGTCCGGAGTGGCGGTTCACCCTGGGTCTATTCCCCTAGATATGGCGTTGCCAACCAAGGAAGCGTTGACACCTCAGAATGGTCTGGTGAGGATTGCCTTTGTCGCTTCCGCTGTGCCCAGGCGCTGCGGGATCGCGACATTCACCGCAGATCTGATGGCCGCTGTAAAAGCGGCCGACCCAGCGGTCCGTTGTGTTGCTGCCGCCATCGACGAGCCGAACACAGCGCGCGCCTACGGGCCCGATGTGCGGTGGCGCATCAAGCAGGGAGACAAAGAGAGCTACCGCGGGGCCGCACGCGCGATCAACGAATCATCTGTCGACGCCGTCAACCTCCAGCACGAGTTCGGTCTGTACGGCGTCTGGCGTGATGGCGTCTACGACGACCATTGCGTGCCGTTCCTCGAGACGCTGCAGAAGCCGGTCATCACCACGCTGCACACGGTCCTTCCCCAGCCGGAGCCGCAGATCCGTGAGACCGTGCGGCGGATCGCGGAGCACAGCACGAGGGTCGTGGTCATGGCGGAGACCGCGGCGCGGCTGCTCGGGGACGTGTACGGCATCACGCAACGGCCCGTCGTTATCCAGCACGGTATGCCGGCGATCGTCCCGCGTGGGCGGCACCGACTGAAGCGCCAGCTCGGCGTCGACCACCGAACGATCCTGTCGACCTTCGGGCTCGTCGATCCGCGCAAGGGTCTCGAATACATGATCGCGGCGATGCCCGAGATCGTCGCGCGCCACCCGAGCGCTCTGTACCTGATCGTCGGACAGACCCACCCGGAGCTCCTCAAGAAGGCCGGCGAGCAGTATCGGAATGAGCTCGTCGGGAAGATCGAGAGCTCGGGCATGTCGGACAACGTGCGCTTCGTGAACCAATACCTGACGCAGCGCGAGATCGTCGACTATCTTCTCGCGACCGATGTGTACGTGACCCCGTATCTCGATCTGAACCAGATCACGAGCGGGACGCTGGCGTACGCGCTCGGCGCAGGCAAGGCGATCGTCTCGACGCGTTACCTGCATGCGGCGGAAGCGCTCGCCGACGGGCGCGGGCTCCTTGTGGACGTGCGCGATCCCGACGGGTTGGCGCGCGCGGTGCTCGCGATCCTTGACGATCCCGGGCTCAAGGCCGAGCTCGAGCGGCGCGCATACGACTACGGCAAAGAGATGGCCTGGCCAAACGTCGGCCGGCGCGTCCTTGCCCTCACGCGCGAGCTTTTGGAGCCACAGCCCGTGGGCTCCCTCCCGGAGCCGATCGACACCGAGAGTCCCGTTCACACCGCATGACGACCGTCCCCATCAACCGTACGACCGGTCTCGGTCGGCGGCTCCCGCAGAACCCGCTCATCACCGCGCGCGACGTGAAGCCGTCGCTGCCGCAGCTCGAGGTTGTGTCGGTCTTCAATGCGGCGACGGCCCAGTTGAACGGCGAGACGATCCTTCTCCTGCGGATCGCGGAGCGGCCGCGCAGCGACATCGACCCGCCGCCCGACGCAATGACCCTCGATCTCGATGGACCGCACCCCGTCTTGCGGCCGCTGCCGCAGGGTTACACCAAGCATGACGTCATTGGAATGTGCTTCCTCGATACGAGCGGCGACCGTCCGCGCGTCGTCGTTGCCTACGTCCCAAAGGACTTGCCAGGCCTCGACCTTCGGGATCCGCGCTCGATCCGGTACCGCAACAGCACCGGCGTGCTCGGCGTGACGAACGAGGGTTATACCGACTACCTCGCGCAGATGAGCCATCTGCGACTCGCCCGCAGCCGCGACGGGATCAAGTTCGTGGTCGACGACACGCCCGCCATCGCCCCGCACAACGACATCGAGGAGTACGGCGTCGAGGATCCCCGCATCACATCCATCGACGGGGTCTTCTACATCACGTATGTCTCTGTCTCGCGGTGGGGCATCACGACGAGCCTCGCCACGACCCGCGATTTCGCCACGTTCGAGCGCGGCGGTGTCATCTTCCTTCCGGACCACAAGGATGTGGTCATCTTTCCCGAGCGCATCAACGGAAAATATGTCGCGCTCACGCGCCCCATGCCCCAATCCTTCAGCCGGATCTTCGGGATTTGGATCGCGTTCTCCGACGACCTCACAGAATGGGGCGGTCACGAGACCGTATGCCTTCCGCGCTGGGACCACTGGGATGAGCTGCGCACCGGCGCGTCGGCCGTTCCTTTCCGGACACGCGAGGGCTGGCTCGAGCTCTATCACGGAGTGAATCGCAACCACCGTTATGCGATGGGTGCGGTGCTCCTCGACGCCGACGATCCGCGGAAGGTGCTGGCGCGCTCACCCGCGCCGATCCTCGCCCCAGGTACGGCCTACGAACGGCTCGGCCTCTTCAACGACACCATCTTCTCGTGCGGCGTCGTCCCTCTCGATGCGGACCAGATCCGGATGTACTACGGCGCCGCGGATTCGTGCATCGCGGCGGCCGACTTCTCGGTGCGGGAGATCGTCGCCAGCCTCGAGCCGTGGCCGAAGTGATCCGGCAGCTGGCACGGCTCACACGGCGCGTTCCCGCCGTCGGACCGCGCGCCATCGCCCTGGGCGTGTACGCGAACGACGAAGACCACGGCCTCGCGGCCCGCGACCAGGGCTTCGAGGGCGTTGCATGCATCGATGACGCGGCACGCGCCGTCGTGCTTCTCCTCGATCTTTATCGCGACACCGGTGATCGCCGCCTCGGTGAGTGGGCGAACGGCCTCGTGGAGTTCGTCCTCTACATGCAGCGAGAGGATGGGCGTTTTCACAACTTCATCCGAGATTGGGACGGGACCATCAATACCGACGGTCCGACGTCGTACGCCGGGGGCACCTTTTGGCAGGCGCGGGCCGTCCGAGCCCTCGCGAAGGCACACCTGGTCTTCCGCGATCCGCGCGTCGCTTCGGCCCTGGCGCAGGGGTTCGCCTTCGCGACCGAGCATCCTGCGCCTCCCGACGTTCGCACCATTCACGTCCTCGCGGCGCTCGACCTGCTGCGCGTCGGCCTGACCCCGGTCCTTCGCGAAACGCTCGAGAGATGGTGCGACGAGATCGCGGACTGCCGCGAGGGCGACGTTCTCCTGAATAGTCCCGGCGAGCCGAACCCGCACCTTTGGGGTCACGTGCATGAGGGGGTGCTGGCGGAGGCCGCTCCGTTGCTCGACCGCCCGGACCTCCTGGAGGTCGCCCGGCAGAGCGCCCACGCGCTGCTGGTGCCTCAGATCGAAGGCGCCTTCCCGGGGCGGACCGTTCAGCCCTACGGCGTCGCCGCGGCGGTGTACGCGATGGACCGTCTCTACCAAACCACCGGGGAGTCCGCGTACGCGCGGTGGCGCGACCACGCGCGCGCGTGGTTCGACGGTCGCAATGCGGCGTCGCAACCGGTGTACGACCGCGTCAATGGACGGGTGAGCGATGGGATCGACGACGGTCGTTTGAATCCGCACTCCGGCGCCGAGTCGAACATCGTCGGGGCCCAGGCCCTTCTTCCGGAGGTTGCGTCGCGCATCGGCGTTCTCCTCGACGAGGTGGCTGACCGCCTCGAGGTCGCTGCCGCCTAGCTCCGCACGCGGATCCGCGTCGGCCGCACCGCGTTGTTCGCATAGCCGAGGGCATTCCAGCGGGGCTCGAGCGGCTGCGTATTTCCGTCACGGTCGATCGCCCGAGCGACAAGGGTGTGGCCGCCGGGTTCGAACGCCACTTGGAACGAGAATTCCTGCCACCCAAACGGCGTTGCCGCGGAGGCAAGGGTCGCCGCCCCGAGGGATTTCCCGCCGCTCTCGCTGAGCTCGACGCGATCGACCGGCGCGCGTCCGGACCACGCGTAGCCGCGGACCTCCAGCGTTCCGCCGCCGACCTCCGCGCCCTCCGCGGGTGAGGTGATGACCGCGCGAGGCTCGATGCCGCGAAGCGGTCGGCCGTCGATGACATACCGATCCTTCTGGAAGAACCCGTCGAATGGCCGCGCAAGCGCCGTGATCCGGGCAAGCCACTTCACGGAGGCCATGCCGTACCACGACGGGACGATGAGTCGGAGCGGTCCGCCATGTTCGCGCGGGATCGGCCGGCCATTCATGGCGTACGCCAAGAGGATGTCGTTGCCGCGCGCTGCCTCGATCGGCAGCGAACGCTCGTACGCGATGCGTCTCCCGAGATCCTTCGGCACGCCCTCATCGGCGCCCCGAAATACGATCTCCACCGCCGTCGGAAGCCAGTCGTCTCCGAGCAGTGAATGGAGCGGTGCACCCATCCACTCCGCGGTGCCGACCGCGCCGAGCCCCCATTGTTCGCCGGGCACGACGGGCTCTAGGAACTTGCGTCCATTGCCGGCGCACTCGAGCGTGACCACCAGCGTCCGCGCGGGCAACGCGCGGATCGCTTCGAGCGTCACGGACCTGGGGGCGCGGACCTCGCCGTTGATCTGGATCTCATGGGGTGCATCGGGTATCGGGAAATGCGTGCGCACGTAATGGCGGCCCGCCGGCACGACGGTTCCGCTCTGCTGCTCAAGCTTCGTCTCGGCGTTGAGCGGTTCCTCGCTCAGGACGAGGAGGTCGCGATCAGCCACGGCGCCAGTCTGCCAGCGGCCGCGGACTAGCATCGCCTCATGCCTCGCAGGCTCGCGAATCTCGCCCTTCTCGGCGCGATCGCCACGCTCCTCGCGTCAGGGATCGTGGCCTGGCTTCTGCCCGACACCACGGCCGGAGCGTTGTACGTCACGCATCGCGTCGCGGGGGTCGCGCTTGTCCTCGCGCTCGTCTGGAAGTATGCGATCGCGCGACGTTCGCTCCGGCGCCGGGGCGTTCAGGGGTCCGGGGTCTGGATCGGAATCCTCACGGCGGGCCTCACGATCGCCGCAGCCGGGCTCGGTCTCGCCTGGACGGTGGGACTCGTCTCGTTCGATCGGCCGCTCGCGTACTCCGCGCTGAACCTTCACGTGATCGTCGGCCTCGCGCTCGCGGTGCT
The DNA here is from genome assembly GCA_035637615.1 of Bathyarchaeia archaeon. GTDB lineage: Bacteria > Chloroflexota > Limnocylindria > P2-11E > P2-11E > 3-1-20CM-2-70-9. The sequence continues at coordinate 4,192 of DASPWX010000086.1, read as the reverse complement.
GGTCGTCGTTCACGCGCTCGTACGCGGCGAGTCTCGTCCCGCGCTGGTGACGCTCGCGAGCCGGCGCGCCGCGTTACGGGCGTTTGGTCTGCTCGCGGTTTCGTTCGCCGTGAGCGTCTCGCTCGACCGGATCGGCCTCGCAAAACGCCCGACGGGATCACGTCACGCGGGCTCGTTCACCGGCAACGCCTTCCCGGTCACGATTTGGAGCCTCGACAGCGTGCCGACCATCGACGCCCAAACGTGGCGGCTCCGAATCCGGACCACCAACGCTCCGTTACGCGACCTGTCGTACGCCGATCTTGCCGCGCTGCCTCGACATGAGGCATCGGTCGTGCTCGACTGCACCGGCGGATGGTGGAGCGAGCAGATCTGGTCGGGTGTCATGTTGAAGGACGTCTTGGCCGGCGCCGCGTTGGACGAACCGGCGACGCGGGTCGAGGTGATCTCCGTTACAGGCCATCGGTGGACGTTCGATCGCTCGGAGATCGAGCAAGCCATCCTCGCGACACACGTGGGCGGAGAACGTCTCACCGCGGGACATGGGTATCCGCTTCGTCTGGTGGTCCCGAGTCTTCGCGGATTCTTATGGATCAAGTGGGTCGGAGAGGTCGTGGCGGCCTGACAATGCGCGGGTGAGTCGCGCTCTCTCCGCGGCCGTCGCGATTGCCGCGGTCCTCGCGGCGGCCGTAATCGTCGCGAACACGGCTCTGACGGGAATCCAGCTTGGGGAGCTCAAGCTCGGTCCCGTCCTCGGGCCCGCCGCCGATCCGAATTTCGTGCCCGCCGGCGCCCCGCTCGGGCAGATCGGCTCCGACCCCGACGATCCGAGCGATCCGTGGTCCGCCGCGGCGCCGCCAGGCGGCGTCATCGTTCAAACCCCTGGGCCGAACGCGACCGGGAGCCTTCGCATCCCGATGCCAAAGAATGTCCCCACGGGTCCGCGACGTGTCGCGATCCAGGCCGGCCACTGGAAGAGCGACGAGGCCCCCGACGAGCTGCGACGCTTGATCCCGCAGACCGGCGCGGAGTGGGAGGGCGTCACGGAGGTCGAGATCAACCTCGACATTGCCCAGCGCCTGAGCGTCATCCTCAACTCGAAGGGCGTCGCAGTGGATGTTCTGCCGACGGCGATCCCCGTCGGCTACGTCGCCGACGCGTTCGTCGCGCTCCACGCGGACAGCGACGGGGTCGGCGTGAACAGCGGATTCAAGATGGCGCATGGCGCGCGACGCGGACCGTATGAGGATGCGCTGCTCAACGACATCAAGGAGTCGTACGGCGCGGCGACGGGGCTTGATTACGATCCGACGCATATCACCAACAGCATGAAGGGCTACTTTGCTTTTAACTGGAGCCGCTTCCAGCACGCGGTCGCAGCCCATACCCCCGCGGTGATCCTCGAGATGGGCTACGTCTCGAGCGACGATGACCGGGCGCTGATGCTCGATCGCGCTGACCTCGTCGCGAACTCGATAGCCGACGGCATAATGAAGTTCCTGAACGAGACGCCGCGGTCGCAGATCTTTGGTCAGGACCTCGTCGTGCCGGCGTTCCCGTCCAGACCTTCCAGGCCAAGCCCGAGTCCCTGACGCCGCTCCCGCTGGAGTAGCTCACGGAATTCTTCCTCTGTCTTCTGATTCTTGCGACGATTGCAATTGCGGCAGGCGGGGAGAATGTTCTCGATTGTGTTCGAACCGCCACGAATCAACGGGATGCGGTGGTCTATCTCGATCAGGACCTTGCTGCCGCAGTATGCGCAAGCCTTGCCGTGATGAGCGAGCAACCGGAGCCATTCCGCCGCACTGAAGCTCTTGCCGCCCGCGGCCCGGCGGCGCTTGATCGTGGCTGCCCGCACGTACGCATGCGATTTCTCTGGGTTCTTTTTCCGCCACTCTTTTAGATACCGTTGCCACGCAATCGGATCAGCGGCATACCGAGCGCGGCTTCTATTACGGTCGTTGGCGCGTATCCGGTCCAGGTTGGCCAGTCGATGACGGCGATCGTATTCACGCATGCGCTCGCGATTTCGCTCGTACCAAGCTTTGTTCGTCGCGAGGACGCCTTCTCGGTCTGTCGCGTACCTCTTCCGCATGTACTCACGCGCCCTCGCGCGCTCCTTGTCCTTGTTCTCCTGGTACCGCCGCCGCGCGCGGTCGCGGCTCCTTTTCCTCTGTTCCGGGTGCCGCTCCCTCCAGCGCCGGGTCCGCTCGCGCGCTTCGCGCTTCCTTCGCTCCTCTTTTGACTCCACTCACGAGCGTTTATCAGAAACGAATCGTCGTGAACATAGGACCTTGATGTGCGTCTGGCCCCGCTCTACTCTTCTCGCGCGACCAGGGGTCGACAATTTCAAGGAGGCCGTTAGATGAGCGTTCGAATCGCGCGTGACGCCGCCGGCCTCCGCATCGCGGGAGCGCCGGGCACTCTCTAGCGCCACGCGCGCGACGGCCGCACCCATCGACGTTTCTCCAACACGGAGGACGCGTGCCCGCATTGTTCCCGAGCGACTGGCTAGCCGACGCACCGTATGAAGATCGCGACCTCGGCGTGCTCAAGGCCGGCAAGGAGAGCGAGGTCTACCTCGTCTCTCGCACCGGTCCTACGCGCACGTGCCTGATGGCCGAGAAGCGTTTCAAGCCCAGGCTGCAGCGCGGCTTCCGCAACGACTACCTCTACGCCGGCGTGTGGGGCGAGGGGACTCGGCACGAGAGCCGGGCGATAAAGAAGCGAACGCGCTTCGGCCAGGAGCACCTTCAGGCGAGGTGGGAGGCCAACGAATGGGCCACGCTTCAGCGGCTGCACAACGCCGGGGTGACCGTGCCCCCACCCGTGGAGCGGGTCGAGCACGGCTACCGCATGGCGTTCATCGGCGATGGCGATCGCGCGGCCCCCAGGCTGTCCGACGTCGACCTCGACCTTCTGACCGCGCGAAGGGTCTGGCGAGACCTGCAGCGCGAAATGCGGCTGATCCTGGACGCCGAGCTCGTGCACGGCGACCTCTCAGCTTTCAACGTCCTCTGGTGGCACGAGCGCCCTGTAATCATCGATTTCTCCCAGGCGGTCGATGCGGTCGTCCATCCGGCGGCGCGCGATCTTCTGAGACGGGATGTCGAGCGCACGGCCGAGTACTTTCGCCATCAGGGCGTCGCGGTGGAGCTCGACGCGGCTTTGGCACTCGTCGGGGACTCCCCGGCGCGCTTTGCACACCAAGTTTTGTCATCCTGAGCAGGTGTTTGGTCTAACCACGCCCTGGTGGGAGATCATTCTCCGCACCGCCGTCGTCTACGTGGTCGTGCTGGTCCTTCTACGGGCCGCCGGGAAGCGCGAGCTCGGGCAAATGAGTCCGGTCGATCTTGTCGTGATCCTGGTGATCTCGAACGCGGTCCAAAACGCGATGACGGGCGGCGACAACTCTCTGGTCGGCGGCGTCATCGCGGCCACGACCCTCGTCGCGGTGAATACGGGGTTCTCACGGGTCGGCCACCGAGTGCCCTACCTGAAGCACCTCTTCGAGAGCGAACCCACCGTTCTCGTGGAGGACGGGAAGCTGATCAAACGCAACCTCGAGCGAGAGAACGTCGAGGAGGACGAGCTCTTGATGGCGGCTCGCGAACACGGCATCGAAGAACTGGCCGGGGTCGATGCCGCGTATCTCGAGCGCGACGGCTCGATAAGCATCATCCCGAAGGATGCGCCCGGTAAGGGAATCAGCCGCCGCCACATTCGCCAGTTCCGTCAACGCTGATGTCGTGAGCCGCTTTCCTCCACCCGGGCTCGCGCCGCTCGGCCACCGCAACTACGCGCTCTACTGGATCGGACAGCTCGTCTCGATGTCCGGAACATGGATCGAGCTCACCGCGACCTCGTGGCTCCTCTATCAGCTGACGGATTCGCCATTTCTTTTGGGACTGAACGGAGTCTTCCGCGCCGCGCCGATCTTCGCGTTCGCGCTCATCGGCGGGACCGTGGCGGACCGCGTGGAGCGTCGCCGCCTTCTCCTCATCACGCAGAGCTCATCGGTCGTGACGTCGCTGCTCCTTGGGACGCTCGTCGTCACCGGTCATGTCGTCTTCTGGCACGTCTACCTGATCAGTCTCGTGAACGCCACGATCGCCGCATTCGACGCCCCGGGACGCCAGTCGCTCTTCCCGATGCTCGTGCCGCGCGGGCAGCTGCAGAACGCGATCACGCT
>DASPWX010000085.1:0-2893 GCA_035637615.1 Bathyarchaeia archaeon | reverse complement strand
CACGCAGTCGTTCGCGGAACCGCGGATCGTGCGACGGGTGCCCGCGCGCGCGTTCCGGCCGGCGCCGCGCGTGGACTCGGCGGTCGTCGCGCTCCGCACACGGCCGCAACCAGCGTTCGCTCCCCTCGCGCAGGAGCCATTTCTGCGACTCGTGTCCGACGCGTTCCGGCACCGGCGCAAGCAGGTGCGCTCGGCGCTCGGTCACGAAGCGGGCCTCGATCGGGAGCGCGCGACCGATGTTCTTCATCGCTCCGGCATCGCACCCGAACGGCGTCCCGAGACGCTGTCACTCGAGGAGTGGGTCGCTCTCGCGCGGGCGGTCGGCGTCCCGGAGCAGTGAGCCGAGCCGTCGTGCTGATGACCCCGGCGAAGGTGAACCTCACGCTCGAGGTCCTCGGACGACGCGCCGATGGTTATCACGAGCTCGCGTCGGTGTTCGCGACGGTCGACCTCCGCGATCGCGTGCGCGTCGCTCCGTGGCGCGCGCTCGACGTGAAGATCGCGCCTGCGGTGAACGCTGCGCCCGGCGACGATCTCGCTTCGCGTGCGGTGCGTGCGCTCGCGGATGCGTCGGGCCGTCCGGCGCTCGCGCACGTGCGCGTGCGGAAGCGCATTCCGGTCGCCGCCGGACTCGGAGGAGGATCGAGCGACGCCGGAGCGGTGCTGCGCGGTCTCTCACGCGCGTGGCGGCTCGACGGTGTGGATCTCACGACGATCGCGGCGCGTGTCGGCTCGGACGTTCCGTTCTTCGTGAGCGGTGCCGCGTATGCGCTCGTGAGCGGCCGCGGCGAAGTTGTCGAGACGCTTCCCGCGCCGCCGACCCCGCTGTGGATCGCGCTGGTCCCGATGCCGGAGCGGCTCTCAACGGCCGCGGTGTTCGCGGCGCACCGCGCCGGACCGTATGAATCCGAACGCAGCGCGAAGCTCGCGAAAGCGTTACGCGATCGCAAGGCGACCGCCGGGGTCGTCCGCGAGTGTCTCCACAACGACCTGCTTGCCGCGGCGGAAAGCGTCGCGCCGGCGATCGCCGACGCGCGGAAGAGGGCGTCGACATTGGGGATCGATCTCGCCATGTCGGGCAGCGGTCCCTCGCTCTTCGCCCTAGGAGAAGACCGGGCGGATGCGATCCGCATCGCTCGACGATTACGTCGGTCTGGCCTCCGAGTGCGCGTTTTGCGGCTTGGTGTCAGTCCCTGAGCGACAAGCGAGCGAGGGCTGTCCCCCTACGTTTGAGGCGATGGATCCACGAGGAGAGCTCACGGTCCGGCAAGCCGGCCAACGCGGCGGGACATCCACCGCGGGAAAGCACGGCTCTTCTTTTTACCGCGAGATCGGCCGGCGTGGTGGGCAGGCCCGCAAGGGACAGCTCGGACCTGAGGGCTACGCGAAGCTGGGACGCAAGGGCGGCGAGGCGCGCAAGACGCAGCTCGGATCACGCGGATACGCCGAGCTCGGCCGCAAGGGTGGCGAGGCGCGCAAGACGCAGCTTGGGAGCGAGGGATACGCGCAGCTTGGCCGCAAAGGCGGCCGCCGCGTCGCGGAATTGATCAAACGGGGCAAGCAACCCGAGAAGTAACGGCCTGCGCCCTATCCTTTTGGCCGTGTCCCTTGGGGCGTGGCCAAGCGGTAAGGCGGCGGACTTTGGATCCGCTATCCCAGGTTCGAATCCTGGCGCCCCAGCCTGACGCAAACCCCCATGGGCGACGCGCCGCTGGCGATAGTGCTCGCGGCGGGCCTCTCGACGCGGATGAAGTCAAAGACCCCGAAGGTGCTCCACCCGGTCGCCGGGCGCCCCCTCGTCACGCACATCCTTCGGACCGTACGGGCCGTCGGTGCGCGGCCGCTGGTCGTCCTGTCGAAAGAGAGCGCCGCGGCGCGCGAGCTCTTCGATGAAGGCACGCGTGTCGCCATACAGGAAGTGGCGCGGGGCACGGGCGACGCGGTTCGCGTCGCGCTCGCCGCTGCCAACGGCGACCGCGGCGTCGGCTTCGTCGTGTATGGGGATACGCCGCTTTTGCGCCCCGAGACGCTCACGCGCATGCGCGCCCTGGTCCGCGAGAACGACGCGCCGCTTGTTCTCCTCGCCGGCGAGGTCGGCACGGACAACGCGTACGGTCGCGTCGTTCGCGACGAACGCGGCGATGTCGAGCGCATCGTCGAAACGCGCCTGGCGACGAGCGAGGAGAAACAGCTCAAGGAGTCGAACCTTGGCGCCTACGCCGCGGATCTCGCTTGGCTCCGTGTCGCGGTCGAGCGACTCCGCCCGAACGACACCGGGGAGATCTTTCTCACTGATCTGGTGGCCGAGGCGCGCCGCGAGGGAAAGCGCGTGGCCGTACATCTCACCAACGATCCAGAGGAGGGCATCGGCGTGAACACCCGTGCCGACCTCGCCACCGCCGAGGCGGTGATGCGCAAGCGGATCCGCGACCAACACATGCTCGCGGGCGTCACCTTCCGCGATCCCGAGTCCTGCCAGGTGGATAGCGACGTGCGCATCGCGGCGGACGTCGTGATCGAGCGTGGGACCATCCTCGAGGGAAAGACCTCCATCGGCGCGGGCTCACGCGTCGGCCCCTACGCGGTCCTGCGCGACACCACGGTGGGCGAGCGCTGCAAAGTCGAGAACTCGACGCTCGAAGGCGCGACGCTCGAAGACGACGTAAGCATCGGGCCCTACTCGCATCTGCGGCCCGGCGCGTATCTCGAGCGCGGTGTGCAGATGGGCAACTTCGGTGAGGTCAAGAACGCCCGCCTCAAAGCCGGCACCAAGATGCACCACTTCAGCTACATCGGGGATGCCGAGGTGGGCCAGCGCGTGAACATCGGTGCAGGCACGATCACCCTCAACTACGACGGAGTGAGGAAGAACCGAACCGTGATCGGCGACGAC
>DASPWX010000084.1:0-8763 GCA_035637615.1 Bathyarchaeia archaeon | reverse complement strand
GCCGTGGAATCTCGATATCCGGGCTACTCGTGTGGGCCCGCCAGGGATCGAACCTGGGACCAGCAGATTATGAGTCCGCCGCTCTACCACTGAGCTACAGGCCCTAGGAGCGACGCGCGGGAGCTCGCTCACGCGGCGTCGCGACGACGGGTCTGAGCCGCGAAGCGGCTACGGGCCCATTCGCACATCGAAGTATCGACCAAGGCGGCCGCGGGCGACACGCGACAGGCCCTAGGAGCTGAAAAGTTTTCTGCAAAGCCGCACAAAGACGTTGCCTTTGCCGTTATAGTCCGTGCGGGGCTGGTGGCGCGTACGTTTCCGCGCGCTGTGGGGAGCACAGCAACTCGAAGCGGGCCCGGGCAAGGGGGTTCGCAAAGAGGAGAGCGCGGTTGGGCAACGTTATAGCGATCGCGAACCAAAAGGGCGGCGTCGGCAAGACGACGTGCGCGATCAATCTCGGCGGCGCGCTCGCGTCGCTCGGCCACGAAGTCCTCTGCATCGACCTCGATCCCCAGGCCAACCTCACGGTCGGTCTCGGTATCGACCTCAACACCGTCGAGCGCAGCATCGCGGACGTCCTCATCGATTCCAATGTGACGCTCGGGTCGATCATCCGGCCGACGAAGACGAAGAAGGTCGACGTCGCACCGGCGACGCTCGAGCTGTCTGCGGCCGAAGTAGAGCTCTTCAACGCGATCGGCCGCGAGATGGCACTGCGCGACAAGCTCGCACGGGACGTCGTCGATCGGTACGACTACGTTCTCATCGACTGTCCACCGACGCTCGGTCTGCTCACGCTCAACGCGCTCGTCGCGGCGACCGGCGTCATCATTCCGGTCCAGACGCAGTACTACGCGCTCAAGGGTGTCGCAGCACTTCTCAAGATCATCAAGACGGTGCAGACGCGGCTGAATCCGAACCTGAAGGTGTACGGCCTGCTTCCGACGTTCTACGACAGCCGAACCATCCTCGCGCGCGACATGCTCGACTCGCTGAAAGATCTCGGAGATCACCAGGTGTTCGCCACGGTGATCCGACAGTCCGTGAAGATCGGGGAAGCGCCCACCGCGGGCGTCCCGATCACTGTCTACGAGCCGCGAAGTGATGCGGCAAAGAGCTTCGTGGACCTCGCGAAGGAGGTGATCGGTGCTCACAAGTAATCGTCCGAGGAAGTCATTCCGCGATGCCGGCGACCGGATCTTCCAGCAGGAGACCGAGTCGCAGCCCGGCATCATCAGTCTGCTCGCCGCGCGAACGCCCACCGCCGTTCGCGATATCCCACTCGAGAAAGTGATTCCCAACCCAGGACAACCGCGGATGACGTGGCACGAGGACACGCTGGCCGAGCTCGCAGCTTCGATCCGCGAGCACGGCGTCCTGCAACCGATTCTCGTGCGTCCTGCCGGCGACCAGTACGAGATCATCGCCGGCGAGCGTCGCTGGCGCGCGTCGAAGCTCGCGGGCAAAGAGACGATTCCGGCGATCGTCGAGCGCTTCGACGATTCGACAGCCCTCGAGATCGCGCTCATCGAGAACCTGCAGCGCGAAGACCTTTCACCCCTCGACGAGGCGGTCATCTACAAGAAGATGACGGACGAGCTCGGGTATTCGATCCGGAACCTCGCGACGAAGCTCAGCAAAGACAAGGGCTACGTCGAGAACCGCCTGCGCCTCGCCTCAGCCCCGGACGACGTTCGGGACATGGTCGCGCAGCGCTACGACACACTCTCCGCCGCGTACGAGCTGATGAAGCTCGACAACAAGCGGCGGCGCCAGTCGCTCGCGAAGCAGATCATCGGCGGCAAGCTCACGCTCCTCCGCCTTCACGATCAGGTGGAGCGGATCCTCCATCCCGGCGAGAAGGCTCACCGCGCCGCCCCGGAGATCCCGCCGCTCCGCGACGATGCGCTCATCACCGCCACCCGCAAGCTCAACGAGTCTCTTTCCGAGCTTGCGCGCGCCATCGGAGACGATGGGCACGGCTCAATCGCCGAAGCCGACCGGCAGAACCTTGCAAAATTCCTCACGATCTCGCGAGCGCGACTCGACAACCTAGTGGCACGCCTCCGAACAGGGACTCGCGCCTAGCGAGCCCGAGCTCGCGCGGGAAGGCGAGCGGATGTCGGCAGTTTTGCGCGCGGGTTGAGGCTCGGGTGCCCCACGTGCTCGCGGGTCCCTTTGCCTGCGCACTTGTGCGTCCGGCGCACTCGCTGGACGGCAACTCCCGCTGCGCCGTGGGTCCCCACTCGCCTTCCCCGCGCGGCGGCGACTGGGGCCGCCCTAGAGTGAATTGGTGCGAGTCAGTTTCCGAAGCAGTGCAATCGGATTCGCGGTTATGAGCGGCGCGGTCACGCTCGCCGCGATGGGTCTATTCGTTCTCATGGATCCGCGCGCGCAAGCGTTCTGGGGAGCGCGCATCGGGGACGTCGTGAGCTTCGTGCGGTCGCTGTTCCCGCGTTAGGCGGCGCGGCCCAGGTCGACCGGGATCTCCTCGGTTACGGCGATAAGACGAGCCTTCTGCTCCTTGGCGTCACGCACGATCGATACAGCGGTCGCGACGATACCCACGGCCGTGAAAATCGCGAGTGCGGCGTCACCGGTCAAAAGGTCCATCATGCGAAATGGATAAGCACCTCTCATGCCAGCGTGGCGGGCAAGCGGGCCGTTACTTTGTCGTGACAATCGCTCAGGCAGCTTTGCGGGGCGGCCGTGCGCGGACCACTCGGACCTGGGCGACTCGGCGGCCGTCGACAGCGGTGACCTGAAACCGGTAGCCCTCGATCTCGATCGCGTCGCCGACGGCTGCCAGTCGGCCGAGGCGCCCGAACACGAGGCCGCCGACGGTGTCGTAGGGCTCGTCGGTCAGCTCGATGCCGAGCCGGTCACGGAGCGCCTCTAGTGAGGTGAGCCCATCGACGACGAAGGTTCCGGGTCCTTCCTCCTTGAAGGCCGGCGCCTCGCGATCGAACTCGTCGTGGACCTCGCCGACGAGCTGCTCGATGACGTCCTCGAGCGTGACCAGGCCGGCGGTCCCGCCGAACTCATCGAGGACGATCGCAAGCTGCACCCGCTGACGCCGGAACTCGGCAAGTGCCTGGTCGAGCCGCATGGTCTCCGGCATGACGGGCACCTTCCGCATGACGTCGCGCGCGCGAGTCCGGTTCTCCTTATCGACGCCGACGAGGTCCTTCACGTGGACGATGCCGATGATGTGGTCGAGGTCCTCCTGATACACCGGAAAACGCGAGAAACGATGTTTCCTCGCGGTGACGAGCACTTCGGCAACGGGCGTGTCGTCCGATACCGCGACGATCTCGGTACGCGGCACCATGACCTGCCGCACGATGCGGTCGGCGAACTCCATCGCGCGTCCCACGATCACGCGCTCGCTCTCCTGGAGCACGCCCTTTCGGGTCGAGACCGCGACGAGCATCTTGAGCTCCTCTTCGCTGTGGACGTTGACCTCGTCGGTCGGCCGGATGCCGGCGACGCGGAGGATCGCATTCGCGCTCGTGTTCACAAGTGCAATGAACGGGTACATCACTCGGTAGAAGAGGTGCAGCGGGTAGGCGCACCAGAGCGCGAGAGCGAGCGCGCGCTGGATCGCGAGGTACTTCGGGGCGAGCTCGCCGACGACGATGTGCAGGTAGGTGATGACCCCGAACGCCAGCGCGAACGAGATCACTTCCAAGAAGGGGGCCGGCAGCCACGTGAACACCGGGGCGAGGAGGGCTGCGACCGCGGGTTCGCCGATCCAGCCGATCGCGAGGGAGCAGAGCGTCACGCCGAGTTGAGACGCGGAGATGTACTGATCGAGCTTGTCCACGACGCTCGCCGAGAGCCGAGCGCGGGCGCTGCCCTGCTGGGCGAGCTCATCGAGCTGGGTCTTTCTGATGCGGACGAACGCGTACTCGGCCGCTACGAAGAACCCGTTCGCCAGAACGAGAAGCACGGTGAGGCCGAAAGCGACGAGCGCGCTCGTGTCCATGAGCGTGCGATTCTCGCACCTCCGCTAGGCTCATACCGTGCGCGTGCTCGTTCGTTTGTTCGCCTCATATCGCGAGGCGGCGGGCCGAGGACACTTCGATCTGGAGCTTCCCCCGGGAGCGACCGTGCGCGACGCGATCGCTCGCATCGTCAGACAGCACCCGCTGATCGCGGAGGGGCGTCAGGTGGTCATTGCCCGCAATCGCGAGTACGTCGGGCTCGATGAGCCGCTCGCCGACGGCGACGAGCTCGCGCTCATACCACCAGTGTCCGGAGGCGATGCGCGCACCCTGGCGCCGATCGCCGTGAGCGAGGCGCCGCTCTCGGTCGACGACGCCCTCGCGCTCGTCCGCGACGACGCGTTCGGCGGTGTGGTCGTCTTCCTCGGCACGGTCCGGAGCCAAAGCCGCGGGAAGCGAATCCTTCATCTCGGGTACGAGGCGTATGCCGAAATGGCCGAGGCGAAAATGCGGGAGATCTCCGATCGGCTCATGCGCGAGCACGGCCCCCTTCGGATCGCGATGCATCACCGTGTCGGCGATCTCGCGATCGGCGACATCGCCGTGATCGTCGCCGCGGCCGCTCCGCACCGCGACGCCGCCTTCGCCGCGGCGCGCTCCGCGATCGACGAGCTCAAGTCCATCGTGCCGATCTGGAAAAAGGAACACACCGAAGACGGCGCAATCTGGATCGAGGAGCACGCCTAGCCCCTGGCCCGGCACGAGTACGTACGTACTCGACGAGAGAGGATTCGCGTAGTTCCCACAACGTCCGGCCGGTCGAACGCGCCTACGTTCGGGCCATCTCAGCAAGGAGGAACGAGATGGCCACTCACGAACAGCGGAAGACCACGAAGCGACTCGCGAGGACCCTCGGCGTGCTCGTGATCGCCGCGAGCATGAGCCTCGTCGCCTGCGGAACGAGCGAGGTCCTGTCCGGAGCCAAAGCGGCACAGATCACCGGCGCGCATCAGTCGGTGGTCCGCGATCCGGCCAACCCGTACTGGTCCGGCAACAAGGCAACGCCCGAAACCGACGATGCGATCGACCAGCGCGCCTCACGCCCGCACTAATGCTGGAGCGTCGCGCTCCCGGACCTTCGCTGTCGAGGCCGGGAGCGCGACGCCGGTGCGGGGATCTCGAGTGTCAGAATCCATCTCGGGGAGGGCAACGTGACAACAGCGGACGCTGGACCGTTGGCGGATCGGCGGATCCTTTGCCCCGTTCTCATCGGACGGAGCGCCGAAATGAACCAGCTCGAAGTCTGTGTGCGCGATTGTCTCGGCGGCCGCGGCCGGACCGTCCTCGTGTCCGGCGAGGCTGGTGTAGGTAAGACGGCCATGCTGAGGGACTTCGTGAAAAGGGCACGCGCGATCGGCACGCGTGTGCTGGTGAGCGAGTGCACCGAGATCGAAGCCCGCCGACCGTTCGGTCCGTTCATGGATATCGCCCGCGCGGCGAACCGTGCGGACGCGCTGCCCGTCGCTTCGTCCGATACCGCCGCCGCCGCGGGCGATCGATATCGCCTCTACTCGGCCTTCGCCAATCTTTTCGGCGATCTAGCACGAGAACGACCGATCGTGATCGTGATCGAAGATCTGCAGTGGGCGGACGAAGCATCACTCGAGCTCTTCCCACATCTGGCGCGCAAGCTCCGTGACGTCGGCCTGCTGCTCATCGGCACCTACCGCAGCGATGAGCTTCATCGAAGACACCCACTACGCCCGGTGCTTGCCGAGCTCAGCCGGACTCGTGTCGCCGAGGACATTCCTCTTCGCCCGCTGGGTGAGGACGATGTCGCTGAGTTCCTCAGCGAAGCGATGCATCTCGGCCGGCCGCCGACGCCCGAATTTCGGCAGGCGATCCACCGGACATGCGAAGGGAATCCTCTGTTCATGGAGGAAGTCCTCCGCGCGCTCGTCGAGCGCGGAGACATCGAGCTCCGCGACGGCTCGTGGCGGCGCACGAAGGACGTCGCCGAGATCGCGATCCCCGACACGCTCCGCGACGCTGTCCTCGAACGATTTGCCTCGCTGTCCGCCGAGAGCCAGGGCATCTTGAGGCACGCCGCGGTCATCGGGCAGCAGTTCGACTTCGATCTTCTGAGCCGTGTCACCGGCGAGCGCGAAGAGCTCATCGTCGCTTCGCTCCGTGCGGCCATCGCCGTCCAACTGCTCCAGGAAGTCGGCAAGGATGGCGGCTCCGAGCAGTACGCCTTCCGCCATGCGCTCAGTCGCGAGAGCATCCTTATCGATCTTTTGGGCCGCGAGCGACGCCGCATACACGGAGCGGTGGGAGAAGCCATCGAGTCGCGGGTGGGCCGCTTATCGACAGCGCACGCCGAGGACCTCGCATATCACTTCGACCAAGCGGGCGACACGAAGCGCGCGTCGCTGTATCACGAAATGGCGGCCAATGAGGCGGCGCGGCTTTTCGCCTACCGGCGCGTGGTCGAACACCTGGATCGCGTCGCTGCACTTGCGCCGGAGGGCGACCTCCACGTCGCCAATACGCAGCTCAGGCACGCCAAGGCCGCGCGAGGTGCTGAGGACGATACGCGCGCCGTCCGTGTCGCGATTGAAGCCCGCGAGCTCTTCTCTCAGGCCGGCGACGCGCGCGGGGAAGCGGATGCCCTTCTGGTGGCGGCGTCGTCGTACGCGAACCTCAGAGATTACGAGCGCGCGCTTGCGGCCGCCCGCGAGGCGGCGCGAATCCTCGGGCCGCACGGGGAGACCCCGTCCGTCGCGGCGGCCCACGGCGAGATCGCACGAACGGCCATGCTCACGGGTGACTGGACCAGCGCGATTAGATCTGCCGAGCTGGCGATCGCCATCGCGCGCTCGGTTGGCGCGGCGGATGTGGAAATTCACGCGGAGGTCACTCTCGGCGCGAGTATCGGAAGGCGGACGAGCGATCGCCGCGCCGAAGGCCTAGAGCGGCTGCGGTCGGCGATCGCGAGGGGCATCGCCGAGGGCGCGTTTCTACCGACCGATCGGGGTTTCGTCAATCTCTGCGATGCCCTTCGCTCTCGTTCGCCGGCGGATACGCAGCGGACCGCAACGGCGGACTACTCGGCCTACGCGCGAACGCACGGCTTCCCACGCTCTACCGCCCTGTGCTCTGAGGCCGACCTCCCGCTTGTCGATGGTGACTGGGATGCGGTTCTGCGTATAGCCGCTGAGGGCGCCGGTCAGGGGCATTACGCGGATTGGTTGCAGCTCAAGGAGGCTTTCGTTCGCGTTGGGCGGGCCGGACCCGCATCGGGTCTCCCGCTCGTCGAGGATCCCCGCCGCAGGCTGGCGTTGCTCGGGTGGCCCAATCGCGATCCACAAGCTGTCCTCATATCGCAGGTGTTCGCTCTCGCGGGCGAGCACGTCAAATCCCTCGCATTCGCGGAGGATTACGCGGCCGCGGTTGAATCCGGCAATCCGGATCGACCTTTGGATGGACTCACGCTCTGCGCGATATACGCCGCGCGCGCGTTGGGCGACGGGTCTGCGCTGCGACGCTGGATAGGACTTGCCCTCGGTGCGCCTCAAGTGGTCCCGGCTCCGTTCGACGCGCAACGGGCCTACGCCACGGCCGAGCATCGTGCGAGCCAGGGAGACATCGACGGTGCGCTGCTCTCCCTGGACGAATCCGCTCGGATCTTCGCCGACGCGTTCGTCTTCGATTCTGTCTTTCCGCTAACGGCGATACGACTGCGACGGGTCGAGCTTCTTCTCGCACGGGCAAGCAGCTCTCGCGAAGCCGCGATCGCCGAGTTCGCTCTCGTGCTTTCCTATTGGCGCAAGGCCAAGGCAACGTGGTACCTGGGACAGCTGGAGCGTTGGGCTACCGCCCTCGGCTTGGCCTTCCCTGGGGAGGCATCCACCCCAGGAACCTCGGTCGCGCGCGCGGGACGTTCGCAGTTGACCCCGCGTGAGCGCGAGGTCGCGACGCTGGTCGGTTCCGGCCACTCAAACAAAGAGATCGCCGAGAAGCTCGTGATCAGCGAGCGGACAGCCGAAGCCCACGTCGAGCATATTTTGGCAAAGCTCGAATTCCATTCGAGAAGCGAGATCGCATCCTGGCACGCGGGAGGCAACCCGAGGCGCTCGGCATCATGACGCGACGCTCCCGCGTGACAGAATCCGAGGGTGGACCGAGCTTCACCTAGCGCCCTTGTTCGTCGACTCCAGGGGATCTGCGGCGACGAGAACGTCTTCTGGCGACCCGAGGATCTACTCGTGTGGGAGTACGACGCGGGCTTCGATCGCCGACCGCCCACGGCCGTCGCGCTACCGGGGTCGAGCGCGGAGGTCGCCGAGGTCGTGCGTGCGGCGCGTGCCGAAGGCGCGAGCATCGTGCCGCGCGGCGCGGGCACGGGTCTCTCCGGTGGGACGATCGCGTGCGCCGATGCGATCGTGGTGTCGACCGCGCGACTCCGCCGCATCGTATCGATCGACCGCGTCGCGCGGATCGCGGTCGTCGAGCCCGGCGTTCCGAACCTCGCGGTCACCGCGGCGGCGCGCGACGTCGGTCTTTTCTTTGCCCCGGACCCGGCGAGTCAGCGCATCTCGACCATCGGCGGCAACGTCGCGACGAACGCCGGCGGCCCCCACGCGCTGCGCTACGGGTCCATGACCAATCACGTGCTCGGCATCGAGCTCGTTCTGCCGACCGGCGAGTGCGTTCAATTCGGCGGCGAGGTCCCCGACCTCCCCGGATACGACTGCGTCCCGTTCATCGTCGGTAGCGAGGGGACCGTCGGGATCATCACGAAGGTCTGGCTGCG
>DASPWX010000083.1:0-2319 GCA_035637615.1 Bathyarchaeia archaeon | reverse complement strand
ATGCCGCTGTCAGTCGTGATGTTGCTGTCGCTGTCCGGGATGCACGCGATGCCGGGGTTGATCGGATTGGCCGGGTCGCCAAGCGGTCGCGGTGAGGACTGCGTGTCGCACATCGCCATCCCGAACCAGAACGCGGGGTGCAGCTGGAAGTTGAAGGACTGCGTAGCGGTCGGGACGCCTGTCGGGGCGACGGGATCGGTCGGCAGGGTCAGGACGTACTGCATGCGATTCCCGCTCCCGGGGTGATTCGAGTAGAAGAGAAGCGACGGCTCATCGTGGCCGACGTACGCGGAGAACGATTCGAGGTCGTCGACCTCGGCGCAGAGGTTGCGGCTGACGCCGCACTCGATGTGCGAGTGGATGTCCCCGGCCGCGACAGGTGCGCCGGGGAAGAGACCGACGAGCAAGGAAGCAATCGCCGCGAAGGTGAAGCGCGAGCGGAGATGTCTCACGAAGTTCCTCCCCTGGATTCCGAGACGCGCGCGATCCTAGTCCCGCCCTCGCATACGCGCGAATGGGGCGATCGGTTCAGCGTGCTAGGCCGCTCCGCGGACGCGCCGCCTCCGATGAACCGCTTGCCGTCGCCGCGGCCGCGGCTTCGCGCGCTGGACTTTCGGGATCGTCCGCGATCCGCCGCGGGTGCCCGACACCTGGCTCGCCGTCCGTGCGACGGTCCGGCCGAGGCTCTCGATCGTGGCCACCGGCATGCCCGCGGAGAGGCCAGCGAGGCTGATCGCCGCCTCGGGCCGGCCATCGGCCCCGAGGATCGGACTTCCGATGCACACGATCCCCTCGGTCGTCTCCTCCTGATCGACGGCATAACCGCGGCGCCGGATCGAGGCGAGCTCGCTCTTGAGCCGTGCGAGCGTAGTGATCGTGTTCTTCGTGCGCGACGCGAGCTCGGAGGGCGAGTCGTAGAGCCGATCGATCTCGTCGTCGGGAAGGAACGCGAGCATCGCCTTGCCGAGGGACGTGCAATAGGCCGGCAGGCGGCTGCCGATATCGGTCACGACGTGCGGCTCGCTCCGCCGGCGGCTCGCGTCCTGGCGCTCGATGTACACGATGTCGGTGTGATCGAGGACGGCCATCTGCGTCGTCAGGCCGGTCCGGCGCGAGAGCTCGCGCATCGCCGCGCGGCCGACCTCACGCACCGAGAACTCGTGCAGGTACGCGTTGCCGAGCTGAGCCACGCGGAAGTCGAGCCGCCAGCCGTGACCCTCCGCGGTTGGAGCGACGAAGCCGCGGCCCTCGAGCACCTTGAGAAGATCCGCCACGCTCGTGCGCGGCGCTCCGAGCCTCTGCGCGAGCTCGCGGGCCGTGAGCCCGTTCTGGCCTCGCTCAACGAGGAACATGAGAAGGTCGAGAGCCCTTCCCGCGGTGCGTGCGATCGCCCGTCCCTCTCCCACGAGCCGTGACGATAGCACCGGACGGCGACGGATATCCGTTCGGGTTGACGGAATCCCGTCACAGGAACAGCATCCCCGAATCGAGTCGGGGAGGTGGTGCAGTCGCGAGGTCACGCGCGCATTGAGGGAAGAGAACATCACTTGGAGGGAACATGAACGGTAAGGCATTGCGTTGGCTCGGCGGTCTGGTGGCTGTCGTCTTTGTCGCCGCCGCTTGCGGTGGTACACCGGCCACCAGCGGCACCAGCCCCAGCCCTACGGGCAAGGCATTCATCCCGCTCATCTCGAAGGGCTTCCAGCACCAGTTCTGGCAGGCGGTGAAGCAGGGCGCCGAGAAGGCGGCCGTGCAATACAACGTGCGCATCGACTTCCAGGGACCTGAGAACGAGTCGCAGGTCGACAAGCAGCTCGAGATGCTCCAGACCGTGCTCAACCAGAAGCCACAGGCGCTGTGCTTCGCGGCGCTCGACAGCAAGGCCGCGATCCCGCTGCTCCAGAAATTCAAGGACGCCAACATCCCGGTCATCGGCTTCGACTCCGGCGTCGACAGCGACATCCCGCTCGCGACCGCGGCCACCGACAACATCGCGGCAGCGGGCGCGGCCGCGGACAAGATGGCCGGCCTCATCGGCGGAGCTGGTGAAGTCGCGATCGTCGCTCACGACCAGACGAGCCGCACCGGCATCGACCGGGTCAAGGGCTTCACCGATCAGATCAAGAACAAGTACCCGAACATCAAGATCGTCGCGACGCAGTACGGCGGCGGCGACCAGCTCAAGTCCACCGACCTCACGAAGGCGATCCTCCAGGCGAACCCGAACCTGAAGGGCATCTTCGGCGCGAACGAAGGGTCGGCGATCGGCGTGCTCAACGGCGTCAAGGAATCAGGTAAGTCCGGCAAGGTCACGGTCAT
>DASPWX010000082.1:0-9787 GCA_035637615.1 Bathyarchaeia archaeon | reverse complement strand
CGACGCGCGGGTGCCCCGGGGACCCAGTGCCGCGACCGCCTCGCGGTCGCGGCGAACTGGGGAGGGTGCGCGGAGCGAGTGATCCCGAAGCCGGGACAGGACCCCCGGCGCTTGCTTCGACTTTCGGCATAGGGAGTTCGGCACCCGCGGAGCGGAGGCGCTGGAGACCGGACCAGTTGCCTTCGAAGCGTTTCAGCACTCCCCCCTCTATCGGCCAGATCTCGGTAGCGAGCTTGTCGATGAAGTAGCGGTCGTGACTGACGAAGAGGAGTGCCCCTTCGAACGCCTGAAGGACAGTTTCCAGTTGCTCTCGAGCGAGAAGATCGAGATGGTTCGTCGGTTCGTCCAGTACGAGAAGATTTGCGTGGCGAGCCGCGAGACGAGCCAACGCGAGGCGCGAGCGCTCTCCGCCGCTTAGCACGCCGACACTCTTGAACACGTCCTCTCCTCTAAAGAGAAAACGCGCGAGATGGCTGCGTGCTTCCGCGTCGCTCATACCGCTCGCGATCTTCATCGCCTCGAGGACCGACTCCTCTCCGCCCAACTCGAGCTGGGCCTGCGCGAGAAAGGCGACTCGTGCGGTGGGCGCCGACTGCACGTACCCCTCGAGTGCGGCGAGATCGCCAACGAGCGTTCGCACGAGGGTGGTCTTCCCAGCCCCGTTCGGGCCGACAACGGCGATTCGGGCATCGCGAGCGACACGCAGCATTCCGGTGCGCACGAGCGGCTTGCCGTATCCGACCGCGAGTGGCGTCGTCTGCACGACCGTGTCGCCGGCGAGATGCGCGGCTTCGAGCTTCCAGCCGTGCTGCTGCGCTCGCTCCGGCGCCTCGATGCGTTCGACTCGCGCGAGCTTCTTGCCCCTCCCGCGCGCCTCTTTGGACCGTTGTCCCGCTCCGTAGCGCCGGATGAACTCCTCGGTTCGCTCGATCTCCTCGGCCTGCTTGGTCGCGGCCTTTGCCGTCGCGGCCTCGCGCTCGGCGCGCTGTCGCGCGTACGACGAATAGCCGCCTCGGTACTCCGAGACCGTGTTCTTCTCGAACGAGAGCGTGCGGCTCGTGACGCGATCCAAGAACCAGCGATCATGCGAGGAGACAAGAAGGGTCTCCTGTTGCTCGATGAGGAAGCGCTCCAGCCACTCGAGCGCGGCGACGTCGAGATGGTTTGTCGGTTCGTCGAGCAGGAGGATGTCCGGGTCGTCGAGGAGCAGCCGGGCAAGACCGAGGCGTGTCCGCTCCCCGCCAGAGAGCGTCGCGACCTCACGATCGCGGAGCGCGTCGAGACCGAGGCCACCCAGCACCCGCCCGACGGCGGCCTCGAAATCGTAGCCGCCAGCGTGCTCGAACTGATGCTGCGCCTCGGAATAGCGCTCGAGAAGCTCCGGGTCGCCACTTCCGAGGCGAGGCTCGATCTCGTGCATCTCCGCTTCGAGCTCGCGCAGGTGCGCGGCGGCCCCGCGTGCGTGCTCTTCGACGGTCCCGGCCGCTTCGAAAAGGACCTCCTGCTCCATGAAGCCGATGCGTGTCCCCCGAGCGATGGCCACGTTTCCGGCGTCAGCCGCGTCGAGGCCGGCGGCGACCCGCAGCAACGTGGTCTTCCCCACCCCATTCGGCCCGACCAAACCGACGCGATCGCCGTGGGCGAGTCGAAACGACACCTCGCTAAAGACGAGGCGCTCGCCGAAACGCTTCGCGACCGCCTGGACCGAGAGAACGCTCATGTTCGAGGTGCCCGCTGGCACCGCGGGCAGTGGAACGTCCCGCGACCGCCGACGACGGTGCGCACGATCGCCCGGCCACAGCGCGGACACGGCTCGCCTGCGCGCGCGTAGACCTGAAACTCACGCTGCATCCGTCCCTTGTTTCCGCGTGCGTCGACGTAGTCGCTGGGCGACGCGCCACCGAGACGGATCCCTTTGCGGAGCGCCCACCGGATCGCCTCGTGAAGCCGCACGATCTCGTCGGCGCGCAGCGAGCCCGCCTTCCGAAGCGGATGGATCCGCGCGCGCCAGAGCGCCTCGATCGCGTAGATGTTCCCGATGCCCGCGATCGCGCGCTGGTCGAGAAGCAGCACTTTGATGGCGGCCCGCGGGCGGCGCCGCAGGAGCGCGCGCAGCCAAGCCACTGTGAAGCCCCGCGCGAGGGGCTCCTGTCCAAGCGAGGCATGCAGCGGCATCCTCGGACGCCGAGCTTCGGTGTTTCCATCGAGAGTCGCGGCGTCGATGACCGCCATGCGCCCGAACTTGCGCGTGTCGGAGAACGTCATCGCGGTCCCGTCAGAAAAGCGGATTTCCCCGCGCACGTAGCGCTCGTCCACGTCGGCAACCCCGTAGAGGAGCTTGCCGGTCATGCGCAGTGAGACGACCAGCGCCTCGCCGCCGTCGAGATCGAACACGACGAACTTGCCGCGGCGGCGCACGTCGCTGATCCGCCGGCCGCGAAGCCGCGCGCCGACGACCTCGGCCGGCTCGGGCTCGGTGAGACGGACCCAGCGCGACTCGAACTCGCTGATCGTGCGGTCGACGACGAGCCCGCGGAGCTGCCGGGCGATGGTCTCGACCTCAGGTAATTCAGGCATTCGCGGTCGCGGTCACTTCGAGCCGCTGCATCTCGTCCCAATTCGGGCCGGCGCGGATGTCGACGATGAGCGGCACGTCGAGCTCGTACGCCCCGCTCATCTCGTCACCGAGCAGCCGCGCCATCCGCTCGACCTCGAGCCGCGGCACCTCGGCGACGAGCTCGTCGTGCACCTGCAGAAGGACCCGCGCGTGTAGGTCGCTGTCGTGCAGCGCGCGATGCACGCGCGCCATCGCTATCTTCATGATGTCCGCTGCCGTGCCTTGGATCGGCATGTTGATCGCCATGCGCTCCGCCGCGTTGCGCACCGCGTTCACGCGGCTCGTCATGTCGGGGATGTAGCGACGCCGTCCAAGGAGGGTCTCGACATAGCCCTGCTCGACGCAAAATGCCTTCGTCTCGAGCACGTACCTGCGCACCTGACCGTAGCGCTTGAAGTATTCGTCGATGAAGCGCTGCGCCTCTTCCCGCGGCATCTGCATCCGCCACGCGAGTCCGAAGTCGCTCATGCCGTAGATGATCCCGAAGTTCAGCATCTTCGCGACGTCACGCTGCTCGCGCGTGACCGCGCTTTCGGCGACGCCGAAACCGGCGGCCGCCGTACGCCGGTGGATGTCGGCGCCGGAGCGGAACGCGTCCAGGAGCGCGGGATCCTGCGACACATGAGCGAGCACCCGTAGCTCGATCTGCGAGTAGTCCGCGGCGACCAGGACCCGGTCCGTGGATCCAGCGACGAACGCGCGGCGGATGCGGCGGCCGAGCGGCGTGCGGATCGGGATGTTCTGGAGATTCGGTCCGCGGCTCGAGAGCCGTCCTGTGGCCGCGACGGTCTGCTCGAACGTCGTGTGGACGCGACGCGTCTCCGGGTCGACGAGTCCGCCCAGGCCTTCGGCGTACGTCGAGCGCAGCTTCTCGATCTCGCGGTACTCGAGGATCTTGTCAATGACCGGGTGCGCGCCCCGAAGCTCCTCGAGCACGGTGGCGTCGGTCGAGAAGCCCGTGCCCGTCCGGCGGCCGCGGGGGAGCTTCAGCTCCTCGAACAGCAGCGACTGGAGCTGTTTCGGCGAGTTCAGCCCGAACTCGTGGCCGACCACCGCGAACGCCTCCTGCTCGATACGCGCGACCTCGCGGGCGAACTCCTCGCCGAGCAAACGGAGGTAGCCGGTGTCCACGGCGATGCCCGCCTCTTCCATCTCGACAAGGACGTCGACGAGTGGAAGCTCGACATCGCGATAGAGCCGCTCGAGATTGAGCCGCTCGAGCTCGACGGAGAACTGCTCGCCGAGACGCGCCGCCGCGACCGCACCGGCGCCCGCACGCGCCAGACGCTCGTCGAGGGTCGGTGTGCGGTACGGGTCCTTCCGGTCGGGGACCGGGAGCGCTGGCACCTCGAGCTTGAGCCGCTCCGCCGCGAGGTCCTCGAGCGCGTGATACCGCCGGCTCGCGTTGACGAGGTAGCTCGCGATCATCGTGTCCATCGAAAGGCCGCGGAGATCCGCGCCCGCGCGACGCAGCGCACGGCGAGCGGTCTTGGCATCGTGTGCCGTCTTCGCGACCGTCTCGTCAAGCAGGAGCGTCGCGATCGGAGCAGGGACACCATCGGGTGTCGGCACATACCAGGCGCGGTCCCCGGCAGCGAGGCCGAGACCAACGAGCAGCGGGTGGCGGCCCGAGGTGTCCATGTCCGCGTGGACGGCGAACGCGCCCAGCTCGCGGAGATCAGTCGCGACCTTGTCGGCATCGACATCCGCGACGAGCGCGGTCTCCACGGGGGGGGCCACCGCGGGCGCGGTTTCGAGGCCAAGCTGCATCTGCCCTCCGCGCGGCACGATCGGCGTGGTGCGGGTCGGGGTGGGCGCGGCGAGGTTCTGGTCGGCGGGAGGCAGCCGAGGCACGAGGCTGCGAAACTCGAGGTCACGGAAGAGCTCGAGCACGGCGGCACGGTCGTAGGTGGTCCGTCGCGTGCGCTCCAGCTCGAGCGTCACCGGCAGATCGGTCACGATCGTCGCGAGCTCGCGGCTGCGTAAGACCTGATCCTTGTTCGCGGCGAGCGATTCGCGGAGCCGCGGCGTGTAGCCGCCGAGATCCGCATAGACGCCTTCCAGATTCCCGTGCTCGGCGATGAGCTTCGCCGCGGTCTTATCCCCGACGCCGGGTACCCCGGGGATGTTGTCGGTCGCGTCGCCCTTCAGCGCTTTGAAGTCGACCATCTGATCGGGTCGTAGGCCGTAGCGCTGACGGATCATCTCCTCGTCGTAGATGACGGTGTTCTGGAAACCCTGGCGCGTCGTCATCAGCTTGATCAGCGGCGTGACGAGCTGGAGCGGATCAAGGTCGCCCGACACGATGATCGTCTCTAGCCCCTTCGCCTCCGCCTGCCGCGAAAGGGCACCGATGACGTCGTCGGCCTCGAACCCCGGGAGCGAGTACATCGGGATGCCGAAGGCTTCGAGGAGTTGCTTGCAGCGCTCGAACTGCGGCCGGAGATCGTCGGGCATCGGCTTCCGGGTCGCCTTGTACGTCGCGTCCTTCTCGTGCCGGAACGTCGGGGTCGGCAGGTCGAACGCGGCCGCGATGTGCTGCGGGGTCACCTGCTCGAGCGATTTCAGGAGGATCGACGCAAAGCCGAACGTCGCGTTCGCGAGCTCGCCCTTCGTCGTGGTGAGCGGAGGCACGGCGAAGAAGGCCCGGTAGATCAGGCTGTTCGAATCGATGAGCGCGAGTCGCTCGGTCACCTTACGAGTATCGCGGCTAGGCCGAGCGAAGCCTCCGCCCGAGGATGAAGGAGAGGGCTGCGAAAGCAACTCCGAGAACGAGCCAGAGCCACGGGAACGGGTTGAACGGGGCTTGCTCGCTGACGCTCGTGGAAATCCGGGTGGCGACCGCGAAATCGGAGATCGAGGCTGAAGGCGAGACGGATCCGGAGTCCTGACGCCTCGCCGCATCACTCGCGATCGAGCGCTCGTCGGGTCGCGGTGTCGGGGAGGGTAGGACGTTGAAGGCCGCGCCTGGCGAACTCGAAGCCGACGTTGGCCCAATGGCTTTTTGCTGATCACCGGCGCTCTGGATCGCCGATGGCGCCGAGGTCGCTCCACCCGTCGCCTGATCCAGGGCGGCATTCGGCGCGGGCGCGGCGGCAGGCGCGGCGGCGGGCGCGGAGCCCGCGCTCGTCGCGCGAGGGAATGACGTTGTTGCTGCCGACACGACGAACAGGAAGATCGCAGCCGCACTCGCGACGGTGGAGAACGTGCGAAGCGCGACCATCCAAAGAGGGACGGAGACGCGCGGGACCAGCGACCGCGAAGGGACAGGCATCGGCAGGGCCGCGATCAGGCGGGCGGTTCCGCGAAGCTCGGCCAAGCGTGTCCGACAGAGGGCGCACGTGTCCAGGTGCGCCTGCACCGAGGTCCGAGCCTCGGCCGAAAGCGCGTTGTCCAGGTACGCCGACAGGTCGCCGAACGGATGCACGGCCTAACCTCCTATTCCTAGGACGACGGCGCCCTCAATCGGTTCCCTCACCCGCTTGATCCCTTCCAACCACGGCCAATGAGGATGTTTCGTACTGCGACACGGCCGCGATGGATGCGTGACTTCACGGTACCGATCTGGGTCGACGTGATGATGGCGATCTCCTCGTACGCGAAGCCTTCGACGTCCCGGAGCAGAAGTACGGCGCGCTGCTCGGCCGGTAGCGTGGCAAGGGCATCCTCGACGACGCTCAAGGCTTCGCGGTCGGCGGCGAGATCCGCGAGCTCGGGCCCCGGTGCCGCGGGCTCGGCCCAGCCGACCGCATCGTCGTCTTCGGCGGGCGGATCGAGCGGAAGCTCAGGACGGCGTCGTCGCGAACGCAGGCGATCGAGTGCGCGATTCGTAACGATCCGAAAAATCCACGCGCGGAATGACGTTCCTTGGAAGGACCCAAGGGATTTCCAGGCTGATAGGAGCGCGTCTTGCACCACGTCTTCGGCGTCGTCGTGACCAAGCATGCGTGCCGCATGGCGATACAGAGGCCGCTCGACCTCGAGCGCAAGCTGCTCGAACGCCCGGGCGTCCCCGCGCCGCGCGCGATCGAGGAGCGCTTCGGTCGCTCCTCCGGCGTCCGGCCGCATCAGCGAACTTTCGCCTGGCTGCAACTTCTTCTGTAGATTGCCGCATGGATGAGATGACCGGGGACATAAAGAAGAAGGTCGTCGTGATCGGTGAGGACGACGACCCGATCGCGACCTTGCTGCGCGATTCGATCAACGACGAGGACGCCTACCAGGCCGTCGTCGTGTCGGACGGCGCGTTGGTGCTCGAGACCGTCCGTCAGGTGCACGCCGACCTCCTCATCCTCGACATCATGATGCCGGGACTCAATGGTTTCGAGGTATTCGATCGCGTTCGCGCCGACACCGACATTCGTGACATGCCGGTGCTCTTCGTCAGCGCGGCCACGAATCAACATGAGAGCGATTTCGCCGAGCGCGGCATCACCGATGTGATCTCCAAACCGTTCGACCTCAACGATCTGCTGGCGCGCGTCCGAGTACTCTGCCCGACCGATGCCGGAGGCGAAAACTAGCTCGCGCGATCGCGCTCGATTCGCCGAGCTGGCGCGTGTCGCCGCGGACACGGCCGTCGCGATCGGAAACGCGATCGTGGTTGGCGATACGGTCATCGTCACGCGCAAGCGGGGACGGGCCAACTTTGCGACGGCGGCGGACCACGCGGCCGAGAAGGCGATCATCGCGAGTCTCAGAGCGCACGACGCCGGCGTCCCGATCCTCGCCGAGGAGAGCGCGCGCAGAGGGGTCGCGGAGTCCGAGCGGCTCTGGGTGGTCGATCCGATCGACGGCACGCTCAACTTCAGCCAGGGTCTCCCCTTCTACTGCGTGCTCATCGGCTACGTCGAGGACGGTAAGGCGCGGGCGGGTGCTGTCCATGCACCGCGAACCGGCGAGACGTTCGTCGCGTCGGAAGGTGCAGGGGCGACGCGAAACGGCGAGCCGATCGCGGTGTCGCAAGTGAGGCGTCTGCCGGACGCGTTCGCGGTCGCAAGCCTGGGGTTCGCTGAAACCAAGAAGAAGGATTCGCGTTTCACAACGCTGAACGCGACCTGCGCGCGGCTCCGGGTGATCGGATCGGCCGGCCTCGAGATCTCCTACCTGGCGATGGGACGCTTCGATCTGTTCGTGCACAGTGCGCTGTCGCCATGGGACGTCGCCGCGCCAGCGTTGATCGCGCGCGAGGCAGGCGCTGCAGTGATTTCGTTGAAGACCGGCAGGGACGCCGCGTGGAACGAGCGGCAAGTCGTAATCGCCAATCCGCGTCTCGCGAAGGATGCGGTGAAGCTGCTAGCGAAACCTACAATGTGAGATGCGCCGGAGTGGAGGAACCGGGATACTCGAAGCACTCAAAATGCTTTGGGCGAAAGCCCATGAGGGTTCGAATCCCTCCTCCGGCACCGATCGCTAGAGCGGCAACTTCACCCGCACCGTAGTCCCCTTGCCGTCGCCATCGCTCTCCAGGCCGAGCGATCCGGCATGGGCCTCGGCCACGATGCGCGCGACGTAGAGACCGACGCCCATCCCAGCGAAGGTATTGGCACGGCCCGCGCCGCGGACAAATGGATGACCGAGCTTTGCTATCTCGTCCGGCGGGATGCCGATCCCCTGATCGGAGATGGCAATCTCGGCAGCCCGGTCCTCGACCTTCAGGGCGACGCGCACCTGGCCGCCGGCCGGCGAGTACTTCACCGCGTTACCGACGAGATTCATGAGGAGCTGTTCGACGCGCGACTGGTCGCCATGCGCGGGGACGCTCGCGGGGGCTTCGACAGCGAAGACGTGGCGCCCCTCTTCGAGAGTCGCATCGACGTACCGCTGGACGACTTCGCGGAGCAGGACCGCGAGGTCATATGAGACCCGCTCCATGCTGAGCGAGCCCTTTTCCGCGCGCGAGACTGACAACAGATCGTTGACCAGGCCATTCATCCGATCCACCTGGCGCTCGATTGCGGCGAGATTCCGGTCCAAAGACTCCATGTCCAGCTCGGTACCCTGCGCTTGCGAACGGCGCATCCGCGAGCGGACGAGCTGGGCGAGTGCCTTGAGCGGAGTGAGAGGCGTTCGGAGCTCGTGGGAAACGATCGAGAGAAACTGTTCCCGTTCGCGCTCGCTCGCCAAGAGATCGGTGATGTCATGAAGCGTCATGACCCCGGCCACGACTTCGCCGTTCGCTCCATGAACGGGCGCTCCGCTGACCTCGAGATCACGCCGGTCGCCGGTGTCGGGCCGCGTCACGAAGAACTCGCCCTTGGTCGTCTCTCCCTTCATCGCCCGATCCAGCGGGTATGCACCAGGAGGGACGGGACGGCCGGTCATCAGGTCTTTGACGTCGACCGCGTCGCGAAGCTCAGCGAGCGTCTCGAATTGAGGAACACCGAGGATCTCCCGCGCACGGGGATTGGCTTCGTAGCGCCCGGTTGGCCAGCCGATAAGGACCCCGTCGCCGAGCGCATCGAGGAGATGCCGGTGGAGGTCCTGCTGGGCGAGCGCCTCCGCGTACAAACGTGAGTTCGTGATCCCGATCGCGGTCGAGGCCGCCAGGAGATGGGCGAGCTCGACGTCATCAGGCTCGAACGCGCGCTTCGGATCCTTGGTGTAGACGACGAGCACGCCGTTCAGCTTCTTCTGGAAGAAGAGGGGTATGGAGAGCAGCTTGGCGAGACCCTCCGCCTCAATGAGCGCATGGTCGCCGACGCTCCCCGAAGGCATGTCCAGGATGACGTGCTCGCCGGCGGCGCGAACTTGCGCGCGCACCTCGTCCATCGGAAGCCGCTGCCGTGCCGCGTAGCTGGCGGAGAGGCCGTCCTGTGCGCGGATGACAAGCTCGTTTCCCCCTTCGTTTGGCAGAAAGACCGCCGCGGCGTCAGCACTCAGGAGGTCTCGCGCGGACTTGACCGCGATCCGCAGCCGGTGGCCGAGGTCGAGCGACCCGAACATCTCGTCGTTCGCGTCATGTAATCGGCGCAAGCGCGCGCGGCTGGCCATCCGAATGGAGGGAGGCACGCGCTATGCCAATCTCCCGCTAGGCGAGCGGGCTACCGGTCAACGCGGGAGGACGACCTCGACGACGTCACCGCCGACCTCGCGCGCGACAGCTTCCGCGAGCTCGCGCGAGGGCTTCGCACGAAATGACGTCTGCACCCGACGCATGCCGCCCCCATT
>DASPWX010000081.1:0-24919 GCA_035637615.1 Bathyarchaeia archaeon | reverse complement strand
GAGCGAGCGAGCGATGTGCTACGCGCGCGAAAGACTTGAGCGCATCGCGAGGATGAAGACCGCGCCGAGCGCCAAATGGATGACGAGTCCTCCTGCGGCTTGACCTGGGAGATCGCCGTCGATGATCTCGTACCCGTTGATGAGAAGCTCCAGTGCCTGCACGACCACGTTGCCGACGAGGAGCGCACGCAGCCCCTCGCCGGTTGCGTTTCGCGCCATCCAGTTGATGACCCCGAGGCCGATGAGCGTCGCGCCGACGTCCCGCGCGAGCACCTTCGCTGCGACGGGAGTCGCGAGGCCGAACCCCGCCAGCATCGACTCGGGCGATACGAAAAGTGCGAGCCCGAAGACGACAGCGGCGACGCCGCCGATCATGAGGGCGAGGCGCGGGCTCACGGCGCGGAGAGTAGGTCAAGGAAGTAGTCTCCGCCTCCGTGCCGAGGGGCCAGCGCTTCGACATCCTCAGTTTCCCCATCCCGGACTACGACGCGATCGAGCGAGAATGGCAATGGGCGGAGCGGCTCGGCTTCGCCCAGGGCTGGGTCCCCGAGACGTGGACGATGTCCGATCGTTCGTATCTGGAGCCGTGGACGCTGCTGGCGGCACTCGCACACGGGACCAGCAGTTTGCGGCTCGGCACATTGGTCGCCCTGCTCGTGCCGCGGCATCCGACGCTGCTGGCCGGGCATGTGCTCACGGTGGACCAAGTCTCGAAGGGTCGGGTCGAGCTCGGGATCGGCGCGGGAGACGTACCGACGGACAGTGGCATCTTTGGGACGGCGCAGTGGTCAGCCGGTGAACGTGTCGAACGTCTGGAGGATCAGCTTCAGCTGCTCGACGCCCTTCTGCGCGGACGATCCGTGACGAGCACGGGTCGGCACTATTCGGTAACCGGGGCTCACCTGCCGGCACCGGTGCAGCGCCCACGACCGCCTCTCGTCGTCGCCGCAGAAGGGAGAAAGAGTCTCCGTCTGGTCGCTCGTCACGCCGATGCCTGGGTAACGCTGGGCGGTCAGCCTCAGACGCCGAAGCGCGGCGTGCCGACCGTGAGCGAGGCGGAGGGTATCCGGACGACACGGGAGCGGGTAGCGATGCTCGAGTCCGACTGTCACGAGATTGGACGCGATCCGCGAGAGATCCGCCGCATCGTTCTCGCGTACCGGAGACGCGTCGATCCTCTGTCCTCGCTCGACGCGTTTGATGAATTCGTAGGCTCATACTCGGAGATGGGATTCGACGAGTTTGTCTTCTACTGGCCGTCGCTCCTCGCGACCTTCACGGAACGCCGGGACATGAAACCGCAGGAGCGAAGCACCGCCGAGCGGATCGCGGCCGCGCGATTTCCAAAGAGAAACGGCACTCAGCAGGCGGTGGAAACTCGCTGAAGCTGCGGTCCCGACCGGATTCGAACCGGCGATCTCGTCCTTGACAGGGACGTATGCTAGGCCGCTGCACCACGGGACCGAATAGAAAAAGCGCGCTTTCGCGCTCTCCCCTCACACCATTATGAAGAAAAAGAGGCGGCGAGTGCGCTTCCTTTCACTCGCCGCCCCGCCGGTGTGGCCAAAATGATCTCTAGCTCGCCGCGAGGAGTCCCTCTCGCAGCGACCCGCCCCCAATGCGCACCTGCCGCACGACCTCGTTCGCGATTCGGCTCGTCTTCACGAGGCCGCTGAGCGCAAGGTCAAGGCCGACCTCGCGAAGCTCCTCATATCCGAGCCCTCGATAGAGCTTGTTCGAAGCCACGTAACACATCTCGTCGTACAGGAACGGCCAATCGACTGCCCGTCGTGACAAGCAAAACGAGATGAAATCGATCGCCACCTGAGCGATCCGATCTTCGGCCACCCCTTCCTTCCCCTTCGCCTTCGTCGGCCTCGCGCATCATCGTCACGTGATCGTCCGCGAACAAGACGATCTGTCCACCAACTTCTCCACAGACTTCTCCACACCGTCGCATGCGAGGCTTCATAGGGATATCCACAAGTGTGATGGTCATCGCGACCGGTGTCCGCTGAAGCGACGCCGTTCTTTTACCTCGCGTGCACTCGCGCGATCGAGCGCACCGTCGCCGAAGCGAGAGCGAACTGCGTCTAACGCCGCGTTGAGTCGCGCGTGACGGGCGGCATCGAATAATCCCAGCTGCTCCCCCGCGCTCACGCTAGAGACCGAGATCCCCACGAGCCGGACCGGGCTCGTTCGACCGCCCTCGCGATCCTCCGCGAGGGCGTCGCGAAGCAGCTGACGTGCGATTCTGTAGATCGTGACGTCGTCATCGGTGGGTTCGCGAAGCGTGCGTTGGCGGGTTCGGGTTTCGAATGGCGCGACGCGGAGCGTCATCGTGATCGTCCGCCCGCGGAGGGTGTGATCGCGCAGGCGCCGGCCGACCCCTTCCGCAAGGCGAAGAAGCGTCGACTCGATCTTCGCCGTATCCAGCGTATTCGTGTCGAACGTGTGCGAGTGGCCCACTGACTTCGGCACGTGCTCGCTTTGGACGTCGCCATCGTCGATGCCGTTCGCGCGCTGCCAGATATCCGCTCCATGCTCGCCGAGGCGTGTCTCGAGCACCGCGGGGTCGAAGGCGGCAAGCTGACCGATCGTCCGAAGATCCCATCCCGCGAGAACCTCCCGCGTCCGTGGGCCGACGCCCCAGAGGCGTTCGAGCGGTAACGGCGCGAGGAACGCCGCCTCACCGCCGGCGGGCACGATGACGAGGCCATCCGGCTTCCGCAGGTCGGAACCGACTTTCGCGCAGAGCTTGTTCGTGGCGACGCCGATTGAGACGACCAACCCGCAGCGCTCGCGGATCGCCCGCTTGATCTGCGTGGCCATCGCGATGGCGCCGCCGAAGAGGTGCTCGGTCGCGGTGACATCGAGAAAGGCCTCATCGAGGGAGATCGGCTCGACCAGCGGTGTCTGCTCCTCGAAGATGGCCATGACCGCGTCCGACGCTTCGACGTAGCGATCGAAGTTGCCCGGCACGTAGATCCCGTCCGGGCAGAGCCGTCCGGCGATGGCGAGTGGCATCGCCGAGCGGACACCGAACGCACGCGCCTCGTAGGACGCCGCCATCACGACGCCTCGTTCGTTTGGGCCGTCGCCGCCGACGATCACCGGTTTGCCGCGGTACTCGGGATGGTCACGCTGCTCGACCGACGCGTAAAAGGCGTCCAGGTCGCAGTGGAGGATGGCGCGCGTCATACGAACCGCACCCCAACGGTCGTCGCGTCTGGCGCGAGGAAGGCGAGAAGGTCGCGGCCCTCGGCCTCGACGGCAACGCGGTCCCTCGGCGGAAGACGCGCGAACGGAGTGACGCGCAGCACTGCGTCGCCCTTCGTACGGACGAGGCCCCACGTCCCAGCCGCGAATCCATCCACGAGGACCACGGCCTCGACGATGGCGTTCTTCGCGTAGATCGCCGACCGATGCGCCGGTGCGATGAGGCGATCCCGGTGCTGGTAGCCGATGAGCAGCTCGTCGTAGCGCGGCAGGAAACGCACCGGCGCTCTCACATCAGGGCTGGGGCGGATGGCGCGCGGCAGGTCGTAGAGAACGCGCCCCGCCTCATCGCTGAAGGTCCGCAGCTTCGGCGCCATCGCCTCGAGCGTCGGCCGCACGCGCGGCGGCGCCTGGCCCGCGAACTTCGCGACGTCCGCGAGCGCCACGGGGCCAAATGCCGAAATGCACCGCCGAACCAGTGTCTCCAGCGCCTCTCCTTCCGATGGTCGTTCGCCCCGCGCGATCCAGTGGCGCGCCGCGACGTAGGGAGCATCCGTGCCGCCGTACTCCCAATGTCCGCCCGGAGGTGCGGTGACGAGATCGGCGTGGGCGCTCACGAATCGCCACACCAGCCAGCTGAAGGGACCGCCGAGCGCCCCTCCGATCCGCTCGCGTATGTGCTCCAGGACGTCCTCCTTCGGACGAGGCATGTGCGCGAACGCGATCGCGAGGGCGGCGACCTTTTTGGGGTCAACGCCCCGGCCGATCTGCAAACGATTCCACGCGCCGCGCTGGAGGTCCTGCGTTGCGACCGCGTAGGCATAGAAGTCCCGGGCCGACACCAGATGAAGCGTGCCCCGCATGAGCCTCGCGCGGACCACGTCGTGGCGCTCGATCGCCGACCAGAGCTTCTCGCGCCGGAAGCCCACGAGCCGCGACCAGAGCGCGATGTACGGAGAGGGCGACCACTGTGCCTGCAAGGCCGCGAGCCGCTCGATCGCCGGAACGACTCCGATTCTCGACCGCTCGAGAAGCAGCTGTCGCGCGAGCATCGCCCGGTTCAGCTCGCGGAGTGTCATGACCGGCCGTGCGGCGGACGTCTTCGTCATCCTCGGACCCCGTGCGTTTTGGACTCGGGCGCGTAGAAACGGACGAGCCCCTCGCCCTCCTCGACGAGCGCCGCGCGATCCGCCGGCGCAAGCGGTTTGAACGGCCGGAGCTCGAGCACCGCCTCCTTCGGCCGCACGGCGATCGTCCAGCGGCCGGCGACAAAGCCATCGACGAGGAATGTGGTCCACACCTCGGCCGAGAAGATGACCTGTTTGCGGAACGCCTCGGGCAGGATGCGTGTCCGCTCCGGCGCGACGTGGCCGAGTATCGCCGCGTCGAACCGGGCGAGGAATCGCACGGGTGCGGGCGCGTCCGCGGACGGACGCGGTGCGCGGGCGAGATCGATGAGGTCGCGACCCCGCTCGTCGGTGAAATGCCGCAGGTCTGTCATGCGTGTGAGCGCGGCGCGGATGTTCGCGACGCGAATGCTGCTCCACGTCGCGATGTCGGCGACGGTCGCCGGGCCGAACGCGCCGAGATGTCGCCGCACCACGAGGTGGTATGCGGCATCCGCCTTGGGTGGCTTGCGGAGCTTCGCCGGCGGCGCCACATGCCGCGCGAGCCGCCTGTGCTCGAAGTGCGCACCCGAAGGCTCCCAGACGAGTCCGCTCGTCGCAAGCGCGGCCCACGTGAACCAGCTCCGCAACCTCTCGTTCTTGGCGGCGCCGGACGGAAGGTGAGCCGCGCTGAATTCCTGGATCTCGGTGCGCGTGCGGGGCGTCTTCGCCGCAAAGGCCATGACCTTCTCATGCAGCACCTCGAGATCGGCCAGTCCGGGCCCGCCGGGCGGGCGCCACGCGCCGAACCGGCCTTCCATCGTCGCGAGCGCGTAAGACGGGTATTCGCGTGCCGAAACGAGATGCAGCGTCGCTCGCATGAGGGTCGCCTTCACGAGCTCCCCGCGGTCGATGGACCGCGTGAGCTGCTCGCGCTTGAAGCCCGCAAGACGAGACCAGAGCGCGACATACGGTGACGGCGCCCACTGTCCCTGAAGGCAGGCGAGGTGCTCCACCGCGTCGACCGCGCCGATCTTCTGGCGTTTCAGCAGGAACTGCCGGGCCAGCAGAGCACGATTCAGCTCACGAATGGTGAGCGAAGCAACGCGTGGCGGCATCGATGGACGAAGCTAGGACAGTTTGCGGATTACGCCGATGACCTTCCCTTGGATCTGCACGTCCCGCGCGTAGATGGGGGACATCGCGCCGTTCGCGGGCTGCAGCCGGATACGGTCCTTCTCCTTATAGAAGCGCTTCAGCGTTGCGACGTTGTCCTCGAGTACCGCGACGACGATGTCACCATCGCGCGCGGTGTTCTGCTCCTGGACGACGACAAAGTCTCCGTCGTCGATGTGGTCCTCGATCATCGACTTGCCGCGAACCTTCAGGACGAAGGTCTCGCGTCCACGTCCCGCCGCGAGCTCGCTCGGCAGTCCGATCGTTTCGGAACGGTCCTCGTAGGCATGGATCGGCTGACCTGCGGCAATCTCACCGATGACAGGAGCCTGCACCACGCGACCTCCGTTCATGCCCGGGAGGCTGAGCGCTCGCGAACGGGTGGCCTCTTTGTTGAGACGTCCGTCCTTTTCGAGCTTGGTGAGGTGGTGATGGACGGCCGACGTCGAGGCGAGTCCCACCGCCTCCGCGATCTCGCGCACGCTCGGGGGATATCCCCTCTCGGCGACGGCTTCGCGGATGAACGCCAGGATGCGGTCCGCCCGCTGCTGGTCTTGCTTTGTCACGCTTGGCAGTGAGGCTAACCGAACGGATGTTCACTTGTCAAGAGCGCACGTATTCTCCGCGCGATGCCCCTCGACCCCTCCGTCATCCGCGACAACATTCTCGATTACGGCGCGCGGACCTTCTGGGCACTCATCGTGGCCGCGATCACCCTTCTCGTCGCGAGGGGCGTGCGCGGCGCGACGATGCGGATGCTCGCTCGCAACCGCGCCCAGGCGAACGTCACCATCCTTATCGGCAACCTCGCCCAGATCGCGATCATCACCGTCGGCATCCTTGCCATCGTCGCGATCTACACCCGCGATACATTCGGCTGGATCCTCACGTCATTCAGCGTCGTCGGTCTGGTCATCGGTCTCTCGCTGCAGGACATCCTCAAGAATTTCTTTGCCGGCGTCTGGGTTCTGGTCGAGCGTCCGTTTCGCATCGGCGACACGATCGAGGTCGCCGGATACAGCGGTTCGGTCGAGGAGATCTCTTTCCGCACCACGCAGCTTCGCACCGACGACGGCCGTGAGGTCATCGTGCCGAACGGCACGTTCATGACGTCCGCGGTCGTCAATCTGACCCGCTTTCCGACGCGGCGAGCGTCGGCATGGCTTGTCCTCCCGGCAGACGAGAAGGCCGTCACCGCCGAGGATCTTCGCGCGGCGCTGCAGAAGGTCGATGGAGTGTCGCCCGAGCCGCCGCCATCCCTCGAGCTGCGCAGCGTGGCGGACGGCAAGGCCCAGTACCTCGTGTCCTTCTGGGCCGCCAATCGCGATGCCGCCCTCGCTCCTACCCTGCGCGCGCTTCGGGCACGGTTCCCGCAGGGAGAGGTCCACGTTGGCTAACCGCATACGCGTTCCGAAGGACATGACCGAGGTGGTCGACATCATCCGGCGCCTGCCGATGTACATCCGTCTGGTGTGGGCGCTGCTCCGTGACGGTCGCGTCCCGGCGCAGCAGAAGCTCATCCTTGTCGGGATCGGCGCGTACCTCTTCTTCCCGATCGATCTCATCCCCGATTTCGTGCCCGTCCTCGGCCAGCTGGACGACCTCGCGGTAGTACTGCTCGGCCTCGACCTGTTCATCCGCAGTGCGCCACCCGACATCGTCGAGGAGCACCTGGCGAAGATCTCGCAGGACAAAGATCAGCTCCGCCGTGACATCGCCACGGCCGAGCGGCTCCTCGGAGACCGTCTGGGCGACGTCCGCGCTACTGTGGACAAATTCCGGACACAGGGTCGCAAGGCGACCGGTCGGAAGAAGAGGGAGAGCACATGAGCGACCGCGACTCCGGTCCCGGCTTCTTCGGCGTCATCGAGGCACTGCTCGCGATCGTCGGCGCTCTCACGGTCATGGGCGTCCTCGCCGTCGCGGCGTCGGTGCTCGCCTGGGAAATGGAGCTGCGGCGCAGCGAGCAGGACACAGCGCTCGACGAGGCGTCCACCTCCTCCTAGCGTCGCGTGCGCGTCATCCTCAAGGCGGAAGTGAATGGCCTCGGCCGGACCGGTGACATCAAGGACGTCGCCGACGGCTACGCGCGCAACTATCTCTTTCCGAAGGGCCTGGCCATCGAGGCGACCGGCAGTGAGCTCAAGCATCTCGCGCAGGAACGCCAGGCCGAGAGAACGAAGAAGGATCGCGCGCACCAGGACGCCGAGGAGCTCGCGAAGCGTCTCGCCGAGGTCACCCTGGTGTTTCGGCTCAAGGCGGGGGAGCAGGGGAAGACCTTCGGCAGCGTGACCGCCAAGGAGGTGGCCGAAGCGCTGAAGAAAGAGGCGAAAGCCGAGATCGACAAGACCAAGATCGTCATGCGCGAGCCGCTGCGGTCTCTCGGAATCCACAAGGTCGAGGTGCGCCTCTTGGCGGACGTCCGGGCTGACGTGACGATAGCGATCGAGCCGGCCTAGCCCGTGTTCCAAGCGCTTCGCGGGCCGGGGCTGCGCCTCGTCCTGACCAGCGCGACGCTGCTGTTCGTGGAGCTCGTGCTGCTGCGCTGGATCCCCGCGAACGTCACGTATATCGGTTTCTTCTCCAACTTCGTCCTGATGGCGAGCTTCCTGGGAATCGGTGTCGGGGTCCTCCTCGGACGGCGTTTCGCGACCGTGTCGTGGTCACCGTTCCCGGTGCTGCTGCTGCTGGTCGTCGCACTCATCCTCGGCGCGAAGCTTGACGTGCAGATCCGCTCGAGCAGCGAGATCTTCTTCGGACTCGCCGAGAGCCATGCGGCCGACACGAACTTCCTCGTGCTTCCGCTCGTATTCGTCCTCGTCGCCGCGGTGATGGGCGCGCTCGCGCTTCCGCTCGGCTCTCTCCTCCGCTCGATGCCGCCCCTCCGCGCGTACGCGCTCGACATCACCGGGTCGATCGGCGGCATCGCGCTGTTCACGGGCCTCTCCGTCCTGAGCCTGCAGCCGCCGGTGTGGTTCGGCGTCCTCGCGCTGCTTCTGGCCGGCCTCGCGCTTACGCGGCCGTTGAGTCGCTTCTCCCTCGTCAATGGCGCCTTTGTCGTCGCGACGTTCGGGCTCGTGATCGGCGCAACGGCGAGCGGGGATCTCTGGTCTCCCTACTACCGGATCACCGTGCAGCGTCCCGCGGGATCGGACGCGACGATCTCGGTGAACGGGATACCGCACCAGGCGATGCACGCGGTCCAGATGGGTCAGCCCGCGGCGGAGCCCTTCTACGACCAGATCTACCAGTGGTTCCCAGGCCGAAGCTTCGGGCGCGCGCTCGTGGTGGGGGCGGGAAGCGGGACGGACACGGCATACGCGCTGGCGAACAGGGTCCAGGCCGTCGACGCGGTCGAGATCGACCCGCGCATCCTCGAGCTCGGGGAGCGCGAGCATCCCGATCATCCGTACTCCGACCCGCGCGTTCACGAGTACGTCGACGATGGACGCGCTTTTCTTCGCTCCAGCGCGGATCGGTACGACCTGATCGTGTTCGCGCTCCCCGACTCGCTGACGCTCGTGAGCACGAGCGCGAACGTCCGCCTGGAGTCGTTCCTGTTCACGCGCGAGGCGTTCGCCAGCGCGCGCGACCACCTCGCACCGAACGGGGTCTTCGTCCTCTACAACTACTACCGGCAGCCGTGGCTTCTCGCGAAGATCGAGGGAATGCTGGCGGATGTCTTTGGGGCCGAGCCGCTCGTGCGCGAATACGACGGCCCGATCGGTTCCGCCGCGGTACTCGCGGCAAGCCCGGCTGTCCTCCACGTGTCGGCTCAGGCGTCGCTCATGAGCCCTGCGAGCGCGGGCGAACGCCCGGCCGCCGCGACGGACGATTGGCCCTTCCTGTATCTGCGCGATCGTGCGATCGCGTCCTATTACGTCCTCGCGCTTGCATTCGTCCTCCTGGTGGCGGGCGTGATGACCGTGCTCGCCGCGCGAATCGTGTCCGCCCCGATGGCCGCCTTCAGTCCACATTTCTTCCTGCTCGGCGCGGCGTTCCTGCTCCTCGAAACGCGGAGCCTCACCATCTTCAGCCTTCTGTTCGGCACGACCTGGACGGTCAACGCGATGGCCTTCGCGGCGATCCTGCTGAGCGTGCTCCTTGCGATCGGCGTGAACGCGCTGACGAAGCCGCCACGGTTGGCGCTGTTCTCAGGTCTTGGGGCCACGCTCGTCCTCGCATACGTGCTCCCGCCGTCGGCGCTGCTCTTCGATCCGGCATGGCTCCGTTATCTCGCCGCGGCGGTCATCGCGTTCGCCCCGGTGTTCTTCGCGAATCTCGTGTTCACCTCGTCGTTTCGGGACACGCGCACCGCGGACATGGCGTTCGCCTCGAATCTCATCGGCGCGATGATTGGCGGCGTCCTGGAATACGCCGCGCTCGTCACCGGCTACCAGGCGCTCCTGATCATCGTCGCGGTCATCTACGCGGCGGCGTACGTCGCGGGCTCACGCGTCCGGCTGTTCGCGGATCGCCGCCTGGTCACGGCCGAGCCGGCCTAGACGACTTCGCGCGTTTCGCCGAGGTCGCGGAACCGCGTGAGGTCCGACTGGAAGTGCAGGTCGAAGTCGCCGGTCGGTCCGTTGCGGTGTTTGGCGAGCTTGAGTCGCACGACGCCCTCTTCGCGGTCTTTGCGATCCTTCTGCCAGAGGAAGAGGACGAGATCGGCGTCGGCCTCGAGTGCGCCCGATTCGCGAAGGTCGGAGAGCATCGGTTCGGTGCCGCGCTGCTCGATCTGCCGCGATAGCTGCGAGATCGCGACCACCGGAACCTCGAGCTCGCGCGCGATCGCCTTCAGCGCGCGGCTGATGCGGGCGACCTCGAGGACGCGGCTCTCATCGTTTCCCACGCCTTCGATGAGCTGCAGGTAGTCGATCACCACGAGGTCGAGACCGCGCTCCGCCTGCAGACGGCGCGACTTCGCGAGGATGTCCGTCACCGTCAGGCGGCTCGACTCCTCCACGAATATCGGCGCCTGCTGGAGCTCGCTCGACGCGGCGGAGATCGCGGTGAACTCCTGCGTGGAGAGCCGGCCCCGGCGCATGCGGTTGCCGTCGATCTCCGCGAGCATCGACACGAGGCGCTGGACGACCTGCATCTCGCTCATTTCCATCGAAAAGAACGCGCATGTCTTCTGCTCAACGACCGCCGCGTGCTCGACGATGTTCAGTGCGAGGCTCGTCTTGCCAAGACCGGGACGGCCCGCGATGAGGATCAGATCGGAAGGCTGCAGACCTCCTGTCTTCTTGTCGACCGACTCGATTCCCGTGCGGACGCCGACACGAAGATCGCCGCGCGCGTCGACCTGCTCCGCGTAGCGGCGAAGCGCGACGTCCAGCGGGACGACGTCCCGATGGAGCGTCGATTCGCTCACCGCGAACAGCAGCTCCTGCGCGTCCGACACCGCGGCGGCCGATTCCTCGCGGGTCAGCGCGAGACGGGCGATCTCGTTGGCGACGCCGATCAGGCGGCGGAGGAGCGCAGTCCGTTCGACGATCGCGGCATAGCTCGACGCATGCGCGACCGTCGGCACGGTCTGCATGAGGCCGACGAGGAACTGCGAGCCCCCGATCGCGTCGAGCTCACCGTGCGCGGCGAGGTCCGACTGCACGTTCGCGAATCCGACCTGCTCGCTTCGCTCGGCAACGCGGGCGATGGCCGCGAGCACGATCCGATGTTGCTCGCGCGATAGGTCCGCCGGACCGAGGTGTCCACGCGCGACTTCGTTGTAGAGTGCGCCGTCCATGAGCATCGCGCCAAGGAGCGATGCTTCGGCCTCGGGCTTCTCGGGCGGCGGCTTGACGCCGCGGTCGGTCTGTAGCGTCACGCCGGGGGACCGCCCTCGTCGGAGGCTTTGGAGAAGAACTTCGCCTGCTCGCTCTCGAAGAGGAGCTGGAATCCGCCGGTCGGACCGTTGCGGTTCTTTGCCACCGCGCCGTTGATGAGCCGCGGCGCGCCGGCCGGCGTCTCCTCGCGGTCGCGCCACAGCATGATCACGATGTCGGCGTCCTGCTCCAAGCTGCCGCCCTCACGCAGGGTCGAAAGCTTCGGCTCCCCGCCGGAATCGCCTGCGGCGCGCGAGAGCTGCGACAGCCCGATCACCACGACCCCGAGCTCGCGGGCGAGGGACTTGAGGTTGCGCGTGATCGTGGCGATCTCCTGCACGCGATTCTCGTCGTCCTCGCCGGCGCGGATGAGCTGGACGTAGTCGACGATGATGACTTCGATCTTCTCGTGGGTGCTCGCCCGGCGAGCCTTCGTCCGCAGCTCCATGATGGAGATACCCGGTGTGTCGTCGATGAATACCGGCAGTCCGTGCAGAGCGGCGGCCGCCTCGGTGTCGATGATGTTCCCGGTTCGCATCGCCAGCAGGTCCATGCGCGAGTTCAGCGCGAGATAGCGCGAGACGATCTGTTTCGCGTCCATCTCGAGCGAGAAGAGCAGCACCGGGTGACCGCGACGTGCGACGTTGAAGCTCATCCCGAGGGCAAGGCTCGTCTTTCCGACGGACGGCCGGGCCGCGAGGACGATGAGGTCGCCGACGGTGAAGCCTTCGGTGTAGTAGTCGATCTCGCGGAAGCCGGAGGGGATCCCGCTCACCTCGAAGGGCCGCTCCATGCGGTCGGTGAGGTGCTCGTAGTTGGACTGGAGGGACGCGGTGATGTGGCGGAGCTGGGCATTTGCGGACTCGTCGCGGAGCGCGAAGAGCCGCTGCTCGGCGCGGTCGAGCGCGAGCGCGATGTCGGTCGGCTCGTCGTACGCGTCCGCCGCGATCGAGGTGGCCGCGCCGAGCAGGCGTCGCAGGATGGCCCGGTCGCGGACGATGTGGCCGTAGCGGTCGATCTCCGCCGCCGTCGCAACGCCCTCCGCGAGCGCACGGAGATAGGCCTGGCCGCCCGCTCGGTCGAGCTCCTCGCGCCGGGCGAGCTCCATTTGGATGGTGAGGGGATCGATGCGCTCCCGTCGTTCGAGAAGGGCCTGGGCCGCGTCGTAGATCCGTTGATGCCGCGCGACATAGAAGTCGTCGACGCGCAGCAGGTCGGCCACTTTGAAGATGGCATCGCGGTCGATGAGCAGACTTCCGAGAACCTGCTGCTCGGCGCCTTCGTCAAACGGGACCTGGCGGTCGGGCGCGCGCGTCTCGACGGTCATGCGGGGTAGTCTAGAACAGGCGTTCGATAAGTTATGGGGGCCTCCGCCACGATGGCTTCGCGGCGAAAGCCCACCGCGGTTCCCCAGACGCTAGCGTCGATGCCCGACGAGGCGTAGGTCCTTTGTCCACCATCTCGCCCACCGAGTTGTCCACAAGAGAAAGGAGCGGCTCCGAGTTGCATGTCCTGGTGACCGGCGGCGCAGGTTTTCTCGGCAGCCACGTGGTCGATGGGCTTCTCAAACGCGGCGACGACGTCGTGGTCGTGGACGATCTATCGACGGGTGACCGCGCGAACCTCGATCCGCGCGCGGAGCTGCGCATCGCCGATGTCGCCGATCTCTCGGCGCTCCAGCGCGAGATCGGCAGCAGGCGTATCGATGCGGTCGTGCACTGCGCCGCGAAGACGAAGGTCGTCGAGTCGATGACGAAGAGGGACCTCTACGAGCGGGTCATCGTCGGCGGGACGCGCAACGTGCTCGAGACAACGCGACGGCTCGGCGCGTCCGTCGTCGTGAACATCTCCACCGGTGGAGCGATCTACGGGGAAACGCCCGTCTGCGCCGAGGAGAACGCCCCGGTGGATCCGCAATCGAACTACGGCAGGTTCAAAGCCGCAGCGGAAAAGCTCGTCGAATCGTCGGACCTTCGGGCCGTGACCCTGCGTCTCGCGAACATCTACGGTCCCCGCCAGCGGACCGATCTCGAGGGCGGCGTGATCGCCATCTTCATCGGGTCATGGAAACGTGGCGAGCCCGTCACCGTTTTCGGCGACGGCAGCTACGAGCGCGACTACGTGTACATCGCCGACGTCGTCGACGCGGTGCTGAGCGCGCTCGCCGGGACACACGCCGGTGTCTTCAACATCGGTACCGGTGTCGCGACGAGCGTGAACGAGCTCCTCACGGCGCTCGGCTCGATCCTCGGACCTTCGCCCGGCGTGCGTCACGCTCCGGCGCGTCCAGCCGAGGTGTTGCGTGCCTGTGTGAACGCGTCGAAGGCGGCGCGCGAGGGGCTCTGGCAGCCGAAGACCACGCTCGCCGAAGGGCTCCGGCGGACCGCCGCCGCCGAGGGCATTTTGTTGTCGTAACGGCGTGATCCATTTCCCTCTGTGTCCGAAGTACAAAGGGAGAAATGGAGGCGGTACATGAAACTCGGTTGGCTACGGCACTTTTCATTACCCGTCGCGCTGGTCCTGCTCATGGGAGTTCCGGCCATGCCGGCGTTGGCGGCGGCAGACAACGCCTACGCGGTCCACCCCCTCGTGTCGAACGTCGCGGGGAGGGCAGCGTTCACCGACCCGAACCTCGTCAACGCGTGGGGTCTTACCGCGTCAGCGACGTCGCCCTGGTGGGTCGCCGATAACGGCACCGACCTCTCGACCGTCTACCGCGCCGATGGGTCGATCGTCCCACTCGTCGTCCAGGTCCCGGTGCAGCCGACCGGTGCCGTCTTTTGGGGCGGAGCTCGCGCGCGCTTCGTCTTCGACACGGAGGCGGGTCAGGTTCGCGGTTGGCCGGGGTCCGGGAATCAGACCGTCGTCCTCGCCGACCGATCCAGCGTCGGCGCGATCTACAAGGGACTCGCACTCGCGACAACGGCGACAGGCGACCGCTTCTACGCGACCGACTTCCACAACGGCCGTATCGACGTGTTCGACGCGAACTTCCTTCTCGTGACGAGCGACGGCGCATTCGTCGACGCGGACCTGCCCTCCGGCTACGCGCCGTTCGGGGTGCAGACGATCGGTTCGCGAGTGTTCGTGACTTACGCGAAACAGGATGCCGATGCCGCCGACGAGATCCACGGACAGGGGAAGGGATTCGTTGACGCATACGACACCTCGGGCGTGCTGCTCGCCCGCGTCGCGCAGCATGGCCAGCTCGACGCGCCGTGGGGGCTCGCCCTCGCGCCCGCGAACTTCGGACGCTTCAGCGGCGATCTCCTCGTCGGGAACTTTGGTGACGGCCGGATCAACGCATATGAAGAGATGGCGAACGGAAGATTCGAGTATCGCGGAGAGCTGCGGACCGCGGGCGGGAAGGCGCTATCGATCGACGGCCTGTGGGCACTGCAGTTCGGCCACGGATCCGCGAACAACGGGCCGACCACAACCCTCTTCTTCACTGCCGGTCCGAACGACGAGTCGGACGGGCTGCTGGGTTCGATCACCGCACCCTGAGCGAGATGGCGGCGCGGCGATCGCCGCGCCGCCAATTTTCGCCCGCCGACGGGACGCTTGACTCCCCGGCATAGGATTTCGCCCGGGGAGCGCGCGTATGGCGATGGCGTTGACCGACAAAGACCTAACCTGCCGCGAGTGCGGGAATCCGTTCGTGTGGACGGCCGGTGAGCAGGAGTTCTACGCCCAGAAGGGCTTGCTCCATGAGCCCCAGCGTTGCCCCGATTGCCGTCGCCGCGCAAAGGCGGAGCGCGCAGCGAGCAGAGCGCAGAGCATGCACGACATCGTGTGCTCGAACTGCGGCCGCGCGGGCCAGGTCCCGTTCGCGCCGCGGACCGATCGCCCCGTCTACTGCTCCGAATGTTTCGAGGCGCGACGCACGGCGACCGTTCCGACCTCCACGAACTGACCGACCGGCCTCTCTTCTGCATCCACATCCCCTGTGAGGCGCTTCCTTCTTGGCTTCCTCCTGGGCGCCCTCTCGATCGTCGCCCTCCTGGTGGGGGTCGGGCACTGGCTTGATGAGAGCGACCCGCTGGCCCACGCGGACGCCATCGTCGCGATCTCCGGCGACACCGGGGCCCGGGCGGAGAGCGCGATCGCTCTTTGGAAGCAGGGATATGCGCCGGTCCTCATCTTCTCCGGCGGCTCGAGCGACCCAGCATCGGTCGCCTCCGCCGAGCTCATGAAACGGACGGCCGTTGCGGCCGGTGTGCCGGCAAACGCGATCGTTGTAGAGGGTTCCTCGGCGACGACCGAGGAGAACGCCCAGCGCGTCGCCGAGCTCATGAAGACCGCCGGCCTTCGGTCGGCGATCCTCGTGACCAGTCCTTATCACCAGCGGCGGGCCGCTCTGTTGTTCGAGCGCGAGTTCGACCGCGCCGGATTGTCGTTCCGAAATCATCCCGCGGACGATCC
The DNA here is from genome assembly GCA_035637615.1 of Bathyarchaeia archaeon. GTDB lineage: Bacteria > Chloroflexota > Limnocylindria > P2-11E > P2-11E > 3-1-20CM-2-70-9. The sequence goes on along the minus strand of DASPWX010000081.1, from coordinate 9,165 downwards.
GGATTGGGATGCCACGCTCTGGTGGACCACCGAGCCGTCGCGCAGCCTCACGCTTGTCGAGCTCGCGAAGCTCGGAGCCCTGGTCGCGGGGCAGCGACCGGGATAGCATTCGAACACGTGCCGGTGACGGCCATCGTCGGTGCACAGTGGGGCGACGAGGGCAAAGGGAAGATCACTGACCTCCTGGCGCAGGAGGCGGATGTGGTCATCCGATTCCAGGGCGGAAACAACGCCGGCCACACGGTCGTCAATCAGCACGGCACCTTCAAGCTTCACCTCGTCCCGAGTGGGATCTTCAACCCCGACGCGCTCTGCGTTCTGGGTCCCGGCTGCGTCATCGACCTCGCGTTCCTCTGTCGCGAGCTCGCCGAGCTCGAGAAGAGCGGAATCTCCACCGCGAACCTGCGCGTGAGCGATCGCGCGCACCTCGTCATGCCTTGGCACATCGCGCTCGACCGCCTCGACGAACGCGAGCGCGGTCGACGGAAGCTCGGTACGACGGGCATGGGCGTGGGGCCCGCATACTCGGACAAGGTCGGCCGCCATGGCATCCAGGTCTACGAAGTGCGCGATGCGAAGACCTTCCGCGCGCGCGTGAAGCGCGAGCTCGAAACGAAGAACGTGATACTCGAACGGTTTCGCGACGCCCCTCTCGATGCGACGGAGGTGGCCGACGGCGTTCTCGCCGCCGCGGCGGAGCTCGGCGACCGTATCGTCGACACGCTCCCTCTCGTCGAATCCGCGCTGGCCAAAGATGCGCGCGTCCTGCTGGAGGGGCAGCTTGGCGCCATGCGCGATCTCGATTGGGGCATCTATCCCTACGTGACCAGCTCGAATCCGCTCGCCGGTGGCGCGAGCGTGGGGGCCGGAATCCCGCCTCGCAAGATCACGCGCGTCATCGGAGTAGTGAAGGCGTATTCGACCGCGGTCGGCGAGGGTCCGTTCCCCACGGAGCTCCGCGGCGACGAAGCCACAGCGCTGCGCGAGCGCGCCCACGAATACGGTGCGACCACGGGGCGGCCGCGGCGGGTTGGCTGGTTCGACGCTGTCGCGGCGCGGCACGCGCACCGCCTCAACGCCTTCACCGAGCTCGCCGTCACCAAGCTCGACGTTCTCGACGTGTACGAACGCATCCTGTTCTGCGCCAGCTACGAGCTCGACGGGAAGCGGACGACCGACATGCCGACGACACTCGTGCTGGAGCGAGCTCGTCCGTGCTACGAAACCCTCGAGGGCTGGTCGACGGACATCACCGGCGTGACCGAGCGTCGAGCCCTGCCGGCGAAGGCCGTCGCGTATCTGAATCGCATCGCGGAGACCGTGGGCGCCCCGGTCGGAATGATCGGCGTTGGACCCGAGCGGGCGGCGACTCTCCTCTAACATCCGGCGGCGTGAGCAGCCTCATCGACATCGCCTTTCCGTACCGCCGCCGGCGCTCGTATGGCGCCGCCTCATTCGCGTTCACGTTCCTCGTGCTGCTTTTCGAGGTGGAGCTTCTCGCGTTCGTCGGCGTGGCGATCGCGGCACGGCAGCTCCAGCTCTGGTGGGACCTCCAGCCGATCGTGTTCCCCACCGCCTGCCTCATCAGCCTCGCGGCGGCCGCCGTCTTCTGGTGGCGCGCGCGCTCGTGGAGCAGACAGCGGGTCGAAACGCTCGAGGCGTGGACTCGCGGCGGCACGACCTTCGGACAGCAGCTTGCGCAAAAGCGCGACTAGTTCGCGCTGACCGATACACTTGCTCGGGTGAGGGCGGCGGATTGACCCGGGAGGACAAGTTCGCCAAGGAAGGTCTGACCTTCGACGACGTCCTCCTGATACCGGCCCGCAGCGACATCCTCCCGACTCAGGTCTCAACCGAGACCCGCCTCACCAACGCGATCCGCCTCGACATCCCCATCCTTTCCGCCGCCATGGACACGGTCACCGACGCGCGCCTCGCGATCGCGCTCGGTCGTCTCGGCGGTCTCGGGGTGATCCATCGAAATCTGACCGTCGCGGAGCAGGTCGATGAGGTCCGCCGGGCGAAGGACGCGGACGTGATCGTGGGGGCGGCGGTGGGCGTATCCGGCGATGCGGACGAGCGCGCCGCGGCGCTCGTCGGGGCGGGTGTGGATGTCATCGTGGTCGACACCGCGCACGGGCATTCAGCCGCGGTCGTGCGCATGGTCGAAAAGGTGAAGGCGCGGCATCGCGTCGATGTCATCGCGGGGAACGTGGCCACCGCCGAGGGTACCGAGGAGCTCATCGCGGCCGGTGCCGATTGCGTGAAGGTGGGGATGGGCCCGGGGGCGATCTGCACGACGCGGATCGTCGCCGGGGCTGGAATGCCACAGATCACGGCGGTCTTCGACTGCGCCGAGGCAGCGGACCGGCACGGCATTCCGGTGTGCGCCGACGGTGGCATCCAGCACTCCGGCGACATCGCGAAGGCCATCGGCGCAGGCGCGTGGACCGTGATGCTCGGTGGACTTTTCGCGGGCGTGGATGAGTCACCCGGCGATGTCGTGGAGACCGAGGAGGGCGCGTTCAAGTCGTACCGCGGGATGGGGTCGCTTGGCGCGATGGAGGCGCGGCGCTCGCGCGACCGCTACGGCCAAGCGGACGTCGGCGAGTTTTCCAAGCTCGTCCCCGAAGGCGTGGAGGGCCGCGTTCGCGCGCTCGGTCCGCTCGCCGCGGTGGTCCACCAGCTCGTCGGCGGACTCCGTGCGGGCATGGGCTACGTCGGTGCGGCGACGATCGACGATCTGCGCGCCCGCGCTCGGTTCGTACGCATCTCGGGCGCGGGCCTGCGGGAGTCCCACCCGCATGACATCCGTATCACGACGGAACCACCCAACTACCGGGTCCGGGCCTAGTCCATGAGCCGCCCCCAGACCGACCGCCCCGTCGCCGGGGCGAAAACCGGTCCGTCCGCCCGTGCCACGATCGCGATCCTCGACTTTGGGTCCCAGTACACGCAGCTCATCGCGCGGCGCGTGCGCGAGTCGCGCGTGTACTGCGAGATCGTCCCGCACGACATCACCCCCGAGGAGCTGCGCGCGCGCAACGTGATCGGGGTGATCCTGTCGGGCGGGCCCGCGAGCGTGTACGACGAGGGCGCGCCGAGCGTCGACCCGCGCGTCATCAACGGCGACTTTCCGGTGCTCGGCATCTGCTACGGGATGCAGCTCATGGCGCACGTTCTGGGCGGTGACGTCGTCGCCGAAGGAAAACGCGAGTACGGGCCCGCGACCGTCGAGATCGCCGACCGCGGCGGGATCTTCGAGGGCCTTTCGGCCCAGGAGCGCGCATGGGTGAGCCACGGCGACACCGTGCGCCGTCCACCGGATGGGTTCTCGGTCGTGGCGCGCACGACGAGCGTCCCAATTGCTGCGATGACCGATGGCAAGACCCGCTACGCCGTCCAGTTCCATCCCGAGGTCGCGCATACGCCGCACGGCGCGGAGATCCTGCGCAACTTCCTTTACCGAGTCTGCGGCGCGAGCGGTGATTGGACGCCCGCGGCGTTCGTCGAAGAGGCCGTCGCCGAGATCCGCGAGAGGATCGGCGACCGGCGCGCGATCTGCGCGCTGTCAGGCGGAGTCGATTCAGCGGTGGCCGCGGCGCTCGTCGCGCGCGCGATCGGCGATCGCCTCACCTGCGTGTTCGTCGACACCGGTCTCCTGCGTGCCAACGAGGCCGAGGAAGTCGTCGCGGCGTTCGGCCCGCGGCTGCGCCTCATTCATCTCGATGCGGCCGATCGTTTCCTCGCGAAGCTGAAGGACGTCGCCGATCCCGAGCGCAAGCGCACGATCATCGGCGAGGAATTCGTGCGCTGCTTCGAGGAGCAGGCCGAGCGCGTCGGTCACGTCGACCTCCTCGTCCAGGGCACGATCTATCCGGATGTCATCGAGTCGCGATCGCGGGACTCGAAGACGAGCGCTCGCATCAAGACGCATCACAACGTCGGCGGGCTTCCCGAGGTCATGTCCCTCGAGGTCGTCGAGCCGCTCCGCCGCCTCTTCAAGGACGAGGTCCGGCGGGTCGGCGCTGAGCTCGGCATCCCTGAGGACATCCTGTGGCGGCATCCGTTCCCCGGGCCAGGTCTCGCGGTGCGCGTGCTCGGACCGGTCGACCGCGAGAGCCTCGAGACGCTTCGGCGCGCGGACGCGATCTTTCTCGAGGAGCTCCGCGCCGCGGATCTGTACCGGACGGTCGCGCAGGCGTTCGCCGTCCTCACGCCGTTGCGCAGCGTCGGGGTGCAGGGCGACTTCCGCACCTACGGCGCGCTCGTCGCGCTTCGTGCGGTGACGACCGAAGACTTCATGACCGCGGACTGGGCACGCCTTCCGTACGACCTGCTCGAGCGCGTATCCGCGCGCATCGTCAACGAGGTGTCCGGTGTGAATCGCGTGGTCTACGACGTGTCGTCGAAGCCACCCGCGACGATTGAATGGGAGTGAGCGCCGCGACACCTGCTGAGGCGGGTGAGCTTCGCGGAGCGATGGTGGATCTGCTGAAGAAGCGCGGCGTTCAGTTACGTCCCCGAATCGAACAAGCATTTCGCAGGGTCCCGCGCGAGGCCTTTCTGCCCGGCGTCGGCCTCGATCGCGTCTATAGCGGCGACGCAATCGTCACGAAACATGATCGCGAGGGCCGCCCGCTCAGCTCTTCGAGCGAGGTCGGGATCATGATCGACATGGCCGAGCTGCTCGATGTCGCGCCCGGTCACCGGATCTTGGAGATTGGCGCAGGAACCGGGTACAACGCCGCGGTTCTTTCGGAGCTCACTGGTGACCGAGGCGCCGTCACGACTGTCGATCTCGATCCCGAGGTCGCCGCACAAGCAGGACAGAACCTCGCGGCCGCGAGCTTTCATCACGTCGCAGTGGTCGCGGGTGACGGATGGGCGGGAACGGCAGATAGCCTTTCCTACGACCGGGTCGAGGTCACTGCGAGCGTCTCCGATCTCTCGCCGAAGTGGGTCGCGCAGCTCGCCGACGGCGGGACGATTGTGTTTCCGTTCGTGCTGCCAGCCGGGATGCAGACGGTCATTGCACTCCGGAAGCAAGGCACCGACCTGGTAAGCACCGGCGTAACTCCGGGCGCGTTCATGAGGCTGCGCGGCCAAGGCTCGCAGGCCCGCACGCGCACGGTCGACGCTTTTGATATCGAGCTCAGCGATGAGCTCGTCGGTGTTACGAACGAAACGATCGCTGCGCTGCTGCGGCAAACCCCACAGTTCGTAGTCGCGCCGCCCCTCGGCTGGGAGGCAATAACCCTGCTGGCGTTGTTCAACGGCAACATCAGCGTCAGCAGGAGAGGCCGGATCGGTATCACGGTCGGCATCCTCGATCCGGCCGGAAGCTTGGCCCTTGTTGATGTGTCGCGTGATTCGATCGCGGGTCCTTTCAGCGTCGTCCTCTCGTTCGGCTCAGCAGCCGCCAAGTCTCGATTGTTCAGGGCGATCGAGCATCTTAGAGCGGTAAGACTCCGGGACCTCGACGTGGTCGCGAGGCCGACGCGATTGCCTGCCCCTGTCGGCGATGTGGTGGTCCGTCGTTCGGAATTCACGTTTGCATTTACGGCGAAGAGGTCCGGGTGAAAGGCCTCTTCGGCGGCGAGGCCGTCTACAAGAAGATCTGGGAGCAGCGCAAGCAGCGCAGCCCGCGCCGATCGGCGGGCGCGCCCGGTCTCAACTGTCTCGTGCTCGGCGGCGGCGGGCGCGAGTACGCCATCGCCTGGCGCCTCGCGAACTGCAACAGCGTAACGACAATCGACGCCGTCCCGGGCAACGCCGGTCTCTCGCTCTTCACGCGCGTGATCGACCAATCCCCCGACAACGTGAGCTGGCTCGACGAGCACGTCCTTGCGTCGTTCATCGACCTCGCGATCGTCGGCACCGACGAGCTTGTCGCCGCGGGAATCGGCGACGCCCTGCGCCGCTCGGGCATCTCCGTGGTCGGACCGTCCAAAGACGCGTCGAAGATCGAGTGGTCCAAATCGTTCGCCAAGGAGCTCATGGCGGAGGCCGGCATTGCGACCGCGAGGTCGGAGTCGTTCGCCGACGCCGCCGCCGCAAAGGAGGCCCTCGCGCACTGGGAAGCACCGATCGTGGTGAAAGCCGACGGTCTCGCACTCGGCAAAGGCGTGACCGTCGCGCGGACCATCGAGGAGGCCGCCGAGGCCCTCGCGACGCCGCCCGCAAACAGCGGTCGCGTCCTTCTCGAGGAGCTGCTCGAGGGCGAGGAGGCGTCGCTGCAGGCACTCGTTGACGGCGAGACGGTCGTCGCGCTCCCGCCGGCGCGCGATCACAAGCGCGTCCACGACGGGGACACTGGGCCGAACACCGGTGGCATGGGTGCGTTCTCGCCGACGTTGGTCTTGCCCGACGACCAGGCGCAGGCCGTCGCCGAGGAGCTGATCGCGCCCATCGCAGCGGCGCTCGCAAAGCGCGGGACGCCGTATCGCGGCGTCCTGTACGCGGGGCTCATGAAGACCGCCGACGGTTGGAAGGTGCTCGAGTACAACGCACGCTTCGGCGATCCCGAGGCCGAGGTCACGCTCCCGCGGGTCGAGGGCGATTTCGCGAAGCTCCTGTTCGCGCTCGGCGAGGGCCGCCTCGCGGAGTACGTCGCCGCGGAGCCGATCCGCTTCAGCAAGCGCCACTACGTCGACGTGGTCCTCTGCGCCGAGAACTATCCGGGGCCGCCGAAAACCGGGATGCCCGTCGCGGGACTCGATCGTCTCCCCGAAAACGTGCTCGCATTTCACGGCGCGACCAAACGGAACGCGACCGGGGACGTCATTGTGGGAGGCGGTCGCGTGATGCACATGGTCGCGAGCGGCGACACTATCGCGGAAGCGCGCGATCGCGCGTATGCCGGTGCCGAACGCGTGGCGTTCGAGGGCAAGTTCTATCGTTCGGACATCGCGCAGCAGGAGGTGGCGGTCGCTTGACGATACCGAAGGTCGCGATCGTCATGGGCTCCACGTCAGACCAGACCACGATGCGCTTTGCCTCCGAGACACTCGAGAGCCTCGGCGTGGAGAGCGAGACGCGGGTGCTTTCGGCGCACCGCACCCCCGAGGCGCTCCGCGATTGGGTCGACGGGCTCGAAGGACGTGGCGTCCGCGTCGTGATCTGTGGCGCCGGCGGTGCGGCGCACCTTGCCGGTGCGGTCGCGGCGCTCACCACGCTTCCGGTGATCGGTGTGCCCCTCGTCGCGCCGAACGCGATCGCCGGTGGGCTCGACGCGCTCCTCTCGACCGTACAGATGCCCCGAGGCATTCCCGTCGCGACTGTCGCCGTCGGCGACGCGGGTGCGGTCAACGCGGGCATCCTCGCCGCCGAAATCCTCGCGACCAGCGACGAACTGCTCGGTGTCCGAATCAAAGAGATGCGTAAGCGGAACGCCTCGAAGATCGTGTCGGGATGATCGTCGCGTTGGATAGCGCCGCGGGTCCTGTCCCGGGGTCGGGGGTTGCCCGCTCGCTACCGGTCGGCTTCATCCGCGAGACCAAGCGATCCGCGCGACGCCGCCGGATGGACGCTCGCGGGCAACCCCGCTCCCCCGTGCCACCCGCGGCGTCGATCGCATCGTGACGATCACCAATCGTTTCGACACGATCTCGCCGTTGGATTCCCGCTTCTATGGAGGCGACCCCGCCGTCTATAAGGCGCTCCATCCGTATCTCTCCGCCGCCGCTTCCATCAAGTACATGGCCCGTGTCGAGGGGGCGCTCGCTCTCGCGCTCGCGGACGTCGGCATCACCGACAAGAGTGTCGCGAACGCGATCGCCAGCGCGGCTGATCGCATCACAGCGCAGGAGGTCGCGGAGGAGGAGTCGCGCACCCGACACGACGTGCGCGCACTCGTGAATGTCATCCGCGCGCAGGTTCCCGACGAGGCCAAGCGCTTCGTCCACCTCGGCGCGACGAGCTACGACATCGTCGACACGGCGAACGCGCTCCGCTATCGCGAGTGCGTCGATCGCGTTGTCGTGCCGACCATCGCCGTGCTTATCGCCAAATGCATCTCGATCGCCGAAGCGGAGGCCGACACGGCGCAGATCGGTCGCACCCATGGCCGCCACGCCGAGCCTGTCACGTTCGGCTTTGCGATGGCCGAGTACGTCTCGCGCCTCGGCGACCGGCTCGAGCAGCTCCGCCTCGCGGCGCGGCGGCTTCCGGGGAAGCTCTCGGGTGCGGTCGGCGCGTACAACGCTCTCGCGCTCCTAGCGTCGGATCCGCGCGCGCTGGAGCGCCGCTTCCTCAGCAGTCTGCAGCTGCATCCCGCTCCGGTATCCACCCAGATCGTCCCGCCCGAAGGCTGGACCGATCTCGCGCACGCTTGCGTGAGCGCGCTCGGGGTCATGGCCAACCTCGCCGACGACATGCGGCAGCTGCAACGGAGCGAGATCGGCGAGGTCGCCGAGTCGTTCGCCGCGGAGCAGGTCGGCTCGTCGACGATGCCGCACAAGCGCAACCCCGTCTCCTTCGAGAACGTGAAGTCGATCTGGAAGGCGATCGCGCCGCGGATGCTCACGACATACATGGACCAGATCAGCGAGCACCAGCGCGATCTCACGAACTCGGCGTCGCAGCGCTTCCTTGGGGAAATTCTTGCGGCCACGACGTACGCCGCCGGACGCCTCGCGGCGTCGCTCGACGGCATGCGCGTCGACCGCGAGCGCCTGAAGGCGAACCTGGCCATGTCGCGGGGCGCGATCGCGGCCGAGCCGCTCTACGTCCTTCTCGCGAAGTACGGCCATCCCGACGCTCACGAGGCGGTGCGCCGGCTCACGCTCGAGGCCGAGCGCGGTTCGCGCTCGCTTCTCGAGGTCGCGACGCTCGACGGCGATCTTCGGCCGTACCTGGTGAAGTTCTCGCCCGACGAAAGACGCATCCTCGAGCGCCCCGACGAGTACCACGGTCTTGCTCCGGAGGTCGCGCGCGATATCGCATCGGCCTGGCGCGAGCGCCTGAAGGGGATCCTTCCAGAGTGAGCGTCCTGCTGGAGTCGCGCGTCGACGGCGCGAACCTCTTCCGCCGCGGCAAGGTCCGTGACGTCTACGAGGCCGGTGGCGACAAGCTCGTCATCGTCGCGAGCGACCGGCTCTCGGCATTCGATGCGGTGCTGCCCACACCGATCCCGGACAAGGGCCGCGTCCTGACCCAGCTCTC